>DASTSB010000498.1:0-3040 GCA_035760885.1 Steroidobacteraceae bacterium | reverse complement strand
CGAGCGGTCCTTCTACGAACTGGACGGAACACGCGTAGAAATTCAACTCACCGCTGCGAAAGGACAAACGCAGGCGCGGCTCGGACTCCTTGCGCTCGTTAATGCGATACGTACCGAACAGTAGGAAATGAATCCGCACCGAAAACGCTTCGAACTCAATCAAGAAGTGCTTGCCCCAACTGCGCAAGCTCAACACCTTCTCGCCGATCAAGCGCCGCTGATCGATTTTTGAATTGCCCGCGACGCGAACGATCTTCTTCCCAGCGAATTCCTGCACCTGCTCACGCAAGATGACGATGGAAGGACCTTCGGGCATTAATTGTGGCGTGAGGTGGGACTAAAAACTAAGTGCATGAAGCGATCGTGAGGTTCCGTCGGGATCATTGACGAATGATGGATTGCTTCGCAATCAGGATGGCGTCCGCAGGAAGGATCCTTTCGGATCACGAGGGCCTATCGGCAGGACAGAAACGAGACCAAAGAGGGGGGACGCTGCGCGTCGGGAAGGACCATCGTCGGGAAGGACTGCTTTGCAGTCGAGAGGGACTTCGTCGGGTCAGAGGATAAAGGACGGATCGCTTCGCAATCAGGAGGGACATCCGTCAAGAAGGATGCTCGCGCATCAGGAAGGACTTGCGTCAGGACAGAAAGAAAGTGCAGAACGGATTCCTCCCCGTTCGCCCGTCGAACTGCGTGGACTGCCGATGCAGTCGGCTTGCGAATCTTCGCTAAGAAAACTCCACCGGGAACACGGGGACACTGGGGTAAGAAGTCGATGAACGTGTGAGCGGCGCGTGTCGCGTGTGAAGTGTAGTGCCGCCTTATCCGCATCTCGCTGCCAACCGCCAACGTTCAACCGCCAACGAAGAGGAAGATTTCACACGGAGAACACGGAGGACAAGAAATTCAATGGTCCTAGTCACCAGTCAGAAGTCAGCAATCCCTCTACTGTTCTGGCCTGCGCGCAGCGCTTGCCTGCCAGCGGCTTGCTTGCCGTAAGGCTCGCCTGCCGATGCAGTCGGCTTGCGTCTTCTGCTCTTCCCTTTCCCTCTGACCTGACGAACGTCCCACCTGATTGCATAGCAATCCTTCTTGACGCGAGTCCTTCGTGATGACGCGGTCATCCGTCCTGATCTGTCATGCTTTCAGCCTATACCCCGTCCTAAATATCCACCACACGATCGTGAGGCAGATCACCATGAACAGAAGCGTCGCGCTGAGACTCACACCGACGCTGACGTCGGAGATCCCATAAAAGCTCCAACGAAATCCGTTGATGAGATACACGACAGGATTGAACAACGTGATCTTCTGCCAGATGGGCGGCAGCATGCTGATCGAATAGAAGCTCCCGCCCAAGAAGCTCAACGGCGTGACGATCATGATCGGAATGATCTGCAGTTTCTCCCAGCCGCTCGCCCAGATGCCAATGATGAAACCGAACAGACTGAAGGCCAACGAAATCAGCACTAGAAAACCGATCATCCAGAGCGGGTGCGCGATGTGAAATGGCACGAATAGGCGCGCGGTGGCCAGAATGATGAGCCCCAGCAACATTGATTTAGTCGCGGCGGCTCCAACGTATCCAATCACGATTTCCAAGTACGAGATCGGCGCGGAGAGCACTTCGTAGATCGTCCCCGAATACCGCGGCATGTAAATTCCAAACGAGGCATTCGAGATGCTTTCCGTCATGATCGACAGCATGATCAAGCCTGGCACGATGAAGGCGCCGTAGCTCACACCATCGATTTGGTTCATGCGTGCACCGATCGCAGCACCGAACACGACGAAATAGAGCGAGGTTGAGATCACGGGCGACAGTACGCTCTGCACCAAGGTGCGAAACCAGCGCGCCAACTCGAACTTATAGATAGCGTGGACGGCGTAGGTGTTCATCGCTTCTTCACCAAACTCACGAAGATCTCTTCCAACGAACTCTCCTTGGTGTTGAGATCTTTGAAATCGATCCCTAGCTCATTCAGCTGCCGCAACAAACTTGCGATACCCGTGTGCTCGCCTTGTGCATCAAACGTGTAGATCAGCTCCGTCCCATCGGCATTCAGCTCAACCTGTCGATTCGCGAGTTGCGCCGGAATCTGTTGCAAAGGCGCCTGCAAGTGCAACGTCAATTGTTTGCGGCCCAACTTGCGCATCAGCACTTTCTTATCCTCAACGAGGATGATTTCCCCTTTGTTGATGACGCCGATGCGATCAGCCATCTCTTCGGCTTCTTCGATGTAGTGCGTGGTCAGAATGATCGTCACGCCACTCGCGCGCAGGCGCCGCACCATCTCCCACATATCGCGGCGCAATTCGACGTCGACACCGGCTGTAGGTTCATCGAGAAACAAAATCTGCGGCTCGTGAGAAAGTGCCTTTGCAATCATCACGCGGCGTTTCATGCCGCCGGACAGTGCCAAGATCGAGCTGTCCTTCTTCTCCCAAAGCGACAGGTCCCGCAACACCTTTTCTATATGCGCATCATTCGGCGGTTTGCCGAACAGCCCGCGACTGAACTTCATCGTCGCCCAAACAGTTTCAAATGCGTCGCTGGCGAGTTCTTGCGGCACCAATCCAATCTTCGAACGTGCAGCTCGATAATCCCGCACCACGTCGTGACCATCGGCGAGCACCGTGCCTGAGGTGGCGTTCACGATCCCGCAAATGATGCTGATGAGCGTGGTCTTCCCTGCACCGTTGGGACCGAGCAGCGCAAAGATTTCGCCGCGCCGGATTTCCAGATCGACGCCTTTCAGCGCCTGAAAACCGGACGCATACGTCTTGGTTAAGTTCGAGACAGAAATCACCGACTGCACAGATCCCCCAAACGAATGTTCGCCTGGTAACGAATGACGCGGACGTGGATGAAGGGGCGGAAGTATACGGCGGGCGGAACGAAAAAGAGGCAAGCGCTATCGCGCAGGCAAGCCTATCGGCAAGCAGGCCAATGGCAGGCAAGCGCTGCGCGCAGGCCAGAAACGAATAAGGCATCGAGTCCTGCACCTTCTTCCGCGTGCTTACGGGCAAGATCCAACAT
>DASTSB010000497.1:0-4618 GCA_035760885.1 Steroidobacteraceae bacterium | reverse complement strand
GACCAGCTCAAAATCAGTCATCTACGTTCATGGAGAGGCAAGGATGCCCAGAGCCCCGCGTATTCATGTCGAAGGCGGTTACTACCATGTGATCCTTCGCGGCAATCATCGCGAGGACATCTTCTTTTGTCCTTCAGACCGAGATCGCTTCGAGGAACTGATTGCTGAAGTAATCGAACGCTTCCGCATGCGCGTCCACGCGTACTGCTGGATGACGAACCATGTCCACCTGCTGATGCAAGTCAGCGAAGCACCGTTGGGCCGAGCCATGATGCGTATCGCGAGTCGGTATGCGCGCGCGACTCAAAAAACCCGACCAACCACTGGTCACCTCTTTGAGCGGCGCTATCGAGCCATTCTCATCGATGCGGATTCATATCTGCTCGAGCTGATTCGCTACATCCATCTCAATCCCGTCCGCGCCCGCATGGTTAGCGATCCAGATCGATATCTCTGGAGCAGTCACCACAACTACCTCGGGCTACGAACAAGCACCTGGATCACCACCGATGTCGCACTCAGCCTGTTTCACAAACAAGAGGATCAAGCGCGCTCGGCGTATCAGCGCTTCATCCTCGGAGGGATTGGCCAGCGTTCTTCCAAGATGAAAGAACTCGCAACCGGACGAGCCGACGAGCCGCGCGTGCTCGGCGACGATCAGTTCATGAACAACCTCAAACTGCACTGGCGACCGAGGGCTCGCGTGACGATGGCATCACTGATTGAATCCGTGTGCCGGGAATTCCAAGTCGACACCAACGAAATCCTTCGACCCTGTCGCAGCCGAAGAGCGGCAATGATTCGATCCGTCATTGCGCATCGTGCGATCCATCTTCGCATCGGCACACTCAGCGATGCCGCACGTCACTTCAACCGCAGCGCGTCTACGCTTTGCGGAACACTGGAGCACTACCGCAAGCTCAAGCCGGAGTTGTTCGGAAAACCGCCTGACGATTAATCGGTAACCGAAATACCGAAACCCGGCACCGCGAAGTCTTGGTTGCCACATTTCCGATGAGCGAACGACGAGCGCCGCTCCGACAGCGATACGGACTATCTGCTCCGTGTAGTGCGCACGCGCAGAATTTGCGAAAGCCATCAAGAAACGTTTCGCGCGCGCTGGCTTTGCAAAAGCCACGCCAGCGAATGTGATCAGAGAGATGCTAAATAGGACAAGGACGAAAGCGGCGAGGGCACTCATGCGAAAGTTCTCAGCAACAGGTCCATCTTAACGCGCTCCAGATTCATTGCCGCTCCTTCCTACTTTGACCCTGAACGAAATCCACGAACGCGCGGAGCGGGCCAGGCATGTGACGTCGGCTCGGATAGTAAAGGAAAGGTCCGGAGAAACTAATCCACCAGGGTTCCAGGACGGGTTCGAGCGAACCGTTGTCGAAGTAAGGGCGCAACCAGTCTTGGAAGAGATAGACGATCCCTCCGCCAGCGATCGCGACTTCGACGGCGAGATCTTTCGCTGCGCCCACTCGTACGGTCAGTTGCCCGTGAGGTTCAACTTCGATCGTTTCTCCGTCACGCTCGAACTCCCACGCGGGAATTGCGCCGCTGCTGAACTTTCCGCGAATGCATGCATGCTGCGATAGATCACGCGGATGATTCGGCCGGCCATGTCGTTCGAGATATTCCTTCGATGCACCGGCGGCGAATTTTTGTTGGCACGGACCAATCGGAATGGCCACCATGTCTTGTTCTAGGTGCTCTTCGTATCGAATGCCTGCGTCGCATCCGGAGGCGAGGATATCGACGAAGCTATCGTCGGCCACGATCTCCACCTGAATATCGGGATACGCCTGCAAAAATTCTGGGAGTAGCTGCGGGAGTACTAGGCGGCTCGCGGCCACCGGAACATTCAACTTCAAGTTCCCCGCGGGCCGATCACGGAAGCTGTTGACGACATCGATCGCCGACTCGAATTCAGCAACGGCTGGCTCGAGTCGCTTGAGCAACTGCGCGCCGGCTTCGGTGGGCGCAACGCTTCGCGTCGTGCGGTTTAGCAAACGTACGCCAAGCTTCTCTTCGAGCCGGCGAACGGCCTCGCTCATGCTGGATGCGCTGCTATTGCTCACGCGCGCTGCTTCTCGAAACCCTCCGGAGCGCGCAACCGCGATGAAGGCCATGAGGTCGGGAAGATCTGTTGTCATTGTTCGCCGCTCCGAACAGGCTGTGCTGTGTTGGCTGGATTATCGCCTGCTCCGGTGCCGAGTAGAGTGAATCGATACTTCGGAGAGCGGGAATGAACATGATCCATGATGCAGGTACATACAAGTTAGGCGATCGAATCGTAAATCGTATGGGCTACGGAGCGATGCAACTGGCCGGCCCAGGCGTCTTCGGGCCGCCCAAAGATCGCCAAGCCGCCATCGCGGTTTTGCGGGAGGCGGTGGCCAGCGGCGTCAATCACATCGATACGAGTGACTTCTACGGACCGCACGTCACCAATCAAATCATCCGCGAAGCGCTGCACCCATATCCGTCGGAGCTGGTGATCGTGAGCAAACTTGGCGCCGTGCGAGGCGCGGATGCGTCGTGGAATCCGGCCTTCTCGGCTGAGGCGCTGACACGCGCCGTGCACGATAACCTCCGCAATCTTGGCGTTGATTCGATTGAGGTCGTCAACTTGCGGTTCATGTTCGATCCCTTCGCGCCCGCGGAGGGCCCGATTGAAGAACCGCTTGCAACCGTTGCCAAGCTCCAGCAGCAAGGGCTGATTCGCCATATCGGCCTGAGCAATGTGACGGCCAAGCAGGTTCAAGAAGCGCAGCGCATGGTGAAGATCGTGTGCGTGCAGAACCTCTACAACGTGGCGCATCGAAACGACGACGCATTGATCGACGAGCTTGCAGCAGCCGGTATCGCCTATGTTCCATTCTTCCCGTTGGGCGGATTCAATCCGCTGCAATCGGCCGAGCTCTCTGCTGTTGCTAAGGAGTTACAGGCAACGCCGATGCAGGTGGCGCTAGCCTGGTTGCTGCAGCGTTCTCCAAATATCCTGCTGATTCCAGGTACTTCGTCCGTGGCGCATTTGCGGGAAAACTTGGCTGCGGCTCGTCTTCATTTGCCGGCGCATGTGGTGGACAGGCTCAATGGCATCCGCACGACGAAAGCGTATGAGGCACTCAGGGCGTAAAGCGAGGTATGCATTCATGCGCGCCTGAGGCGCTGCAGATACGCGATGAACATCTCAGCCATTGAATTTGCGTAGGCCTCGATCTCACGGGTAGTGCGTGGCGACTCGCTGAACTGTTTACCCGCTGCAGAGAGTACGCTCTTGATCAAATCGCTCGCAGCGGTGCGGGTGGACCGCGAGGCTCGCGGCAATACTTCTTTCATAAACGAGTGCACGGCCGAATCTGCGGACGCGTGAGCGGCCTTCGCTTCGGGTGCATCGCGGTACAGCGGTGCAGCGTCGTTCAACGCGACGCGAATGTCGGCTTCGTCGCATTCGGACTTGATGAATGAGTACACCAAGAGTCTTAGCCGTTCAAACGGGGGCTGGCTGCGGTCCTGCAGGACGTCGTTGAGTAACTTTCCGGTCTGTTGCCATTCATCGCTCTGCAGCCTAAATAGAATCGCCGCTTTATTCGGGAAGTATTGATAGAGCGATCCGACACTCACCCCGGCCTTCTCCGCGACTCGGGCCGTCGTGAACCGATGCATGCCTTCTTTCGCTAGCACTTGTGCGGCGGCTTGCAGGATGGCCGCTACCAATTGGTTCGAGCGGGTCTGCTTCGGCTGCTTTCTTGATGAAAGAGCTGGGCGTTTGCGAGGCTTCATTGGCGCATGTTCAGGCAACGGCGGAAGACTCAGATCATAAACGCGAGCAAACGGACTTAGCGATCGTTTCTCATGAAACGCGAATAGTTGTGTGCAATGACGAGATGTAAAACGCAGGCGGCGCACATTCGAGGCAGAAATAGGCTTCAGAAGAGACTCTGTCTTCCGCATGGCCAATGCGAATATCAAATGCGACGGATCATTCGTATTATGAAGACGTCAGAGCATCGCAGGAGAAGATCGTGAATACGCTCGCTAGCCAGACCCTCACATCGCTTTTGAATCGGCTATTCGACGAGGCAGATGCCAACCGTCCGCACATCCCGGAGACGTTGCGCGCGGATGTCGAACGCATGATGCGCAGTAGAACCGAATATCGAGAGTTATATCGCTTGGCCAAGGACTACGCATTGCCGGTCTCGCGCGACGCTGGGAGATTGCTTTACATGCTGGCACGCGGCTGCAATGCCAAGAACATCGTCGAGTTCGGAACCTCCTTCGGAATCTCGACGCTGCATTTGGCTGCGGCGCTTCGAGACAATGGTGGTGGCCGACTGATCACGACCGAATTCGAACCGTCCAAAGTGCTGCGAGCGAGTAAGAACTTGGAAGAGGCAGATCTGCTCGACCTGGTCGAGATTCGCGAGGGCGATGCGCTCGAAACATTAGCGATGAATCTTCCGGAGATGATCGACCTGGTATTGCTGGATGGGGCGAAAGCGCTCTATCCAGACATTCTGCAGTTGCTGGAAAGCCGATTGCGGCCGGGCGCTTTCATCGTCGCAGATAACATCGAGTACAGTCCCGAGTACGTGGAGCGCGTAAG
>DASTSB010000496.1:0-7024 GCA_035760885.1 Steroidobacteraceae bacterium | reverse complement strand
TCATCCAACAAAGTGAGCAGCTGCGCTTCGGTGCTCGCTGAGCGTTGGCGCATGAACAGCGCATCGATGTACCGGGACGCTTCGATCAGCTTCGCCAGGACGGCACGATCATTCTCAGGGATGGATTTCACATCGACTTTGATGTCCACGGGCGCAAAGCGAGCCTGCATGGATTGCAATTGTTGTGCATCAGGGGCCGGTGCTTGTGCAGCGAACGCGATGGTGGAACAGAGCGTAAGGCCGATGAGAAAAGAAGAGGCGCGTCGCGAATTCATGGGAGCTACCGCTGCGAGAAGGAGGGCGCTATCTTAGCCCACGATGTTGGCGCAACGATGCGGTAAGCCACTACATTCATTGGTGCGCATGGAAAGCAATTCATACGAGGTCGGACATGGCGACTCAGCAAAGAATGGTTCTGGTAACCGGTGCCTCCGGCGCCTTGGGCGGCACGCTTACGCAGCGCTTTCTCGGACGCGGAGATTTCGTGATTGCATTGGGTAGTCAGCACAAAGTGCCGAGCGGTGCCGCGCCCCATCTTGTATTCAATCCGGATCTCAGCGATGCGCATCAAGTGCAAACGACGCTAGAAACAATCGCATCGAAAGTCGCGCGATTGGACGTGTTGATCAATGTTGCGGGAGGGTTTGGCTTGGACGATCTGAACAAACCTTTTCTTGAAGTCTGGGATGAAATGTACACACGCAATCTGAAGACTGCCGTGTGTATGTGCAAAGCCAGCATTCCTCTCCTCAAGAAGAGTTCAAACGGTCGCATCATTAACATCGCCGCCGCCGCTGCACTCGGACCCGCGACGTTCGCGAACGCTGCATATGTGACATCCAAACTCGGGGTGATCAAGCTCACCGAAGCATTGGCTCATGAGCTCGGTAAACACAACATCACCGCAAATGCGATCTTGCCCACGACGATCGACACGCCCGCGAATCGCGCATCGATGCCGAATGCGGATCACTCCAAGTGGGTGACGATGGATCAACTGGCCGATGCGATTGAGTTGCTTGCCTCGCCCACCGCGCAAGTTGTGAATGGCGCGGCGATAAAGATTTGAAGGATTCTTGCGGGGCCGCGGAGCGCCAGAGCGGGTCAGGCCGGCTGCGGATGAACGACCGTGCGAAGAAATTGCTCTCCCTCTTTCTCCTTGGACACCCAACAAATCAGCCGCCCGTTCAGAGGCTCTTTTGTTCTGGGCTCTTTTGTTCTGGACACCCAAAGATTCCGCTCCCTCTTCTCTGGACAGCCAACGACCTGCCAGATCACTTGGACTTTCTGAATTGGCACGACGACCCGTTCTGAGCAGCACGTTCTGGATTGGACGTTCTGGATTGGACACCCAACGATTAGTCTGCCCAACGTTGCATTCTCTTCCCTGGACAGCCATCCGTTTAGTCCGCAAACGTCGAGATATTCGCGATCAATGATCTCTCAACGGCACGTATGCTCCATTCATGGGCTACGCACGCAAGCACCTGATCTCTCTTCAAGACACCCCGTACTATCACGTCGTCTCTCGATGCGTGCGCCGGGCGTGGCTGTGGGGACAGGATGACTTCGCCGGGCGCGACTACTCCCACCGCAAACAATGGGTGATTGATCGAATAGCGGAGTTATCAGGCATCTTCGCAATCGAGATCTGCGCCTACGCAGTGATGTCCAATCACTATCATCTGGTTCTCTATGTGGATCGCGAGAAAGCCAAAGGCTGGACCGCTGAGGAGGTCATTCATCGCTGGAGCCAATTGCATCAACAGCCGCCCCTGATTCAGCGTTACCTCTCACCCGACGTTTCGCCGGCTGAACGTGATGAAGCCGAGAGAATCATCGCGACCTGGCGCGAGCGGCTGTTCGACATCAGCTGGTTCATGCGACATTTGAACGAATATTTGGCTCGACGAGCCAACGCCGAGGACGACTGCACCGGTCGTTTCTGGGAGGGTCGCTTCAAATCCCAGGCACTCCTGGACGAAGCGGGCATCCTCACGGCAATGGCCTACGTGGATCTCAATCCAATCCGTGCCGGCATTGTCAAGACACCCGAGGACTCTGAATTCACCTCCATCTACCAGCGCATCCGCCAAACCATGGGCACACGCTCACCGAAATCGACCGATGAACGTCGCATACGGCTGCGACGATTTGCTGACCAAAGCCATAACAAGAAGACCGGGATTCCGTACACCGCCTCGGACTATCTGCAGCTTGTTGATTGGAGTGGCCGCTGCATTCGCGACGGCAAGCGCGGACACATCGATGCAGCCCTCCCGCCGATCCTTTCCCGCCTGAGCATCGATCCCGAAATCTGGCAACACGCGATGGCTCGCAAGGGCACCCTCCTTGGCAGAGCGATGGGCAAGCTCGATGTGATGCGACTACATGCCGCAACCCTAGGTCAGGCGTGGGTACGCGGAATGAAACGATCTGAGCGCATGTATGTGAACTGAGCCGTGTCCCGTCGCGTCCTTCGGGGTACATGTGGGGACCTCAGTTCTGAGAGTATCTCTTGATCTGCTAAATCCTCAGAGCGGAAACGATCTGTCCGTTCACGCACACACGGACCTGACACATCAACAGAGGTCCGTTCACTGACCGGGTTGCCGCGATCAACCAAAGATGCCCGCGAGATCTCCGAGTGCGTCCAGTTCTGGCGTCCACTGACGAAGATGCCATGAGCAGCGGACCTTGACATCGCGAACGCTGGGTGTCCAAGAACTCTCTGTCCCTCTTTCCCTGGACACCCAAAGATTCCGCTCCCTCTTCTCTGGACAGCCAACGACCTGCCAGATCACTTGGACTTTAAGGTTAGTGACGGGTGACTTCTGGGGGCTGCAGTCGTTGGGTGTCCAACAGTTACCAACAGTTACCAACACAACAGTTACCAACAATTAGGGGTGTTGGGTCTCCAACAGTGAGGCGTGACTTGTGTTGGGTGTCCAACAATGAAGGGGCAAACGATGGGTGTCCAACAATGTAGGGGTGACCTCATGATCCCATGCATGCATGTCCTGCGCGCGGTAAGCACTCCACCCGTCTGGACCAGTCGCGGTCTTACGGCTGCGCTTGCCGCGGATCGATTGATGTCACGCGTGAGCGGCCGAAATCAGCAAGTGGGCCTGGGGATCTCTTCGTGCGGGTCTTCTTGCCGAATAGATCGCTATCGATGTGATTGAAGACGGGCAGTTTCTTGAGCTTCGAATCGCCGTTGACCGTAAGTTCGAGGCGATCGGGATCAACCTGAACATCGAGATCGGAAACGCTGCCATGGCGATCCCATCCACGTGACTGCCAGGCAGTGAAATCAAACCACTGCATTGCATCGGTCGCACCAAGACCTCCGACGCGCTGCGGCGAGCGGGCATACGTGTTGCCGTCCGATTGGTTTTGCTCGTCGACGAATACAACACCGCCATTGTTGCAGCCCGCGAAGATGTTATTGTCGATCTGGTGATCGCGCCCATTGCCGGCACCATTTCGCTCCGGACGCAGCACCGAATAGACGCCGACGTTGTCGCAGCGGCCGATGAGGTTCTGCGCCACGACTTGCTTCTCCGACGCGTGCAGGAAGATGCCGGAGCCCGCGGCACCACGCTGACCCGGCGTGCCCGGTTCCGCATTGCGCACATCCCAAATGACGTTGTTGTCGATCTGATTCTCGGCGCGATTCATTTCCATGTGGATCGCCGCGCTAACGGTGACGACATCCGCAAACACGTTGCCAGTCACACGACAGTTTTGATTTCCGCTATCAAGCCAAAGCGCATTCGCATGTCGAATGTGGCGAATCACATTGCGACGAAACAAAAGATTGCGCGAGAAGTGAAACTTGGCCCCCGCCGCTTCCCATGCGCGTTCCGCATCCTGCCAGCCGACCCATTCGATCAAGTTGTCCTCGACCAGCGTGTCCTTCGTGCCCATGCCGCCGAGCCCTTCGACACCGATGTAGCGAATGGTGTTGCCGCGAATGATGTGAGACTCGCCCGCCATCGGCGCCGGCGCGAAATTCCAATCTTTGTTGCCGATATCCAAACCCACGCCGTTTGCCCACTCGATGGTGTTCCCTTCGATGATCCAGTGATTGCCGCCATTCGTGGACACCAGTCCTCGCTGCGGCGGTGGGAACGCATTGCCGGCATGTTGGAATGTGATGCCCTTGATTCGGATGTAGCCGAGGCCCGCCACCTGAGGCACGAACGCTTGCTCGCGAGTCGTGACTTCAACCGTCGAGTTGTTCGGATCGCCCGACGGAACACGTATGTGCAACACATTGCCCTGATGCTCAATCCAGAATCTGCCTTCTGGCGAGCCGCCTACTTCCTGCATGATCGGCGCGCCTCGCGTGCGTGAGGGCAAACCGCTGCGCGCCGGCGGTTGGGGAGCATCTGGCGAGCCGGGCAAAGCTTTGCTGACGAGTTCTCGATACTGTTCGACAGGCTCGAGCGGCCGGCCATCGACGAAGATCATCCCGCGGCGACGGAAGTACGGGCCCATATCGACGTGCTTCGTGTCTAGCCAAATCCAATCGCCAGGCACATTCGCCAACGCGAATGGGTTGTATGCATCGGGAAACATCGCACCTGTCAACGCGTGCTCCCAAACCTTCGTCTCCCCATTCTCGTTGCCGCGCACCGTGCGAACGCTCGGTTCCCAATCGCGTAACACTTCCGATGCCTTCACGACCACAGTGGCGCCCGGAGCAGCCTCGTAGCTGATCACCTTGTCCGGTCCTGTGCCGCCGCGCGCTGGACGAATGCATTCGCGATATTCGCCGGAGGCAATCACCACACGTTCCCCGGGCTGCAGAATCTCCGCCGCTTTGCTGATGGTGCGAAATGGCTGCTCCTGAGTCCCTGGGCCTTCATCGCTGCTGGCCGATGAATTTGCATCGACGTAGTACGTCTTCGAAAACTTGAGCGGCTGCTCCCAAAAGACGAAGTTAGTACCGTCGGGGAGACGAACTTCGCCTGCACTAGCCAATGGACTGACAAGACAAACAACCAAGCACGCCATCCAGCCGAGTGCGCCTGCGGAACGATGGTTCGCATGAGTTGATTCGGCTGACATGAACATCCTCGAGTTGTGTGGGCAGCGGCGGGCTGAAGCAGCAAGAGTGAGCCATCGACATTCTCTGCCGCATTCACGCGGTAGGCCACACGCGTCGACATTTCTCGACCATTCGTCGAGCGGATCGTGAAGGCAGCCGGCGATGGTCGCCATCGAAATCGATCATGACGTTCATGCGATCGACCTGCACGCGCCGAGGAAACGGCAAGTCATATCGCGTGCAGCGAGCAAACAGCGGATCCCCCCGCGCGCCGAAACATGCAATCGAAAGTTTCGATGAAAGCCTGGGTGTCCAATTGAAAACACGAACTGTATGAATAGCCAGGACCGGCTAAGCTGGCTTAAACATTTATTGGCGAGAGGTGATTGCGTGGTTCTGGCGGCACTCACGCCCGAGGAACAGCGGCGTCATGAGAAGGCGATGGCGAAGCTCAGGGCAGAGCTCTTTCGCAAATACAGCCCAGCTCAATACTTCATCGTTGCAGGCAGCGAGGGTGTCACGCCTGCCTCAGCGGAAATGTGCTGGATGGAAGGCGTTGGCAGTTATCGGAAGTTGTGCCTGGGCGGGTTGCGATATCGCATCGACTGCGCCGATGAGTATGGGTTGGCAGCTCTGCATGTCCGGCATCGCAAGGACAAGGAGTTCTGTTTCTGGATCGAAAGTGCGCAGGACTTCACCGTGGTGAGCCGCTGTGTTCAATTCACCGAGTTGTCGACCTGCGTACGCCCAGCGGTGCTCGCGCACTTGGCGGAAAACTGGTGTACGGTCATTTGCAAACGCCACGGAGAGATGAATTCCAACGACGCCGCGTTGCGGAAGAACGATGGAACATTGCGCGCTCGAGATGGAACGGCGACGGCAAAGAGTGGCGTCGCAACCTCAGTGTCAGATGAGAGTCCCCGATAAGAGTCATGCCCGGAAGCCGCGATGTATACCGCTATCGACCTCTGCTGCATCCACAGGATCTGCTCGCGGAAATCTCGGACGAATGGATGTTCGTGGCGACGTGCATGAGTTGCCGTCATCACGCGAAGCTCGGCGGAATCAAAGACATCCTTCGCAATCGACGCATGCAGCGCGCGGAAGAATTTTTGGCGCGCTTGCGGTGTCGCCGATGCGGTGCCGGCTCGCCAGCGGTGCGAGCGGTTCATGTGACGTCATCCCAAAGTCAGTTCATAACGGGCATGCAGTGCTTTTATGTGGGGAACATGGGTCGATGTCGTTGAGCCGCGACTGAGCGCCCGCCACGGGCACCACTTTGTTCCCTACCAATTGAATTAGTACTCCGGAACCACCTCGTTTCTTCCTGCGTTTTTTGGATGTACCGACCTGCGGTACGTCAACAAACGGAGCCTGGATGAATCAAGAGGCGATGACGGGTCAACAGAATATAAAGGCGGCGCGGCACATCGCTGAAAGTCTGCGCAATGGATTGATCATCGTAGACGCGGATGGCGATATCGTCTGGGCGGACGAGCAGCTGCGGCAGCGCCTGAACGGCGAACTCAACAAAATATCGTTACCCCTCGATCGGTCCGATGAGGAGGTGCAACGTGCCGCGCTCGAGGGCTTCATCGCCACGCTTGAACTGCAAGTTGGAGGCGAAACGCAGCCGGTCTGTGTGATTCAAGAAGTGTCGCCCGAGCAGGCTGCGATGCGTCACATGCAACGCATTGTCGATGCGGTCGAGGAGTTGCTCGCAGAGCCTTCCTGGTTGACTGCGACGCTTATGGATAAGCTCAAGGCGCGTCTACAGTCAGCAGGCCCGAGCAGCCGGGGTGCGGATCTCAGACGGCTTACCGCTCGCGAGCGTGAGATCTTGGGATTGGTTTGCGAAGGGTGCACCGACGCGCAAATGGCCCGCATCCTAAAGCTCTCCCAGAACACCGTGCGCAATCACTTGGCGTCGCTGTTTCGCAAGATCGGCGTGAATCGCCGTAGCGCGGC
>DASTSB010000495.1:0-2352 GCA_035760885.1 Steroidobacteraceae bacterium | reverse complement strand
AAGACATCGCCAGCCGCTCGCTCAATCACAGGGAATTGTGAGTGGTGCCCAGGAGAGGACTCGAACCTCCACGGATCGCTCCACTGGTACCTGAAACCAGCGCGTCTACCAGTTCCGCCACCTGGGCAAGAGGGGAAAGCGGGGCCCCAGGGGCCCCGCCGAAGGCGCGCAATGTACCGATGGCCCCCTAGGGTGTCAATGACAATGGATTGACGATATGCCGCGAAAAATCAAGAACAAACAAAGATCCGCAACCAAGCGAGTACGCCGCAAAGACCGCTCGGCTGCGCCACGGAACGCGAAGCCTGAGCAACTTTTAGAGCGAATATCTGCAGCCCTGCGCGATGCAGGTCTTCCACTCACGTTCGATGCTTTGGCGGAGCGAATGCAGTCGACGGGTACGGCGGCTCGCCAAGACCTGAACAAGACCCTCGAAAAAATGCTGCAGGCCGGCGAGATCGTGCAGAACCGGCGTGCCGAATATTGTTTACGCGAGCGCTTGCCGCTCATCGTGGGCGTCGTCAGCGCTCACAAAGATGGACATGGCATGTTGCTGCCCGATGATCGATCGGCACCGATTTTTCTATCCCCCCGGCAGATGCTCGAAGTGATCCACGGGGACCGCGTGGCGGTGCGCATCAGTGGCAAAGATCACAAGGGCCGGCCGGAAGGCTCGATCGTCAAAGTGCTCGAACGCGGTACGGAGCAAATCGTTGGCCGCCTCTATGACGAAGAAGGTATTTGCTTCTTGGTGCCGGATAACCCGCGCATCGGTCATCGCGTGCTGATTCCGCGCGATCGCATGAACGGAGCGCAGTCCGGTCAAGTGGTGCTGGTGAAAATCGTCGAACAGCCCTCGCGTACGGCCCAGCCTCTTGGTCACGTCACGCGCGTGCTCGGTGAGCATCTTGCGCCGGGAATGGAAACTGACATCGCAATTCACTCGCATGGATTGCCGTTCGAATTTCCGTCCGGCGCGATCGAAGAAGCAGAGGCTTTCGGCGACAGCGTGGCTGCCGGAGCCAAACGCGACCGCGAAGACGTGCGCGAATTGTCGTTGGTGACGATCGATGGCGAAGACGCGCGCGACTTCGACGACGCCGTTTACTGCGAGCCGATCCGCGGCGGATGGAAGTTGATCGTTGCGATTGCGGATGTCGGCCACTACGTCGCGAGAGATTCCGCTCTCGATCGTGAAGCTCAGGATCGCGGCACGTCAGTGTATTTCCCCAATCGAGTCTTGCCGATGCTGCCGGAGGCACTCTCCAACGGGTTGTGTTCGTTGAATCCGCTGGTCGACCGTCTGTGTCTCGCGTGCGAAATGCGCGTGAACGAAGAGGGTAAGGTGACGCGTGCTCGCTTCTTCGAAGGCGTAATGAGATCGCACGCGCGGCTTACATACACCAAAGTGGCTGCGTATCTCGCCAATCCTCTTGCTACGCATGAGCCGGAAGTGCTGCTCGTTGGACCGATGTTGAAAGAGCTGCACGAGCTTTTCCGTGCGCTGCACCGTGCGCGGTTGCGCCGTGGAGCCCTGGACTTCGACGCTCCGGAATTGAAAGTGCACTTCGATGCGCACGGCAAGATCGCGGCGCTGGTCGAGACGACGCGCAACGATGCACATCGCCTCATCGAAGAGTGCATGATCGCTGCCAACGTGCAGGCTGCGAAGTTCCTGAAGAAGCACCGCATCCCGACGCTCTTTCGCGTGCACGGGCAACCCGAAGAAGATCGCCTCGAGCAACTACATCAATTTCTCCAAGGCTTCGGCATTTCGTTGCCGCGGGATCGCGAACTAGAGCCCAAAGACTTGGCCGCCGTCCTGCAACGGGTGAATGGGATCGAAGAGGGTCACCTCGTCGAAACGGTGGTGGTGCGTTCGATGCCGCAAGCGGTCTATCAGCCGGAGAACATCGGCCACTTTGGGCTTGCGTTGACGGAATATGCGCACTTCACTTCGCCCATCCGCCGCTATCCGGATCTGATGGTTCACCGCGGAATTCGTCATGTGTTGCAGGGGGGCGATGCGGAATCGTTCATCTGGTCGCACGCGGCAATGATGGTTTTGGGACAACGGTGCTCGTTCACTGAACGGCGCGCAGATGATGCAACTCGCGATGCGTTGTCTTGGCTCAAATGCGAATACATGCGCGACAAGCTTGGCGAAGAGTTCGACACCGTGGTCACGAGCGTTGTGGATTTCGGATTGTTCGTGCGAGTGAAGGGCATGCAGATCGATGGTTTGGTGCACGTCAGTGCGCTCGGCGCTGACTATTTCACGCGCGACCGATCTGGATTTCGCATGGTCGCGGCACGCAGCGGGCGCGTGTTCAAGCTCGGCGATCATCTGCG
>DASTSB010000494.1:0-14045 GCA_035760885.1 Steroidobacteraceae bacterium | reverse complement strand
ATATCGAAGGCCATCTTCGAGCGCGCATGACCGATGTGGCAGAAGTCATAAACGGTGTCGCCACAAACGTAAATCCGCACAGCACCAGGCTCGAGCGGGCGCAGTTCTTCCTTCTGCCCTGTCAGCGAATTGAAAATCAGCATCACGCGGCCATGTTCTGAGCGCTGGTCAGACGCTCACGAATTTGATCGGGCGTCAGCAAGGCCACGATCGGCGCCAACTCTGGCCCATGCGTTGCGCCAGTTAGTGCTGCGCGCAGCGGCATGAAAAGCGCCGGCCCTTTGCGCCCAGTGACGCGACCGAGCTCCTTCGTATTTTCCTTGAGCTCCGCAACTCCGCGACTGAACACTTCATGTGCGCGCGCAAAGAAGTCGGGGCCAGCAGTTTGAATCGCGACGCGAGCTTCTTCGTGCATCAGTGGGGCCGCACCAAAAATCACGTCCGCCCATTGCTGGGCATCGATTGGAAACGCAACGTTGTGACGAATCGCGGTCATGAATTTTTCAATCTGCTCATCGTTCAATTGCTGCGGCAACTTCACTCCGATCCAGTTGCGAAAGTCCTCTGCGGAGAGATGCGCGACGGCCTCTCTCTGCCAATGCAGCAACTGCGCTTCGTCGAACTTGGCAGCTGCCTTGCCCAATCGTGTGATATCGAACTCGCGTACTAAGGCGTCCGGATCCAAAAATGCATCGCTCGCGCAGGTGTGACCTAATCGCACCAATTGATTGCTGACTGCGCCCGCAAGGAAGCCGCGTTCACGCAGGTCCTGGAGGCTCATCGCGCCATGTCGTTTCGACAGCGGTGCGCCATCCATACCGAGCAGCAGTGCGACGTGTGCGTACTGCGGAGTCGGAAGTCCGAGCGCTTGCAGGATCAACAACTGACGTGGCGTGTTCGTCATGTGGTCGTCGCCACGCAAGACGAGCGTTACGCCCATCAACGAATCGTCCAACGCGTTCGAGAAGAAAAATGCAGTACTGCCATCGGTACGACGGATGATGAAATCGCCGATATCGTCAGAGTTGAATTTCTGCTCGCCGTGCACGAGATCGTTGAATGCAACGACCTGTCCATTCGGAACCCGGAACCGCAGCGCCGCCGGCAATCCCCGAAGGCTACGCTCGGCCCGCTGTTCAGCGGTCAAATTGCGGCACGTTCCTGGATAGCGTGGCGGTTTACCCGCAGCCAACTGACGCTTTCGAGAGAGGTTCAATTCCGTAGGCGTGCAGAAGCACGGATACGTCAGTCCCAGCGCATCGAGTTTCTGCAACCACTCTTCGTAAATAGCGCGGCGCTGCTGCTGGCGATAGGGAGGATGAGGCCCGCCTACATCTGGGCCCTCGTCCCACTCGAGTCCCAACCAACGCAGGTCTTCGAGCAAGCGCTCTGTGTAACTTTCCTGAGAGCGTGCCTCATCGGTATCTTCGATGCGCAGAATGAAGCGGCCGCCGCTCTTACGCGCAGCCAAATAACTGAGCAACGCGGTTCGCGCATTGCCTAGGTGCAACATGCCCGTTGGACTCGGGGCGAAGCGCGTGACGAAGGGTGTGGATGTCATCTAGGCAGGCAGATCGTGGGGAGCGCGCATTCTATACGCCCCATCCATCGCAAGCATATCGGCTGAGAACCCCAGATCCGGCGAGACACTTTGGTACCATTCGCGCGTCTTCTCACTGCGGTACCGAACCATGCGAATTCTCGGCTTGATCTGTGCTCTCGCTCTCCTGCCGATTTCACACGCAGCTCAGGCGCAGCAAGCCCCTCGTGTGCAGGTGCAGACGAATCTCGGTGCATTCGTGATCGAGCTCGATCCAGAGCGCGCTCCTCTATCCGTCAGCAATTTCCTCGACTACGTGCGCTCCGGGCACTATGAAGGCACGATCTTCCATCGCGTGATTGCGAACTTTGTGGCGCAGGGGGGCGGCTACGATGAAAAGTTCGTGGAAAAGCCCACGCACGCAGCAGTGCCGAACGAGTCGGGAAACGGCTTATCGAATGTGCGAGGAACTGTCGGCATGGCGCGGACAGCCGAACCCCATAGCGGCACCTCACAGTTCTATATCAACCTTGCGGATAACCTGAGCCTCGATCCTAAGCCCAGCCGCTGGGGCTATGCGGTATTCGGCCGTATTGTGGAAGGTATGAACGTCGTGGATCAGATTGGAGCTGTGGCCACGGGCCAAGTCGGGCCCTTCGAGCGCGATGCGCCGATGAAGAACGTCGTCATTCAGAAGGTGGAAGAACTCGGCACACCGGGAGCCAAACCGACCGCTCCATACGTTGCGGCTCCCACGCAGCGCTGAAGTTTGTGACCACTCTTTTCATCTCCGATCTGCATCTCGATGCGATGCATCCGGAGATCACGGCTCAGTTCTTGAGCTTCCTGGAGAACGAAGCCGCCCACGCCGAGGCGCTCTACATCCTCGGCGATTTGTTCGAAGCCTGGATTGGGGACGACGATCCCGATCCGGACAAGCGCCGCATCATCGCCGCCCTCAGGCAAACGACATCGAAAGGCGTGCGCTGTTACGTGATGCACGGTAATCGTGACTTCCTGCTCGGCACGCGCTTCGCTCGCGAAACGGGAGCGCAACTCATTGACGATGGTACCGTCGTCAGTTTGTACGGCCGGAGAGTGCTGCTTCTGCACGGCGACACGCTGTGTATAGACGATCCGTCGTATCAACGACTGCGGCGAATTGTCCGCAATCCCTTCGTGCAATTCGTAATGCGTCGCTTAAGTCTGCGCCAACGCCGACGGCTTGCAGCGCGCATGCGCGAAGGGAGCAAAGCGCACATCCAGGCAATGGATCGCGCTGCGCCGCAGATCATGGACGTGAATCAAGGTGAGGTGCTGGCAACTCTCAAACGGTACGGCGTGGAATGCATGATTCACGGGCATACGCATCGACCAGCAATCCATCAGCTCACAGTGGACGCAAAGCCCGCCACCAGGATCGTGCTCGGCGATTGGTACGAACAAGGCAGCGTCTTGCGATGGAATCGCGAAGGCTATGAACTCGCAGGACTCAAGCGCGCCGCAGCCTAGACCTGCGGCAGACCGGAATGGAATCGGAATTGAGGGTCGGGTCTGGTGATCAGCTCCGCCTCGGCTTGCGCAAGATCCGCAAGCCTTATCAGCCAATCTGTTCCGTGCGCCCTCGCTTCGGCCAACTTCAAGTACAAACTTCCGTGGCGCGCTTCCGAGTGCGCAAGCGCCGCATAGAACTTCGCAAGCGGGTCCTGCAAGCGCGGAGCCAGGCCGACGAAGCGCTCGCATGAGCGAGCCTCGATCAACGCGCCGCAAAGAAGTAAATCCAACAAACGCCCTGGTTCATCCTTGCGCAGCGATCGACGCAGGCCATCGGCATACCGTGACGGCGCCATGCGAATGAAAGACACGTTCAACTCGGACATGAGTTGCTGAACCTGCTCGAAATGCCGCAACTCTTCTCGGGCAAGGCGCGACATACGCTGAGTCAGCTGCATATCTTCTGGATAAGTGAAAATCAAACTCAACGCGGTCGATGCAGCCTTTTTCTCACAATTGGCGTGGTCGATCAGCAGCTCTTGCCAGCACTCCGCGGCAACTTCATACCAGCGCACCGGCGTCGGGGCGGCGAGAATCGAGTGTGGTAACGGGATTGCGACGGCGTTCATTCAAGTCCGGTCCGGTCTATTGCAGCAATGGCGGCGATCAATTCCGTGGAAGATGCGAAACGATCGTTGGGGTCTTTCGCAAGCAACCGATCGATGAGCGGCTGCAAGCGATCGAGCGGCTCGTTCAATACCGGCACTGGAGCATTGCCGTGCATATAGATGACGGCCATCGGCGTTGGCGCCACGAATGGTTTGCGCCCAGTCAGCATCTCGTAGAACACCACGCCCAAGCTGTACAAATCGCTGCGTACGTCTAGATCGCGTCCGTGTCCTTGCTCCGGGCTCATATAAAAAGGCGTGCCGAAAATGATGCCGGCACCCGTGATTTCCAGCGCCTGTTCCGAGCGCTTCGCCAGCCCGAAATCGATGATTGCAATGGAGTCATCTGTGCGCACCATGATGTTGCCCGGCTTCAAATCTCGATGCAGCACACCGACTCCATGCACGGCATCCAGAGCGCTCGCCATCTGTGCTAAATAATTCAGCGCCTGCAGCGAACCGATTCCTTGAGAAATCTGGGATCGCAAGTCGCCGCGCGCGAAGTATTCCATCGCGATGTAGGCGTGGTCGTCCGCAATTCCCAAGTCGACGATTCGTACGACATTGGGATGGCGGATCTTCGAGATCAACTCGTACTCTTGGAGGAAGCGTTGGAACTGAGTGTGCGAGCTCGCGTTGGGTTCGTCTCGCAAAACCTTGAGCACGACCATCTCGCCAGCGCGCTCGCTTTCGGCGAGATAAACCATCGATGTGCCACCAGTCGCGAGTTCCTTCACGAAACGATGGCCTAGAATCGTGATCGGCCCGAAGCGGCACAAATCGTTCAATCGACTGCCGGTTCGCAGCAGTGCGACGTCATGACGTCGCCGTTGCACCGCATCCTTCAACGCGCTGGCCATGCGTCGCGTTTCGATGCGCTCTCGGACGAGTGAGTCGATCGCGCCACAGTCAACTGCGCGCGCGGCCAGTGCAGGATCTTCACCCGGCGCTACGAACAAAACCGGCGGAAACTCGGGCCGGTGCAGTAGATTTTCGAGCCACTCGATGCCGCGATCGTTCTCCACGGAATGATCGAGCAGCACAGCGTCATAACCGACTGCGGTGAACGCCGAATGGAATCGCCCCGAATGCTTTGGAGCATGGATACGGCACTCCGCATCCGGAAAGACTATTGAGAGATGTTGTTCGAGCGAGCGCGCGAGCGGCGTGTGGTCGCTAACGATGAGAAAGCGAGGGGCGACGATCGCGCTGTTGTTCGCCAGTCGCCCTGCTGCACTCATGCGAAGACTTAGAACGAGGGCACAGCGTCAGACCGCGCGTATCGCTTTCAACGAACTGCGATTGACTTGACGTCGCTGCGCCTTAGCCAAATCCGAGCGCTCTTGTTGCAGTCTCGCCAAGTATTCAGGCGTGACATCGCCCGTGACGTAGTTGCCGGAGAAGCACGAATCATCGAACGCGTGAATCTGCGAATCGTGATGCGTGCAGGCCCGGATGAGATCTTCGAGATCCTGATAGATTAACCGATCCGCGCCGATCAGGCGCGCCACTTCCTCTTCGGTGCGTCCGGCTGCAACGAGCTCGGAACTCGCGGGCATATCGATACCGTACACGTTCGCATAACGAACCGGCGGCGCGGCAGATGCGAAGTACACACGGCGAGCTCCTGCTTCGCGGGCCAAATCGATGATCTGCGCCGAAGTCGTACCGCGCACGATCGAGTCATCGATCAAGAGCACGTTCTTACCGCGAAATTCCAGATCGATCACATTGAGTTTCGAGCGTACCGATTTCGCGCGCTGCTCTTGCCCAGGCATGATGAATGTTCGGCCAATGTAGCGATTCTTCACGAACCCTTCGCGATACTTGATGCCGAGCAACTGCGCCACTTGGACTGCAGCGGTGCGACTCGTATCGGGAATCGGAATGACCACATCGATATCGTGATCCGGCCAAACGCGGCGAATCTTTTCGGCAAGCAAGTCGCCCATGCGCAATCGCGCTTTATGTACCGAAATGTTGTCGATGATCGAATCGGGGCGGGCGAAATACACGTACTCGAAGATGCAAGGCGTGTGGCGATCGACCGCCACGCATTGCTGCGAATAAAAACGTCCGTGTTCATCGATGAACACCGCTTCTCCCGGCCCAACATCGCGCAACAAAGTGAATCCAGCTTGATCGAGCGCGACGCTTTCGGACGCCAGCATGTACTCAGGACCTTGTGCGTGGTCGCGGCGCCCAATGACGAGCGGGCGAATGCCATGCGGATCGCGGAACCCGAGCAACCCATGCCCCACGATCATTGAAACCACGGCAAACCCGCCCCGCGCGCGTCGATAGACAGCGCTCACCGCACTGAAAATATCTTGGGCCGAAGCGCGCGGCGTGCCTGCGTGCGACAACTCGCTCGCCAGCACGTTGAGCAGCACTTCCGAATCCGAACTCGTGTTGAGATGACGACGATCTTCGCGGATCAGCACTTCAGCGAGTTCAGTCGCGTTGGTGAGATTGCCGTTGTGGCCGAGGCAAATTCCGTAGGGTGAGTTGACGAAGAATGGCTGCGCTTCCGAGGAGGTATCGCAACCTGCAGTGGGATAACGCACATGACCGATGCCGATATTGCCTTTGAGCGCCAGCATGTGCCGATGCTGAAACACATCGCGCACCAGGCCCGTCTGCTTACGCAGAAACAGCTCGCCTTCATGGCAGGTCATGATGCCGGCAGCATCCTGCCCGCGGTGTTGCAGCACCGTTAGTGCGTCGTACAACTGCTGATTCGCAGGCGAATGGCCAACGATTCCGACAATACCGCACATGATCAGCTCCTCACGATATGACGCGCGCTCGCATCGGTGCGATGCGCCTTCACGTCAACTAAGTTCATGCCCGTTTCGGCGAAAGTTTGCAGCCAGCCCGCAGCTTCCTCCGCATAAGGAAGCAATCGAGATTCTTTCCACCATCCGACGCGCGGTAGTTCCACGAATTGGGCGAGAAGAACGAAGACCGCGATCACGACGGCACCGCGCACGACACCGAAAAACAGACCTAGCAATCGATCCACCAGCAAGCTCAAACCCGAATGTCTGAGCAGGTAACTCAGCGCGGCAGCAAAGAGCCAACCGACGATCAACACGGCGAGGAGAATTAAAAGGCGTGCAGTCCAGGTGCTCGCAGGCGGTTTGCCGACGGCGCCGCCCAAGTAGTGCTCGACCAACGGCGCATAGCGCCAGGCCAACCACAAGCCGCCCAACCATGCCAATAACCCGATCGCCTCGCGCACAAAGCCTCGCACCATGCCAAGGACCATCGATGCGACGAGCACGCCCAAGATCAAGTAATCAGCACCATTCATAGGCGGCGATGCGAAATGAGACTAACGGACGAAAAGTCGATATGAGGAGTGCCGAACGCTCGCATGCAGCGATGCCGTTGCGGCGGCGCGGATTCTACCAGTGCCCCTTCGAGCGTGCCCAAGAAGCGTTCCGATTGCGCTCAAGGATGAGGCACTACAGTGGCGCCGGAGTTATCGCCCTTGAGCTGACGCTGCAGGGCGTCAGCCGCGGCCCGATCCTGTAGCGGCCCTACTCGAACGCGATACAAAGTAGCGTTTCCTGACTTCACCGGCATCACAAACGCTTTGTGCCCCTTGCTGCTGACCTGCTGAGCCAGGTGCTCGGCAGTCTCTCGCTTGGAGAAGCTGCCCAGCTGGACTGCCCAGCCCCTGGATGTGGGGACGGCTCGATCGGAAGCAACGGGTGCCGGTTTCGCAGGGGATTCGCTCGGCTCTGCCGCTGGCTTTGGGGCCATGGGTACAGCAGCGCGTCGCGACGCTTGAGCCTGAACTTCGGGCGCGGGTCTGCTCGGAGGGGAAGTTTCCTGATGCGGTTCGCTTTGCTGCACGGTCGATTCAGGGCTTGCCTCAATCGGAGTGAGCGACCGCATGTCAGCTGACTCAGGCGGAGGCGCAGCAGTCGTCTCGGCTTGCTCAGGCGCGCTTGAAACCGCCGGCGCTTGCGCAGGCTGACTGAGATCGATCGTGTAGGTCTTCGTTGGCGCGTCGTCGGGAAGCGCCGCAGCCGTCGACGCCCGCTCGTGCTTCGGGCCGGACAGCATTTCTGGAATGAGAATCACGGCAGCTGCGAGCAGCACCGCGGCACCCACCAGACGTTCTTTTACGAGTCGCTCCACGCCGCGAAGTATAAAAGGGCGACACGGGTTCGAGGCGAGTTTCTCTCCGCCGCGTTCAACGAGCTATTCAACAGAATGCGTCTCAATGGCCCAGGTACTCGATCGCCGCCGCGGCCGTGAGGAAAGAGCCAAACACGATGACTCGATCGTTGGGGTGCGATATCTGCTCCGCAATCGCGCACGCGCCGGCAACGTCATCCGCGTGATGAGCCACTGTCACGCCGGCCGAACCGAATCGAGCAGCGAGATCTGAAGCCGGCAATGCTCTGGCGCTCGCCAGACCGCAGACGATCCACACATCAATGCGATCTTTGAGCATCGCCACGACGCCCTCCACGTCCTTGTCGCCGAGTATTGCGCAAACCGCAATCGTTCGGCCCGTAGTCCGTGCGCGCTCGAGTTGAGTTGCAAGCGTCTGTGCAGCGGCCGGATTGTGAGCGACATCGACGATCCACTGCGCGGGACTTCTCGGATTTGGAACGACCTCGAAGCGCCCCCGCAGCCTTACAGTACGAAGGCCTCGAGCGATCGCGGCGTGTTCGACCGGCAACCGATCTCCCAGTGCAGTGATGGTCGCCAGCACTGCGGAAGCGTTGTGGTATTGAATCTCACCATGCAACGCAGGGCGCGGCAGATTCGAGAATGCCCTGCCGAGTCCGCGCCACTTCCATTCATCGCCGTCACGCTGCCAATCGAAATCCGTCCCGAGTCGATACAGCACCGCGCCGAATTCGGATGCGACGGCGGTTATCGAATTGGGCATCGCCCTATCACCGTAAATCACGGGCCGTCCCGACCTCATGATTCCGGCCTTTTCGCGGCCGATCGCCTCCACGTTATTTCCCAGCCACTCGCAGTGATCCAGGGCGATCGATGTGATCACCGCGACGTCCGCATCGACGACGTTTACCGCATCGAGCCGACCGCCCATGCCGACCTCGAGAATCACAATGTCCGGTTCAGCGGTTTCGAAGATCAACAGCGCCGCGAGCGTATTGAATTCAAAAAACGTGAGCGTCTCATTCTCGCGCGCCACATCGATTCGCTCGAAGGCCGCGATGAGCGATGCGTCGGAAACCGGAAGCTCAGAGATACAAATGCGTTCGTTGTACTGAAGAAGATGGGGCGAGGTGAAGGTCGCAGTTCGATAGCCCTGTTCCGCATAGATACGCGCGAGCAGAGCGACCGTAGAGCCTTTGCCATTCGTGCCGGCTACCGTAATGACAGGGCACGTCGGACGTTGCCAGCAAAGACGAGAGAGCGTGCGCTGCAGCCGCTCGAGACCCAAATCGATCGCTCTCGGATGAAGCGTCTCTTGCCATGACAGCCAATCCGCAAGCGTCGCGTGCTTCATCGAAGCGAACTGAAATCGTTGAGAATGAACAATCGGATGCTGCAGCGGCGCGCGTACGAAGCCCTATGGAGGCCACCCAACCGCGCGGCGCAGATCAGGCCTGCGGTGCGGGTTTTTGCAGGAACATCGTCAGCAAGCCCGCGATACGATCGCGCATGTCGCGCCGATCCACGATCATGTCGATGGCGCCGTGCTCTAACAGAAATTCGCTGCGTTGAAATCCTTCCGGCAGCGTCTCGCGAACGGTCTGCTGAATCACGCGCGCACCAGCGAATCCGATCAGCGCTTTAGGCTCGCCGATGTTGACGTCGCCGAGCATCGCCAAGCTCGCCGAGACGCCACCCGTAGTCGGATCAGTCAACACTGAGATGTAGGGCAAGCGCGCTTCGGCCATGCGCGCCAGCGCGGCACTCGTTTTCGCCATCTGCAGGAGCGACAACAACGCTTCTTGCATCCGGGCACCGCCGCTTGCAGAAAAGCAGATGAGCGGTTTGCGATGTTCCAAGCAATGTTCGACCGCACGCACGAATCGCTCGCCTACGACCGAACCCATCGATCCGCCCATGAAAGTAAACTCGAATGCGCAGGCGACAATCGGCAACCCGTGCAGCGTCCCGCTCATCACGATCAGCGCATCCCGTTCTTGCGTGGTCTTCTGCGCCTGGAGAACTCGATCGCGATATTTTTTCGTATCGCGAAACTTCAGCGGATCTTCGGGCTCGACGTTCGCGGCAAGCTCTTCAGCCCCTTCTGGGTCCAGGAAGTGCTCCAAGCGTTCGCGACCACCGATACGCATGTGATGACCGCATTTCGGACACACATGCATGTTGCGTTCGAGCTCTGCGCGATACAGCACCGCATCGCACGCGGTGCATTTCATCCACAAGCCTTCGGGAACCGAGCGCGTTCGGCGTTCGGTTTTGATACGCGAAGGCATGATCTTCTCGAACCAAGTCATCTATCGAAACCCTTTATTTCTCAACGAGCTTAGGACCGCTCACGCCTGCATTGCGGCGGTCCAAAAGAGTGCGCATCTATACTTCGTCTGGCTTTGCGCGGCAAGCCGCGACCCAGGATTCGCTGCTCTCACTGGGTAAGCGTAGGGACTCGGCATAGCGAACCCCGGCGAGGTACAACCCTCCAGGTGCGGCAGTGACCCCGCCCTGTTTGCGATCACGCGCCGCTAAGACCTCTGCAACCCACTCGATCGGTCGTTCGCCGACGCCAATCGCAATCAGGACGCCAGCGATATTGCGCACCATGTGATGTAAGAACGCGTTGGCGGTGACATCCAACGTCACGAACTCACGCTCGCGGGTGACATCGATTCGATAGACACAGCGCATCGGGGTTCGCGCTTGGCACTCGGCTGCGCGAAACGAAGAGAAATCGTGCTCTCCGATCAAGAGTTGCGCAGCTTCGTGCATCCTCGGCGCATCGAGCGCATCTCGAATCCAACACACGCGGTTGGCATCCAAAGCCGGGCGCGAGCCGCGATTCAGAATCAAGTAGCGATAGCGGCGAGCCAACGCGCTGTAGCGAGCATGAAAAGCAGGAGGCACTTCCTGAGCCCACAGGGCACTGATCTGAGGAGGCAGGTTGGTGTTTGCACCGAGCACCCACCCCCGCGCGGTGCGCACTGACTCCGTGTCGAAATGCACAACCTGCATGCTGGCGTGAACGCCCGCGTCCGTGCGGCCTGCAGCCGTCACTTCAATGGGATGATCGGCCACCCGCGAGAGGGCCTGTTCGAGAGGAGTTTGCACGCCGAGCGCATCGGCCTGTGCTTGCCAGCCGCGGAAGGCGCTGCCGTCGTATTCAAGTCCGAGCGCAATGCGAGGCATGAAGAAGGCTGTAGGCAGTAGCTGTAGGCTGTAGTTCAGAGATCAGAAGCCCCGCTTCCGACCTAGCCTACAGCCTACCGTCTACAGCCTACCGAATCGATTCCAGAAGGCGGTTCGCTTCTTGCTTCTGACCAGGATTACCTTCCTGTAGAACCTCTTCGAGAATGCTGCGCGCTCCATCCGGATCGCCCATATCCATGTAGGCACGAGCGAGATCGAGCTTGGTCCCCACTTCGCTCATCGTCACCGGTTCGAGCTCGGACAGTTCCATCTCGTTCACGTCGCGAGTGCTGGTCGGCGATGAGTCCTCGTGAGCGAGAGGCTCGCCGACATCCAAATCGACGTGCTGCTCCGCCGAGGCCTTGTCATCGAACACGTCCGAGAATTCTGTATCGGGACGCGCGTGACGAATGGTGTCGTTCGTTTCGATAGCCCCAAGGTCGTCAAGATCCACATCCAGCGTGCTGGGACGCTTCAGTGATGCCGTGGAGTCAACGTCCGGACGCCGCTGCTCAACCGTATCACCGCCACCCGATAGATCGACGTGATCGATATAGATGGTGCCGGTGCTTTCGATGTCGAATTTCTCGACCCGCGGCGCTTCCATCGTGCGATCCATGCTGCTGAGCGATGGAGCCAGCTGGGTCATTTCGTCGTCTGCGATCGGACGGGCGATCTCGGTGGATCCAGTGTCGCGCGCCAGACTGGTCGTCTCCTCGAACGCGCCCGACTGGTCCATTTGATCTACGTCGAGACCGAGATCATCCAGTGAAATCTCAGAAGTCTGATCGGCGCCGCTGCTGTCCAGCGTTCGTGATTTGGTCGAATCCCTATCGAGAATCGGCGATTCGATCGTCGGCGTTTCTTGCGTACGAGCGAGCGGATCCAATTCGCGGGTGGGCTCGTCTTCGACACCTGCCTTTTCTTCATTCAACAGCAGGTCGAAATCCTCGCCGTCGCTCGCGACCTTGTGCTCACCGCTGCCGAATTCGAGATCCAAGCCGGCGGGCTCGTCCGTGGCTGCAGGCTCTGCGAACAAATCGACGTCGACGCGGTTTTCGCCGCCTTCCAAGTTGACGTCCACCAAATCCATATGCGGCGATGCGGACTCGCCTTTGAACATCGAATCGTCCGGAGCAATCTGCTTGCCCATGATGACGATCTTGTCCCACTCGCCGGCCGCCGCCTGATCGCGCGTGGAGTGCAGATCGCGAGCGGTATCCAAGAACAGTTCTTTGTTGCCCCAGACGAAGTAGATCTCGAGCAACTTCAACTTCAGATCACGGCGATCCGGTTCGCGCTCGATGGCGATTTTCACCAGATCGGCGGCCTGATCGTACAAGCCGTACGCCATGTGGAAGTCGGCTTCCGCAAGCGCATCTTGCTGGTCCAGACGCACGGAGGTTTCGCTGCTGAGGGTGTCGTCGCCCACCTTGTTGTAAGCGGGTTCAACTGGCTCAGGAACTCGCGGCGCCGGTTCGCGACGCGTGGTCACGGGCGCGGGTTCTTCCACGTCGTCGGCTGCGACGGGTTCTTCGACGTCATTGTCCATCGCGAACGAATCCGCCCGGCGCGAACGCTCGACGGCAGGCTCGTAACTCATCGGTGGCAGCGAATCGAGCGAGTCGGACGATTCTTCGCGGCGCTTGCGAATCGTGTTTGCGATCAGCGCGATCACGCCGACGATGCCGAGCAGTACCAGCACCCACCAGTAATCGCCGATTCGCTCCATCAGCGAAGGCTCTTCCGGCTGTGGCGCCGCTGGACGTGCGGGCGGCCGCTTCACGGGTTGCTGTTCTGGTGCGGCCGCAGGCTCTTGGGCAGTCGGCGCGGGCTCCTCGGCTACAGGAGCTGGAGCTTCTTCGGTAACGGGAGGCGTCTCTGCCTCGGGTGCAGGCGGCGCAGCGTTCTGCTGAGCACCCGCCAATTCGGGATTATTCACTCCCAAACGGCGATCCTGGCTCGGGGCTGTGGTCGTACCCGCTCGGCCCGACGCTTCAGGTTGCGCTGTGGTAGCCGGCGCAGGCGCGGGAGCGGTCGGCGCTTCTTCCGGTGTGACCAACCGGAGACGGTTGCTTTCTTCCACCGTCTCAGTCGGCTGCGCGCCACTCCACTCTTGCGTTTGACGAGCGACTTCTTGCGTTGCGTCTTGCGTGGAGATCGCTTCGATTTCCGAGATCTCCGGAATTCGCAGCACGGCACCGGCACGCAGACGATTGATATTGCCGCCGAAAGCCTGAGGGTTCGCGCGGAACAGCGCGATCATCGTCTGGTTGACGACGCGACGCGGGCCTGGGTTAACGCGGCTCGCGATTCTGAACAGCGTGTCGTTACGCTGCACCGAGTATTCGCCGCCAAGTGCGCTTTCGCTCGGAACCGTTTCGCTGGGCGCAGCCGCAGCTGGAGCGCTCTCGGGCGCTGGCGCCGGTAACGGCGTTGACGTCGATTCTGGACTTGGAGCTTGAGGTGCCGGAGCTGGCTGACGTTCGATCCGACCTTCGGTCTGCGCGCCCGAACGCGGTGTGGTAACCGGTGGAGCCGCTTGAGGCTGCGACGGCATGAACACCGGCGGATCGAGCAGCACGGTGTACTCGCGCACCAAGCGACCTCGACCCCAACTTGCCTCGACGAGCAGGGTTACGAACGGCTCCGTAACCGAACGATTCGAACTAACCTTGATGGTGGGACGGCCATCAGACCCACGACCCACCGAGAAATTGAAAGAGGAGAGGAACGCAGGACGGTCGATGCCGTAGCGCGCGAACAGATCGTTGCTCGCGAGACCCACCTTAAGTGACGACAGCTCTTCTGCGGTGGGCCCAATCAACTCGATCTCAGCATTGAATGGCTGGTTCAAAGCGGAGTTCGTGTGGATTTCACCCAACCCCAGCGCGTAAAGCGTTGCGGGGGACAGCAGGGCGCCCGTCAGCAGCAGGCGCGGCAGTTGTCTTCTCATCAGCTCTCCCGATACATGTCCCGAAGCGTCCCTAGAT
>DASTSB010000493.1:0-15083 GCA_035760885.1 Steroidobacteraceae bacterium | reverse complement strand
CCGGAACAGGTTGCCGAGGCGACCGTGCGTACGCTGAAGCGTCACGTACCCAGTGCGGTGCCGGGGATCGCGTTCCTCTCGGGCGGACAATCGCCGGCGGAGGCGACGTTGCATCTATCGCTCATCAATCAGCTCGGCTCTCTGCCTTGGCAGCTGACGTTCTCTTACGGGCGCGCCCTGCAAGAAGAAGCGTTGCAAGCCTGGAGCGGCAAGCCAGATAACGTTTCCAAGGGACAACAGGCTTATCTGCGCCGCGCACGATTGGCGCATTTGGCTCGCAAGGGCCTCTACAAGCGTCAGTCAGAACAGGATGCGGCTTGAGCCGCGCCGACGAATTTATCGAGGAGCGAAATGGCGTCCACCGCTGAGAATCAACCTGCCGCATCAGCGGCGAACGCCTCTGAGCCGATCGTCGAGATCCGCGACGTTCACTACTCCATTGGCAATCGCAAAATCTTCACTGGCCTGAACCTCACGATTCCTCGCGGACGCATCACCGCGATCATGGGACCGAGCGGCACGGGTAAGACGACGTTGCTGCGGCTGATGACGGGCCAGATCCGTCCCGATAGCGGCAAAGTGTTCTTCGACGGTAAGGATGTGTGCGCCCTGAGCATGCGCGATCTGTACGCGCTACGTCGTCGCATGGGAATGCTGTTTCAGAACGGCGCGCTATTGACCGATTTGGATGTGTTCGACAACGTCGCATTCCCATTGCGCGAACACACGAAGCTTCCGCATGCGCTGATCCGGAACATCGTGCTCACGAAGCTCCAGGCAGTGGGCCTACGTGGTGCGGCTCGGTTGATGCCGGCAGAACTTTCAGGCGGCATGGCACGCCGCGTTGCGTTGGCTCGCGCCATGGCAACCGATCCCGAAGTGTTGATCTACGACGAACCATTCACAGGTTTGGATCCGATTTCGATGGGCATGATCGTGCGCTTGGTTCGCCAGATGAACTATGCACTCGGCATCTCCAGCATCGTTGTTTCGCATGATGTCGAAGAACTCTCTATCCTTGCCGATATGAGTTACATCATCGCGGGCGGCAAAGTCGCCGCCTCGGGGACGTTCGCCGAATTGAAGGATCACGATTCGGAGATCGTCAATCAATTCATGAACGGTCTTGCCGACGGCCCGGTGCCGTTCCACTACCCGGCAGACGACTACTACGAACAATTGCTCTCGGGTTCTGCATGAACTTCTTTCGCGAGCTGGCAGACAACGTACGAGAGTTCCTGCGCACCGTCGGTTCGGTCGCGTTGTTCTTTGGGCGCTTGCTCGCCCAAGTGCCGCGCGCGGTGTTAAGGCCCAAATTCATCATCGAGCAGATTTACAACGCCGGGGCTCTGTCGCTGGTCATCATCATGACGTGCGGCTTGTTCGTGGGCATGGTGCTCGGGTTGCAAGGCTACGATTTGTTGCAGCGATTCGGCTCCGAAGACGCATTAGGAACCGGTGCGGCACTGGCACTTATTAAGGAGTTGGGACCCGTGGTGACAGCACTCCTGTTCGCCGGACGCGCGGGCACCGCACTCGCTTCGGAAATCGGCCTGATGCGCGCGACCGATCAGCTCACCGCGATGGAGATGATGGCGGTGGATCCGATGCGCCGTGTCGTAGCGCCGCGCTTTTTAGGTGGGCTGGTCGCAGTGCCGCTGTTGACGATGATCTTCATCGCGATCGGCATCTATGGCGTGCAGCTCGTCGGCGTGCAGCAGCTTGGAGTCGATTCGGCCGCATTCTGGTCGCAAATGCGCGCGAGCGTCGGCACCGATGACGTGACCGAGGGCGTGATCAAAGGCTGTGTATTCGGGGTCACCTGCAGCCTCATTGCCGTCTACGAGGGCTACACGGCGACACCCACGGCCGAAGGCGTGGGCCGGGCGACAACTCGAACCGTGGTTACTTCCGCTGTTTTGACCCTGATCTTGGACTACATGCTCACGGCGGTGATGTTGTGATCCGCGTGAACCGTACTTGTGAGTTGAGGAATTAATATGCGTTCGACACGCACCGTCGAAGTGAGTACCGGCTTGTTCGTGCTGCTGGGTTTTGCAGCGCTGTTCTTCCTGGTAACTCAAATCACACACCGCGAACTTTCCATCAACGGCAGCAGTTATGGAGTGGTCGCGCAGTTCGAAAACGTCGGCAGCCTCAAACCAGGCGCCGCGGTTTCCATGGCTGGCGTCACCATCGGGCGAGTCGATTCGATTACGTTCGATCAACAGGTGTACAAGGCGGTGGTGCGTATGCGCATCAACTCTCAGTACAACCGCATTCCCAAGGATAGCGATGCCAGCATCATGACCTCGGGTCTGCTTGGCGGTCAGTACGTTGGTATTACTGCGGGCGGCGCGGAGGAGTACCTGAAGGACGGCGACCGTATCGAACTCGTGCAAGACGCGCTGGTGTTGGAAAACTTGATCAATCAGTTGGTCGCAACGATGAGCCGTCGCGGAAGCGATGATTCATCGAGCCAGGAGTCGAAACCATGAGTGTGTCGAATAACCGAATTCTGCAAACGAAACTGCGCGTCGCGATCGCGACGGCGATTCTCGCGGCGAGCGCTTTGTCCCCTTCGCTGTATGCCGCCGACGCGCCAGCAAGTGCTTCGGCACCCGCCGATGCGGCGGCACAGTTGGGGCCTGCCGAGTTGATCACCAAGGTTGCGCAGGACACGCTGAAGGATCTAGACGCGCATCGTTCCGAGTACAAGAACGATTCGAAGAAATTGCGAGCGTTGGTCGATAAAAATCTGCTGCCCTATTTTGATACGAACTACGCCGGGCAATTGGTGCTCGGCAAGTATTGGCGCAACGCCACCCCCGAACAGCGCAAGCGCTTTGTCGACGGGTTCTATCAATCCCTGCTGCAAACCTACGGCGAGGCGTTGACCGACTTCACGCCGGATCGCCTGAAGATTCTTCCGTATCAAGGTAATCCGCAGGACACCATCGCGACCGTGCGTAGTGAAGTGCGTCGCGATGACGGCAGCAAAGTGCCGGTGAATTATTCGCTGCACAAGACGCCGGACGGCTGGAAAGCGTACGACGTGCAGATCTCCGGTGTTTCTTACGTGAAGTCGATGCGTACCGACTTCGGTAGCGAAGTTCAGCAGAAGGGTCTCGATGCAGTGATCCAGCGGCTTGAATCTCAGGTCGCGAGCGGCCAGCCCGCTGTTCCCAAACCCGGTGCAAACGCGAAATCATGAGTGCCACGCTGGAGGCTGTCGGCACAGGGCGCTTTCGCGTGAGTGGCGTGCTCGATGCGAGCACAACGCCTGCGTTGCTGGAACAGAGCAAGGAACGTTTTACGCACGAGAAGAGCGTTGACGTCGATTTTGCCCAAGTGACGGAGAGCGACAGCGCAGGGATGGCGCTGCTGATCGAATGGATGCGTCTAGCTCGGCGTCAGGGGCAGAAGCTGCGGTTCTCGAACATCCCGGCTCAAATCGCAGCACTCGCGCGCATCAGCGAGGTGGACGATCTTCTTGCAGGTGCGGAACACGAGTTGGATCCGAATGCGACCTCGGCTGAGCTTCACGCATATTCCGCCGGCACTACACAAACACCTCGCGCCGAGCCGCTCCGCAAGCGCTGATTTTCTGCCTAATCGTTATCGTTCAGGCGGCGAAGGCGTAGGGGTGACGGGCTCGGCTTGAGTATCGCCTTCCGGGGTTACGTCCTCGTCCATCGGCAGTTCTTCTTCCAACGTCTCCGGTGGTGGATTCCCATCGAAGATCGCGAACTCACGCTGCTGAACCCATGCATCGCGAATGAACGCGTAAGGGTCGTAGGCACGCTGCAGTGTCGGATCTAAAGGGAGCAAACCAGCACGCATTTGAACCACGTCCAGGGTGCGTTGACCCCACTGCGCCTCCCATGGAATGTCCCAATACGAACTGGGGTGGAAGAAGTAATCCACGACACGAGACGGCGCATCGCGCAGTGATGACGGTCCAAACAACGGCAACGTTAGGTACGGACCGGACGAAACGCCCCATTTCGCGAGCGTCTGACCGAAGTCTTCATCGTTTTTGTCCAGTCCCATGTGGGTCGCGACATCCAGGATCCCGCCGAGCCCGAGTGTCGTATTGATTAGAAATCGGCCGGTGTCGCGCAGCCCGAGCTTGCCTTTGCCCTGAAGAAATTGATTTATAACGACCGCGGGATACTCAAGATTCGAGAAGAAGTTGCTCACGCCGATGCGCATCCAATGCGGTGTCACCTTTTCGTAGCCCTTGGCAACGGGCTTTAGCGCGGCCCGATCGATCGTATCGTTGAACTTGTATACGCCGCGATTGAAGCCTTCGAAGCGATCGTCATTCACCGTGCGTCCCGGCGTGGTCGCGCAACCTACCAGCGCGAGTGCACAACCGATGAACGCGAACTTGCGGATAAAAAGTACCAAAGCAGAGGAAGCAGCGACGAGGCTGCGAGCCGACGAACCAGGCATTCGACTTGATTCCTTGAGCGGACGCGCGATGTGCGCCGGGGATTCTAGCGGCGCCCGTTCTCTGCTTCCATGTTGCGCTGACGAGCGAGACGCTTGGGCAAGGCTTGCTGGATTTCATCAAGCCGCGCCTCGAAGCGCGCGCGTTGCACTGAGGTGATTTTCGGCACGGCGAGCGCAAGCTGCAATTGATTGATCGCGAGCGGTAGATCGCCGCTCATGATGTGGTACTCGGACATGTAATAGTACGAGTCCGCGACATCGCCCGCGGCGTTTGCGGCTATGGCTGTGAACTTGGCTTGCTCGGGTGTAGGCGGAACGATGTTGAACAGATCCAGCAAGATTTGATGGGCTTTTTTCGCGTCGCCGGTACGAAGCAGCGACTCGGCGTACCGCACAGTCACTGCTACGTTGCGGGGGAATAGTTCTCGCGCATGCTTGAGGGTGGCCAGCGAAGCGTCATTTTTTCCCGCCAGCAGTTGTGCCTGCCCGAGTGCGGTGTGGTACTGGACCACGCTGGGGTTCGCATTCGACAGCCGCTCGAAAATGGGAACGGCTTTTTCTGGCTGGCCAGCAACCATCAGCGCCAAAGCACGCCCGTAGATTTGGGCGGGCGTGGCGTCCGGCTCATTCGAAGTCACCGCGGCGTAGTACTCGCGCGGATCCTCTCCAGGCGGCGTCGTGAGGACTCGCAGGCGCTCGCGCGTGATCGAGTAGCTCAGGCTTTCGGGCAATGCGTCCACGTGCGTTTGCGCTGCGCGTTCTTTCGTTTCCGCGATACGCATCGTCGTCACGGGATGCGTGCGCAGCATCTCAGGAATGTTTACTTCGCTGCTTCCGGCAATTCGGTTCAACGTATCGAAGAACGCCGGCATTCCATTCGGATCGAACTGTGCCTGCGCCAAAATTCCCAAGCCCACGCGATCGGCTTCGGTTTCGTTGGCGCGCGTGAAACTGATCTGTTGTTGGATCGCCAGCGACTGCGCGGCGGCCACACCTGCCATTGCTGCGTCTCCGCCAGCCGCCGCACCTACCAGAATCGCCGCGAGCATCGCAGCCGTCGATACGAGGCTCGACTTGCTCTGCGCCTCGATGCTCCGAGCAATGTGGCGTTGCGTGACGTGCGCGATTTCGTGGGCGAGCACGCCCGCGAGTTCGCTTTCGTTCTTGGTCTGCAGCACCAATCCGCTGTTCACGCCGATAAAGCCGCCGGGCAATGCGAAGGCGTTGATCGTCGTATCTTTAACGGTGAAGAAGTCGAACCGGTGCGATCCTTCATTGGCCTGCGCAGAGAGCCGGTATCCCAGCGAATGGATGTACTCGCTGACTTCGGGATCATCGAGGATGCGGTCCTGATCGCGCAGTCCGCGCACGATCATGCGGCCGATCTGATATTCGTCCTCTAACGACAGGTAGGCCTCCGCGGGCGTACCGATGTCGGGCAAATCCTCTCCCGGGCTCGCATACGACGCCCTTGGCGCGGAGGAACCGACGACTAACAGCGCCGCAGTGGCGAAATAGAGGAGGGGTTTCACAAACACGAGTGTGGTAGTGGGTCGGTTCGCTGTAAAGGCGTGAAGTTTGGACCCTGCCCGGCGGTTGTGGTTCGAAGGTGTCGGTTTATTAACTTAGTGACTGGTGACTAGTGACTGGGGACTTGGGGGGAACGGGGAACGGCCGCTCTCGGCATCCTGCCTCTCGCGGCATTGGCACATCCATGTGCGGCAGGAATCGGGAAACGGAAGAGTGCTCGCTCTCCCTCACCCGTTTACGGGGGAGGGTTGGGGGGGGCGTTGGCTGGGATGGCACTCGGTACATCCATGTACCTCGCCCTACGGGCAGCCTAAAGGCTGCGCGAAATGGCTGTCCTGCCATTTCGTCGAACCCTCTCACACGAGGGTTTCTTATCCCTCGCTATGCAGAAATGAAAAAGCCCTCCATTCGGAGGGCTCATTCATTTCTGGCGGAGAGGGAGGGATGGCACTCGGTACATCCATGTACCTCGCCCTACGGGCAGCCTGAAGGCTGCGCGAAATGGCTGTCCTGCCATTTCGTCGAACCCTCTCACGCGAGGGTTTCTCATCCCTCCCCATGCAGAAATGAAAAAGCCCTCCATTCGGAGGGCTCATTCATTTCTGGCGGAGAGGGAGGGATGGCACTCGGTACATCCATGTACCTCGCCCTACGGGCAGCCTGAAGGCTGCGCAAAATGGCTGTCCTGCCATTTTGTCGAACCCTCTCACACGAGGGTTTCTCATCCCTCCCCATACAGAAATGAAAAAGCCCTCCATTCGGAGGGCTCATTCATTTCTGGCGGAGAGGGAGGGATTCGAACCCTCGTAGGGACGTAATGCCCTCAACCGATTTCGAATCGGTGCCGTTGTGACCGCTTCGGTACCTCTCCGTGAGGGGCGGCGATTCTATCGTAGATCGCGCGAATGAAAAGGCCGGATTCAGAGCTGGTGAGGTGATAAGCCCGCTACCGGTGAGGGGCTCCAAACCGCAGTCCCGAACCCTGACGCACATGGACTTGCTAATGCCGCGGAGGCAGGACGCCGAGAGCGGCCGAACCCCGCCCTCCCAGCTGCTACCCTTGCGCACCTTTAGTGATCGCCAGGGTTCCCCGGGTTGAAGACCGCGCTCGCCATCATCGCTACCTTGCTGCTCGGGACGTGCTCCCAGCCGCACTCCGTTCTGGAGGAAATCATGCGGGCGGGCGAACTGCGGGTGGTCACGCGGAATTTGCCGAGCGGCTACTACCTCGGCGCGGCAGGGCCTCAGGGACCCGAATTCGACCTGGTGAGTCGATTTGCGGCGGATTTGGGCGTTCGGCTCTACATTTATTCGGTGCCCAATGTTGCAGATGCGATGGAGGAATTGGCTTCACATCGCGCTCACATTGCTGCTGCCGGCTTGACGCGCGGCATTCGCCTACCGCAAGACACGCGCTTCGGTCCGCCTTATCAGCAAGTTCGCGAGCATTTGATCTATCGACAAGGCGATCCGCGGCCCCGATCTCTGAGTCAGCTGGAGAGCGGTCACGTTGAAGTCGTGGCCGGTAGCTCGCACGCAGCGACACTGGAATCGCTGCGAGTGAATCATCCAAAACTAGCTTGGGTCGAAAATCCGAATGCGGAGACCGAGGAACTCCTGTATCGGCTGTCGCGACGCGAGTTTGATTACACCGTTGCGGACTCCAATGAGTTCGCGATTGGACGCGCATTTCATCCAGAAATCCGCATCGGGTTCGATCTAAGTGCGGGTAAACCTTTGGCTTGGGCCGTGGATACCCGCGACGCATCGCTACTCAAGCGTGTCACGGCCTATTTCGCTTCGTTGAAGGCGGAGGGCCGTCTTGCTTCGATTCTCGACACGTACTACAGCGGCACGGATCGTTTCGACTACATCCAGTCGCGTGTGTTCATGGACCACATCGAACAGCGCCTTCCGCAATACCGGCAATGGTTCCGCGAAGCGGCAGACGAAGTCGGCGTGGATTGGCGATTGTTGGCCGCGATCGGTTATCAAGAATCGCACTGGGATCCGCTCGCAACCTCTCCAACCGGCGTGCGCGGATTGATGATGCTCACGGAAGAAACAGCCCGCGTGTTGAACGTGCCCGACCGCCTCGATCCGCGCGGCAGCATCTTCGGTGCCGCTCGCTATTTCGTGCGCATCAGAACGCAAATTCCCAAGCGCATTCTCGAGCCGGATCGAACCTGGTTCACGCTCGCCGCGTACAACGTCGGTATTGGGCACGTGGAAGATGCGCGCATTCTCACGCAGATGCGGGGCAAGAACCCCGATGTCTGGGCGGACGTGCGCGAGCAGTTGCCGCTGCTCACTCAGGAAAAATGGTATTCACGCGTGAAGCGCGGCTATGCGCGCGGATGGGAGCCGGTGCGATTCGTCGAAAACATCCGCAGCTACATGGACATCTTAGATTGGGTCGCGACGGACTCAGGTCCGCCCGCGCAGCGGGCAGCGAGGACTAGAGACTAGAGACTAGAGACTAGAGACTAGAGACTGGGATGTGCGGTTTTTTTGCCGCAAACACCAGGGGCAACTCAAACCATGGTTGGTGAATCGCGGCTGGAGAATGATCAGGGCAGACCAAGATGGCGCGGCCGACTGCCACGTCACACGCTCACACGTCACACATCACACTGTTTGCGCTCTGGCCAACTACCTCTTCTTCTGCGCCGCTCTCTCAGCGTACGTGCGAGCGAGTTCTTCGGCGAACAGAGCGGGGAGGCCTTGTTCGTTGCGTTGATTGAGCGTTTGGTAGAACTCGACGTACAGATCCCAGTATTTCATCTTGTTTGCGGCACCGAGCAATGAGCCGCGCTTGAGGCCGCGATCGAATCGCTCCTGCAGCTCGCCGGGTTCGATGCGGCTCATGAGTTCGTCGATTGCAGCTTGGATGCCTGCATTTAGCGCGGTCTGGTGATTGCGCAGATCCGCAAACGAATCGCGAATCGCTTCGATCGGTCCCAAGTAGCGAGAGCTGTGGGGGTCCAATAGACGCAAGACTGCGTCATCCACGCTCGGCGAGAACTTCAGCGGATTGTTCTCGGCAGGCTGAATCGTGGTCTGACTCAGTCGCAAGCGGTTCTTAAGATCGGCGCGGCCTTTTAGCGACTCCATGAGCCCGAGCACAACTTCGCGCAGCATCTGTCCAGCGAGCGTCAGCATCGCGTTCTGTGCATCGCCAGGCAAATGGGCAGGATCGATACCTGCGCCGCGGCAGAACGCTTCAAGACCACTCGAGGATTCGACCGACAGCGAATCGCTCAGCGGGCGGCGCGGCTTCTCTGGTTCGGTCTTTTCAGTGCGCGCTAATGCTGTGTTCGGCAACACCGACATCGTTTTGCGGTCATACGGCCGCGTTTGCATCTGCCAATCATCATTTCTTTTGGCTTGCGCGACCGTGCGTTGATTCCCTTCGTCTGCGCTATCGAGCAACGATGCAAAGCCACTACGCGGCTTCACGGGTTTCACAGTCGTTGCCGGGGAGGCCGCGGCCGACAAAGTGGGAGGTGCGGGTTTTGGAGTGGGCTTCGGTTCGGCAGGTGCCTCGACCGTCAGCATTCGGCTGAGATCAAACATCTCGCTCGCGGCTTTCATGCCGGGTGGAGCGTGTCGGATTGCCGATTCGCTCAACAGGTCGGTAATGTCGAGTTCCTCGCCCAAGTCTTCGCCGACCGTCGGCGCAGCCTTGCGGACGCGCTTCGGCGCGGGAAGTTGCCCGCTGGCGTCCGATGGGAAATCGTTGCGCTCGTCGATGCTGACGAGAATTTCGTAGTCGCCGAGGCGTAGGCGATCGCCGTCCTTCAGCGAATAGGGACCTTCCACCGATGCTGGCGTATCGGAGCCATTGATGAACACGCCGTTGGTGCTCGTGTCCTCCAAAACCCACTCACCGGCACGGAACGAAACTTTGGCGTGGTGACTCGAAACGTAGCGATCCGGATCAGGCAGAATCCAGTCGTTGTCCTGGGCTCGCCCGATGCGTCCGCCCGTGACCCCGAATAGCTGCGAACTGCGCTTGCCTAGCGCTTTGTAGTGATCGCTGATAACTCTGAGTTTCAGGGCCATTGTGGGACGACTGTCACGAAATGCTCGGGCAAGATCGGATCTCTAACGCACTCAAGCTGCGCTATGTAATATGGCGCAGCGTACCAACCCGGCCAAGTATCAAGATGGCAGCCAGTCACATTTTCAAAGTCATATTCGTTAACCAAGGCAAGGTCTTCGAGATCTATGCCCGCAAAGTCAATCACGGCTCGCTGCTTGGGTTTGTCGAGGTCGAAGAGCTCGTCTTTGGCGAGCGCTCCGCCGTCGTCGTCGATCCGTCGGAAGAAAAGATCAAAGCGGAGTTCGAAGGCGTCAAACGCACCTACTTGCCCATGCATTCGGTGCTGCGCATCGACGAAGTTCGTAAGCAGGGCATCAGCAAGATCAGCAATTTCGAAGGCTCGAACGTGGCCCAGTTTCCGATGCCGGTCTATACGCCGGACGGAAAGAAGTGATCAGCGGTTAGCGGTTAGTGATCAGTCAGAACGGCTTGCGCCGGCCCCTTGTTTTCCAAGCGCGTTACATGGTTCTCTTCGCCGCTAACCGCTAACCGCTAACCGCTTCTTCCTGTATCATGCCCGCCCTTCGTTCTTATGGCGGGACCGTTCCGCCGCTTACCTTCCGCACTGATGCTCACACTGCCCGGCGCGATCGCACTTTCCGATTTCAGAACTGCCCGGCTCCTTGCGTCCATCCGCTCGCGTGGTGCGCCGATCGAATCGATCCAGGCGCGGTTCGTTCATTTCGTACAAGCACACCGCGAGATCACAGTCGATGAGCGCCGCGTTCTAGACGCACTGCTCACCTACGGGCCGCGCATCGAACCGCGTGCGTCGCAGTCGCCTCGCCAGCAAACACTGTTCGTCATCCCGCGGTTCGGCACGATTTCATCTTGGTCGAGCAAGGCGACTGACATCGCGCACGTGTGCGGACTCGATGCCATCGAGCGTATCGAGCGCGGCATCGAATACACGATCGGCACGTCGCAACCGCTCTCCCATGAACAACTGAACAGTGCGAGTGCAGCGTTGCACGACCGCATGACCGAAACGGCCGTGCTTACCGCGGAAGACGCCGAACGATTGTTCTCGCATGAACGCCCAAAACCGCTGCGGACCGTCGATCTCAAAGCGCGCGGTCGGATGGCGTTAGTCGAAGCCAATCAGTCACTCGGGCTCGCGTTGTCGGACGATGAAATCGATTATTTGGAAGCGAGCTTCAATCGTTTAAGGCGCGATCCAACGGATGTCGAGTTGATGATGTTTGCGCAAGCGAACTCTGAGCATTGTCGCCACAAGATTTTCAATGCCGAGTGGATCATCGACGGCGAGCGCCAAGCGAAGTCGCTGTTCTCGATGATCAAGAACACCTATCAGCGAAATTCCGCGGGTGTACTTTCCGCGTACAAAGACAATGCTGCGGTGGTCGAGGGGCCGATCGGGCGTCGCTGGTTTCCTGATGTCGATTCGCATCGTTATTCGTTCAACGAAGAGCCCATCGACATCTTGATGAAAGTTGAGACGCACAATCATCCGACTGCGATCTCGCCATTTCCGGGCGCAGCAACCGGATCGGGCGGCGAGATTCGCGATGAAGGTGCCACCGGGCGTGGCGGTAAGCCCAAAGCAGGGCTCGCTGGCTTCTCGGTTTCCAATCTGCGCATCCCAGGCTTCGAACAGCCTTGGGAACAAAACTTCGGACGTCCATCGCGCATCGCATCAGCGCTCGAGATCATGACCGATGGACCGCTCGGTGCTGCTGCGTTCAACAATGAATTCGGCCGGCCCAATATCCTCGGTTACTTCCGTACCTTCGAAGCGCAATCGACCTCCAGCGACCGACCTGGCCTGCGCGGGTATCACAAGCCGATCATGATCGCGGGCGGCGTCGGCAATGTACGTCGCATGCATGTCGAAAAACCCGATGTGCCGCCAGGCGCGAAGATCATCGTGCTCGGCGGGCCGGCGATGTTGATCGGTCTAGGTGGCGGCGCTGCGTCATCCGTCGGCAGCGGAGCGAGTGCCGAAGATTTGGATTTCGCTTCGGTGCAACGCGGCAATCCTGAAATGCAACGCCGCGCTCAAGAAGTCATCGACCAATGCTGGTCCATGGGCGAAGACAATCCCATCGTGTTGATTCACGACGTCGGTGCCGGTGGATTATCGAATGCCATTCCGGAATCGGTGGCGCATACGCAGGGTCGTGGCGGTCGTATCGATTTGCGCACTGTGCCGTCCGTCGAGCCGGGCATGTCACCGGTCGAAATCTGGTGCAACGAAGCGCAAGAACGGTACGTGCTCATCGTCGAAGCGAAGCACGTGCAGCAGTTCGCAGCGATGTGTGAGCGCGAGCGCTGCCCGTTCGCAGTCGTTGGCGAAATCAGCAACGATGGATTGCTTACCGTCAGCGATCCATTGCTCGGCGCCGCTCCTGTCGATCTGCCGCTCGATGTGATTCTCGGCAAACCGCCGAAGATGACGCGAGACGTGAAGCGATTGAGCGGGCTGTCGGATGCTTTCGATGCGTCAACCATCGACGTTCGCGAAGCGGCCTATCGAGTGCTGCGTCTACCCACGGTCGCGGACAAGACGTTTCTGATCACGATCGGCGATCGAACCGTCGGCGGCATGATCAGTCGCGATCAAATGGTCGGTCCGTGGCAAGTACCCGTGAGCGACGTCGCGGTCACCTTGAGTGACTACACGTCGTCGACCGGCGAAGCGATGGCGATGGGCGAACGCACACCAGTCGCGTTGCTGAATGCAGCTGCGTCGGGGCGGATGGCTGTTGCTGAGGCGATTACCAATATTGCCGCCGCGGATATCGCCAAGATTTCCGATGTGCGTCTGTCCGCAAACTGGATGGCCGCTTGCGGCGAACCCGGCGAAGACGCGGATCTCTATGCAACGGTCAAAGCAGTCGGCGAGGAATTCTGTCCGGCACTCGGGATTACGATTCCTGTCGGCAAAGACTCGCTTTCGATGAAGACCAGCTGGAAAGAGGCGGGCCAGTCGCAAAAGATGACTGCGCCTCTCTCACTGATCGTCTCAGCATTCGCACCGGTCATCGATGTGCGTGCGACATTGACGCCGCAGTTGCGTACGGATCAAGGCGACACAGAATTGTTGCTGATCGATCTGGGACAAGGTCGCGATCGCATCGGCGGCTCAGCTCTCGCGCAGGTCTACGGCCAGCTCGGCAACGAAGCGCCCGATTGCGAACAACCCTCTCTCTTGGCCGGATTCTTCGCCGCCATACGCGATTTGTGTTCGCAGCGCTTAGCAATTGCGTATCACGATCGTTCCGATGGCGGTTTGTTCGCGACGTTTGCAGAGATGGCGTTCGCCGGTCACTGCGGATTGGAGGTCGAGCTTCCATCGCCTTTGCATGGAATTGGACGCGCGTTGTTCAACGAGGAACTCGGTGCCGTCGTTCAAGTCCGCACCGCTGATCGCGATGCGGTGCTCAACGTGCTGGCTCGGCACGGCCTGCAGCTACATGCACGCCCGATCGGGCGCGTCACGAACGAAGATCGAGTGATGATCAGCGTCGCCGGCGCAATCGTTCTCAACGAGCGCCGCTCAGACTTGCATCGTGCGTGGTCGGAAACCAGCTTCCGTATGGCGGAGCTGCGTGACGATCCGCAGTGCGCGCGCGAGCAGTTCGAATCCGTGGGTGTGCACGAAGATCCTGGTTTACACGCCGAGTTGACGTTCAAAACCGATGACGACGTGGCTGCTCCGTTCATCGCCAAAGGTGTGCGACCGAAAGTGGCGGTCTTAAGAGAGCAAGGGGTCAACAGCCACATGGAAATGGCTGCTGCCTTTTATCGCGCGGGATTCGAGCCGTTCGATATTCACATGACGGATGTCGTTGCCGGCCGCGCAAGTCTCGAAGATTTCCGCGGACTCATTGCCTGCGGCGGATTCTCCTACGGCGATGTGCTTGGTGCGGGCGAAGGCTGGGCGAAGTCGATTCTCTTCAACTCGCAACTTCGCGATGCGTTCACCGCATTCTTCGAACGCAAGGACACGTTCTCACTCGGCATCTGCAACGGCTGTCAGATGATGTCGGCATTGCATTCGCTGATCCCGGGTGCGGATCTGTGGCCGCGCTTTGTGCGCAATCGGTCGGAGCAATTCGAGGCGCGCTTCAGTCTGGTCGAAGTGGTGAAGTCGCCGTCTTTGTTTTTCACCGGAATGGAAGGCTCGCGCATGCCGATCGCCGTCGCCCATGGCGAAGGACGTGCTGAATTCAAGCATGCTTCCGGTCTGGATTCGCTCGTGAAGGCGAATCTGCTGTCCCTGCGGTTCGTCGATAACTTCGGACGCGTGACGGAAACCTATCCGGCGAACCCCAGCGGCGCACCGGCCGGACTCACCGGCATCACGACGACTGATGGCCGTGTGACGTTGCTGATGCCCCATCCCGAACGCGTGTATCGAACCCTGCAGAATTCCTGGCATCCCGATGCGTGGGGCGAAGATTCGCCGTGGATGCGGATGTTCCGCAATGCTCGGGTTTGGGTGGGCTGAACAATAGTGATGGAGTGATAGGGTGATGGCGTGAACAGTGCTGATCGCCCGCGCCTTTCACCTCATCACCTCATCACCTCATCACTTTGGCGTTATTTCCAGCCGCCAGCCGCATTTGTCGCGGCTTGATTCAGCGGCCGAGCAATCAATCCTGATTGCGTGATCGCCACTTGATACCGAGCGCCATCGGCCATGGGCAAGTACGTCGCGCTGCCATAGACAGCATCCACGAACGGCAACCAGCGCGGGTACTGTGTCGAGAGCGTCCATAGATCGATGCCGGGATTTTCGCTCAAGCCGTAGACGGTGCGTTCGTCACGGCGTTCTTGATCGATATCGCGATACCGCCCGCTGACCCGTTCCAAGCGATATTGCGCATCCAATCCCAGCAAGTTCGCCCAACCGCGCCACTTCAGTACGCGCGCGTCGAGTTGCCATTCATCGCCAGCCAGCACAAAGGTTTGCATCTCCCCGCTTGGTACTTGCGTGAGCGTCGCCGCGAACCGTTGCGGCCCG
>DASTSB010000492.1:0-4792 GCA_035760885.1 Steroidobacteraceae bacterium | reverse complement strand
TATGTCCGAGAGGACGAGCGAAACCTGAAGTTGGGCGATGCCGCCCGTCGGTACGGCGTCGAAACGATTCGCTTTCGGGTCGCCGAATCGATGGCGCTGGCGTTGCCGAATTCACCGATGTTGGGAGTGCTACAGGGGCTCGCAGTCGGCGACACGCGCCAGATCTCCTCGCAGCAGTGGCAAGTGTTCGCAGCGACCGGCACGACCCATTTGATGGCGATTTCCGGACTGCACATCACCATGATTGCGGGATTGCTCGCGGCACTAGGAAGACTGGCCGCACGCTTGCCCCGCGCACAAGCACGCGGGCTTACCGCCATCCATGGCGAAGTAGGAGGCGGGCTCTTCGGTGCAATCGGTTACTCGCTGCTTGCTGGATTATCCGTGCCCACACAGCGCACGCTGATCATGTTGTGCATCTACTTTGGCGCGCGTTGCTTGCGACGCGAGCTGTCGCTCGCAAATGGTCTCGGCATCGCGTTGTTAGGTGTGTTGATCGTCGACCCATTTGCACCGCTCACGCCCGGCGCATGGCTTTCGTTCGGCGCGGTTGCAGTGATCGGCGCGTGCGCCGGCGGTCGAATACGGCGTGAAGGGACAATTCGGGCATTCAGCCGCGTTCAATGGGTTGTGACGATCGGCCTGGTCCCGCTGCTCGTGCTTTCATTCGGGTCCTTATCGTTGGTTTCGCCGCTCGCTAATGCGGCAGCGGTTCCGCTGTTTACCCTGTTGGTTGTGCCGCTGTCGCTCATCGGTGCGTTGTTCGCAAGCATTCATCACCTACTCGGGTTTCCGTTTCTGCAGCTCGCATCTTGGCTGCTCGAATCGGGTTGGCCTGCGCTGGTGTGGGTCTCTGAATTGCCACTCGCACAATGGCACTTCGCCTCTCCCACCGGCTGGCAGTTGCTCGCTTTGATCTGCGGAACCCTGCTGCTGATCGCGCCTGCTATCGCGCCAATGCGCTGTGCGGGTCTTTTGTTATGCCTGCCTGCGACGTTCAGCGCCGGACCGTCGATCGCTTCGCATGCATTCGAACTCACCGTGCTCGACGTGGGGCAAGGACTTGCGAGCGTCGTGCGCACTCGCAGTCATGTTCTTGTCTTCGACACGGGCCCGGCATTTCGCAGCGGCAGAGACGCTGCGCAGCTCGCGTTGCTGCCGTTCCTCTATGCGATGGGCGTTCGCAAGCTCGACATGTTGGTCGTCAGCCATGACGATATGGATCATCGAGGCGGGATGGACTCACTGTTGCGGCAGATGCCTGTGGACGAGTCGCGCTTGGGCCCTTCGGTGCGTCACGCTGATCACGCGCAAACATGCCGCCGTGGCCAACGTTGGACGTGGGACGGAGTGCAGTTTGAATTTATGCATCCAAACGATGACATGTCCGGCTCAGAAAACGAAAGTTCGTGCGTGCTGCTCGTCTCCACCGGAACTCACCGCGTATTGCTGACCGGCGATATCCAGGATCAAGCCGAGGCTTCGATCGTGGAGCATGGCTTGTCGCGAGTCAGCGCAGTGGTGGCGCCCCATCATGGCAGTGCGACTTCCAGCACGGCTGAATTCGTCAACGCGTTGGCCCCGCAATTCGTCATTTTTTCTACTGGCTATTTGAACCGCTGGGGATTTCCGAAACCGAGCGTCGTCGAGCGGTGGCGTGCGGTCGGAGCAAGGACATTCGATACCGCAAAGGCGGGCGCAATCACCCTGTCAGTGGATCCCCGAAAAGCACTGCAGATCGACGAGTATCGCAAGAGCCATCGACGCTATTGGCTGCGAAGCTCCTAGCTCCTGCGGTTCGGCCCGGGGGCTCCGTCCGCTTGGGGCGGCCGAAAGCTGTTAGTATTCCGCGCCAATTCAAACAGCGCCTGTGAGCTCGACGGCACCATGTTCGAAATCGTGAAGTCCGGCGGCGTGATGATGGGACCCATCATCCTCGCGTCGATCATCGCTGCAGCCATTTTTCTCGAGCGGCTCTGGACGCTACAGCCCAAGCGCGTCTTGCCTGCGGATTTGACCGAGAAGGTCTGGCGCTGGGTCGAGCAACAACAGCTGCAGGACAAGCACATCGCAGCGCTTCAACAAAATTCGCCGCTGGGGCGAATCTTGGCCGCTGGCTTGGCGAATCGGCATCGCGATCGGGCCATCATGAAGGAAGCGATCGAGGATGCGGGTCGGCACGTCGTCCACGACCTGGATCGTTTCATTGGTGCACTCGGAACGATTGCCTCTCTCTCGCCCTTGATGGGATTGCTCGGCACCGTGTTTGGCATGATCAGAACGTTCAACTCCATTACGACCGAAGGAATTGGCAACCCTGCGGCGCTTGCGGGCGGCATCGCTGAAGCGCTCGTGTCCACCGCAGCCGGTTTGACGGTCGCGATTCCGGCGCTCATCGGCTACAAATTCCTGCGCGGGCGAGTCGATCGACTCGTGATTCAAATGGAGAAGGAAGCCATCAAGCTCGTGCAAGCAGTCGAAGGGCAGAGCATAGGAGCCGGCCCGAAGTCATGAACCTACGGCCGCGTCCGCAAGAAGAGCCGGAGCTCAATCTCACGTCGCTCATCGATGTGGTCTTGCTGTTGCTGATTTTCTTCATGGTCTCGACTACGTTCGTCGATGAGGCGCGCATCCGGCTGCAATTACCTCAGGCGAGCACTGCGCCCGCCCCGGATCAGAAGAAGGATCCAATCGAAATCGGTGTAACCGCGACGGGCGAATATCGTGTGAACGGTCAGACGCTCATCAACACGAGCCCGGCCACCCTTTCCGCAGCCATTACCAAAATCGCCGGTGAACGTCGCGATCTTCCGGTGACCATTCGCGCCGATGCGCGCACGACCCATCAATCGGTCGTCACGGCCATGGACGTGCTAGGGCGTTTGGGCTTTCGCGCGATCAGTATCGCGACCGTCAATGAGCAGCACGACACTGCAGCAGCGCACTAGATCGAGTGATGTCTGACCGATCTCCCAAACTTGCCATGCCGCCTAATGCGCGCGAGACGTATTTCCGTCTGCTGCGTTATTTGAAGCCGCATCGCGGTGTTTTCTTGCTGGGTCTGCTGGGCGCGTCTGTCTTTTCCGCCAGCATGGTCGGGTTCAGCGGCTTCGCGAAACAATTCGGTGATGGCACGTTCGAACAGCGCGACCCGCATACCATCGTTTGGTTACCCGTCGCGCTCATTGGGTTGTTCTTGCTGCGCGGATTAGGAGATTTCACGCAGACGTACTGCATGGGATATGTCGGCCGCAAGATCATCAAGCAGATGCGTGGCCAAATATTCGATCGCCTGATCAATCTTCCGATTGCTTATTTCGATCGCAATTCCAGCGGCGTGTTGCTCTCACGTCTGACCTACAACACCGAGCAAATCGGCCAAGCCGTGACCGATTCCATCACGGTGATGATCCGCGAGACGCTCACAATCGTGGGCTCGATCATCGTGCTGTTCTATCTGAACACCAGGCTTACGTTGATCGCTCTCACTATGGGCCCGCTGCTTGCTTGGCTGGTCTCGCTGATCAATCGCAAGTTTCGACGTTACGGGCGGCGCATCCAAGATTCGATGGGCGACATCACTCGCGTCACTAAAGAGACGCTCGAAGCGCCGCGCGTGATCAAGGTCTACAACGCTCAGGCGTATCAATCTGCTCAGTTCGAACAGGTCAACGAACACAACCGCCGTTCGCATATGCGATTGGTGCTGACCAAAGGGTTGTCGAATCCAGTCGTGCAGATGGTGACGGCAATCGGTTCGGCATTCGTGCTGGCAATGGCGATTTCGGATGCGGTTCGCGGGCGCACCACAATGGGCGATTTGCTCGCGTTCCTCGTCGCGCTCGTGAACATCGCGCAACCGTTGCGTAGCTTGGTAGGTGTCGCAGGTCCGATGCAGCAGGGAATCGCGGCGGGGCAGAGCATTTTCGAGTTGCTCGATGAGCCGGTCGAAACTGAATCCGGGCTCAAGATTTCCGGTCGCGTGCGTGGCGATATTGAATTCCAAGATGTGTCGTTCGCGTATCCGGCAGGTAAAGGAGTGGCCCTGCAGCATGTCAGTTTGCGTGCACGCTCGGGAGAGACGGTTGCAATTGTGGGCCGATCCGGAAGCGGTAAATCGACGTTGGTAAACTTGTTGCCGCGCTTCTACGACGTGAGCAGCGGATCGGTGCGAGTCGATGGCCATGATGTGCGCGAGTACGACCTCGCGGATTTGCGCGAGCAGATTGCGCTGGTGAGCCAAGAGGTTGTTCTTTTCAACGACACCATTCGCGCAAACATCAGCTTCGGCCGCGATGTATCTGCGGCTGCGGTGGAAGAAGCCGCTCGCGCAGCTCACGTCTTGGAATTTGCGCGAGACTTGCCGGCAGGGTTGGATACGATGGTTGGCGACCGGGGCGTGCTGCTCTCGGGTGGGCAGCGCCAGCGCATATCCATCGCACGCGCACTGCTGAAAAACGCGCCCATTCTAATTCTCGATGAAGCGACGTCTGCCCTCGACTCCGAGGCCGAACGTGTCATTCAAGATGCCTTGCAGGAGCTCATGCATAACCGCACGACATTGGTGATCGCGCATCGGCTATCCACAGTCGAGCGCGCAAATCGAATCGTCGTGCTTGAGGCGGGGCAGGTCATCGAGTCGGGTACCCACGATCAATTGATGCAGCTCGACGGGCAGTACGCTTCCCTGCATCGCATGCAGTTCAACGCGTGAGCTGATTCTTCGGCGCTAACCTACGGCAGTCAGCAGTCAGCGCATCGATTATGTCCGCCGACGCGTTCTTCCAAAGGG
>DASTSB010000491.1:0-6317 GCA_035760885.1 Steroidobacteraceae bacterium | reverse complement strand
CAGCGGAATGTCGTTCACGGCTTTGCCGATCTGAAAGTTGAATGGAACTTGGCCGACACTCACTTTGATCGCCGAGAGATTCGAAAGATCGACGGCAGGATAAATCCAACACGGGTCCATGATGTCCACCCAGAAAGTCGCACGCGGACCTCGAAGCGGTGCATCGTCTTCCAACGACAACACGAGTTTGTCGGTGCACAGCTGCAGTTGATGACTGGTACGACGGTTGGGCTCAAGGGGCGCCTCCTTCGGAGGCGTCGCGTAATGGATTCCCAGCGAATCGTAGCGCTTGAGCTGTGCGGGCAGTCGTCGTTCGAAATCCTCCCAATTGATTTTGCTCTCGGGCGACCACGCCACTTCCGCCAGCGCAGCCGCACGAGGGAATGCCATGTATTCGACGCGATCCTCCGTGCGCATGTGTTCGGCCCACAGATTCGCTTGCACACCGAGAATGTGGTTGCGTTGTTCCGAGCCCATCGACTCGGGTGCGGGATTGAATGCGTACACGTCTTTGACAGTGATCATCGTGCCGCGGCCCGGTTGCGTGTCATTCGCTTGGCGATTGTCGAAGTACAACGTGGGCCAGGGTGACAACACCGCGTCATGGCTTGCCTTGGCCGCGGCGATTGCGCCATCGATACCGCGCCATGACATCACGGTGGCATTCGGCGCCAAACCGCCTTCGAGGATTTCATCCCAGCCGATCAACTTGCGACCGTGCGCGTTCAAGAACTTCTCTAGGCGCTGAATGAAGTAGCTTTGCAATGCGTGTTCGTCCTTGATGCCGAGCTTGCGCATTTGCGCCTGAATCTTCGGCGAGGCCTGCCATTGATCTTTCACCGCCTCATCGCCGCCGACGTGGATGTATTCGCTTGGGAACAGCTCCATCACTTCGGCGAGCACGTTTTCCAAAAACGCGAAAGTCGCATCGTTCACGTTGTACAGATTCGGATAGATACCCCAATCGGCGGGAACGCTCATCTTCTTACCGAGCACGCCGAGTTCGGGATACGCAGCAATGGCCGCGCTTGCATGACCCGGCGTTTCGATTTCCGGCACGATCGTGATGTGCCGCTGGGCCGCGTACGCAACGATGCTCCGAATCTCATCCTGCGAATAGAACCCGCCGTACAACCGCGGTTTTCCCGTGGCGGGATCGATATCCGCCGCAGCTGCTGCGCCCGCGGGCACGCGCCACGCGCCGACACTCGTAAGCTTCGGATACGTCTTGATCTCAATGCGCCAAGCTTGGTCGTCCGTGAGATGCCAATGCAGCACATTGAGTTTGTGCAGGGCCATCCAATCGATGAACTGCTTGATGAACTCAGGCGATTGGAAGTGGCGCGCTGAGTCGAGCATCAACCCGCGCCAACGAAATCGCGGCGAGTCTTCGATCCTCATCGCCGGGATTGCGTAGGTGCCCTTGCCAGCCTCAATGCTCGTCATCAACTGCCACAGCGTGACTGCACCGTAGAACAGGCCGCGAGAGTCGGCGGCGGAGATGACAATTCGTTGGGGAGACACATTCAACGAATAGTCTTCTTCTCCGCCGCTGCTCCCTGCGGGGGCCAGGTCGAAGCGAATGACGTTCTCTTTGGCGAGTTCCGATGCTTCAGCGCGTAAGGTCAGACCGCGGGTGCGTTGCATCTCGTCAATGAAGTAGTCGGCTGCCGCTTGTGCTGCGGATCCGTCCGGGAACGAAACGAGCGTGCCTGGCGTAACGATGAACTGCCCGCTCTGTACGGTCATCGATTTGGGCGCAGGAATGATGGCGGGCGGTGCCGCCGACGCAGGCGCTACGGGTTCAGCGCCCTTGCAACCGCCGACACCCGCCAAGACGGCGACATATATAAGGATGGATAGCTTGAATTGGTGATGCATTATTCAGGGTCGGGAAAGATCGATGCGACATCCTTTCACGCATCCGATCCTGCCGCACTCGAGGTTTTCCTGAAAAGGCCCGCAGCCCAGATAGGGCCGCGGGCCGGCGTGCCTTAGAACTTGGCCCGGACGTTGAAGTAGTACTGGCGTCCGTTGTTGTAGAACGCGCTCGGGATGTATTGGCTCTGGTAGTAGGTCAACGAGGGGTTGTTGAGATTCAACGCATCCAAGCTGAGGTTCAACCAGGGCGTGGGCTTGTAGCTCACCGTCATCGACAGCGTGCCGAAGTCATCCTGGTAGTATGGATTCGCGCCCGACAGGCCGATCAAGAATGACGTCCGATACGTGTAGTTCGCGCGCACGCCGAAGGTGTCGTTCTCGAAGTAGGCACCCAAGTTGTAGGTGTCCTTCGATGTGCCCACCAGGTTGTTGCTGCCGTCCGCCCAAGTGTGCGCAGTCTTGCCGTCCGCATAGGTGTAGTTCGCGCTGAAGCCGAGCCACTTGCCGATCGGTTGCTCGTACACCAATTCGAGGCCCGTCACCTGACCGTTGGAGTTGATCGGAACCGAGACGTTGTACGCCTCGAGTTGATTGCTCAACTCGCTGTACAGCATGCGCGTTTCGGTGCCGAAGGCCACGTAATCCTTCAAATCCATCGCATATGCGCCGACGGACACCAAGCCCCGCGGCATGAAGTACCACTCCAGGTTGCCGTCGAAGTTGGTGGAAATCACCGGCTTCAGATTCGGATTGCCGCCGCCGCCCGTCTTGTTCAGATCGGAACCATAGCTCGATGCACCCAATGCGGAGTAATCGGGCAAGGTCATCGTCTGCGAAGCCGCAAAGCGGAACACGACATCGCTGCTCATGTTGAACTTCAAGTTCGCGCTCGGCAGTACGCGGCTGCGCTTGTTGCTGGTGTTTTGATAGATCCAGTTGCCGAACAAGCTGCTCACATCGGCATTCGCTGCGGAAGACACCGCTTGATATGAGTTGATGTCTTGGTCGATGTTCACGTAGCGCAACCCGAAGTTGCCGCTCCATTCGCTGCCCGCCACGTTTGCTTGCACGTAAGCGGCGAGATTCTTCTCCGCCACTTTCCATTCCCCACCGTAGTTGTGACGGCCAGTCGGGCCGTCGTTATCCGATAGCCATGTGGAGTTGTTGATGATCGACTCTTTCAGCGCGCCGGTCGTGAAGTACCACAGGTCGCGCGGGAAGCTGCCCCCGATGGAATCGCCGAAGTCGCTTGGGTACGCACTGGTGGCGCCCGTTTGCAGGCTGGACCAGATGTCCCCTGGCGATGCGCCTTCAGGGGAGCGCGTTTGACGTTCGTGATCGGCGTATCGCGCACCGAAGTCGAGTGAACTCAGAACGCCGATGTCGAGGTTCTGAGTGAAATCCAGGTTGATCCAGTTTTCTTTGTCCGTCGCGATCACTTCCTGATTGCCCCAGGTGCCGAACCCGGTCACGCCGGCCGGCGTCAAATCGCCTCCGACACTCCAATCCAGTGGCGAACCGATGCCGTGAGTCGTGAAGCTCGCGCCGCCGCCCGCAGCAGTCGTCACCTCAGCGATGAATTGACGTTCGGTCGTGCCCTCGCCTTTCGTGGTGCCGACTTGGACCTTGGACTTCAAGTTGTCATTGATCTGCCAGTCGGCGTCGAAGGTCACGTAGTTGCTCTTCGCTGTCGCCTCGCGGTAGATCATGTCGTAGACCGCGTAGTTAGTGCCGGGAACACCTGCGTATGTAGCGTTCGTTAATACGCCGTTCTCGATCGTGTAGCCGGCTTGCGGCGCTTGGGACCTCGCGAAGTTGCCGCCCCACATCATGAAGTTGCGGTTGTAGTTGTCCGCATCCATATCGGAGAGGAAGCCACTCAAGCCGAGCGTCAAGTTGTCGGACGGCTTGAACTGCAGTTCCAGCAGTCCGCCGGTGCGATCGCGGACCTGTTCGAACAACGTGGAGCCCACGAGGCCGGGGACGTAGACGCCCACGAGATCCGGATTGGTCGCAGCGACTGGATCGGTGTCGGCGATCTTGAAGAAGCCGCCCGGAATTTCCTGGGCGTCGCGACGCAGCGAACGTTTTTGCTTGAAGACCTGCAGCAGCACGCCGAAGGTGCTGTCCTCGTTCTTGTAGTTGAACAGACCCGAAACTTGCGGATCGTAGGCATCCGCTTGGTCGGAATACACGCTGCCGATCGAGGCCTCGGTCGTCAGCGTATCGGAGAATTGGAACGGCTTGCGCGTAACAATGTTGACGGTGCCGGTCGTGCCGCCTTCCTGCAGCTTCGCATTCGATGACTTGTTCACTTCCACCGAATCCACGAGTTCGGATGGCAGCAGTGTGTAGCTGACGCTGCGACCGACGTTGTTGCCTTGACTCAGCACGAACCAATCGGCGGATCCGACACTGTGACCGTTGATCAGCGTTTGCGTCAGGCTCGGGCTCGTGCCGCGCAAGCTCACGCGATCGGCTTCGTCAAAGCCGCCTTCATCGGCGCTCGATGAGCTGATGTTCACGCCCGGCAATCCGCGCAGTGCGTCGGCCACGTTGTGAGCCGGAAGCTTGCCGACTTCTTCGGCGGTGACGACTTCCAAACGCGCGTCGGCATCGCGCTTGGTCTCGAGAGATTTCTCAACGCTGGCGCGAATGCCGGTGACGATGACTTCCTCGACATCGCCGCTCGTATCGGCTGTGGTCTGCGCGGCCATTGCCGAGGATTGACCGAACAACGCAAAGGCGACTGCGCTGCCGATGAGTGTGGAACGTTTGGTGTTCATCTTGAGTGCCCTTCCCCTTACGTTTGTGTGTGCAGACCAATTGAAGGCCAATATAGTACCAGTGAGACCAATCTGCCAAGTGGTATTGCACTTAAAACTTGTCAATGACTCAGTTTTGCCGCTGTTTCTAGTGTCTGTGCCCGTTCTCAAGTTGCAAAGGTGAATATATTGGTCTTGCATTGGTCTTATGTCAGTGGCATTGTTCACGCCATGCCCGGAACGGGTGCTGACTGGAGTAGCGAGTGGCGAACCTGGCGCGTTTTCTATCCAAGCTCGACGAAAGCAATAGCCTGCCGCTGTATCAACAGCTGCAACGTGCATTGCGGGATGCGATCGAGAAGCGCTTGCTCGCCCCCGACGATGCGCTGCCGCCAGAGCGCGATCTGGCCGATGACTTATCGGTCTCGCGTATCACGGTGCGCAAAGCCATCGATGGCTTGGTCGACGAAGGTTTGCTCGTGCGGCGCCAAGGCGCAGGTACGTTTGTGTGCGCGAAAGTCGAAAAGAACTTCGCGAAGCTCACTTCATTTTCCGAAGACATGCGTGCACGCGGACGCAAACCGCGCAGCGTGTGGCTCAATCGCGCCGCGGGCACCGTGACGCCAGAAGAAGCACTCACGCTGCGATCGAGCCCCGGAACGCCGGTGTTTCGCTTCCATCGCATTCGGTTCGCCGATGAGGCGCCGATGGCACTCGAGTACGCCACTGTTCTCGCTTCGTGCCTGCCCTCGTTGGACGCCGTTGAAACGTCTTTATACGAGGCGCTGGAAAAGAATGGCGCTCGCCCCGTGCGTGCATTGCAACGCCTACGCGCCGTGTTGCTGACGCAAGAGCAAGCGAAGCTCCTCAAAGCTCAAGAGAAGGATGCGGGCTTGCTGGTGGAGCGCCTCGGCTTCTTGAAAGACGGTCGCGCGGTCGAGTTCTCGCAGTCCTATTACCGCGGCGACATTTACGACTTCGTCGCTGAACTCACCGCCCAGTCGTGATCATGCAATCACGGATGTTTCAAGAAGCGGCGCAGTCGGCGAAGGTGGTGCGACGTCAACTCCAGGCGAATGCCACGTTGATGCGCGATCTAGGCGCAACGATCCGCAAGCTTTCCCCGCGCGCCATCGTGACCTGCGCACGCGGGAGTTCCGATCACGCGGCGACCTACGCGAAATATTTGATCGAAGCGCATACGCAGGTGCTCACTGCGTCCGCCGCGCCATCCGTGAGTTCGGTGTACGACGCCAGCATGGATATGCGCGGCGCCGTGTTCCTCGCGATTTCACAATCGGGAAAGAGTCCTGACCTTCTCGCGGCCGTCGAGAAGGCTCGTTCGTCTGGCGCGTTGATCGTCGCCATCTGCAACACACCGCAGTCCCCTCTCGCTCGGATCGCTCACTACGCAATCGACATTGCTGCAGGCCCCGAGACCAGCGTCGCGGCGACCAAGTCGTATGTCGGATCGCTGAGCGCGATCGCGCACTTGCTTGCAAGTTGGACCGAGGACATCGAGCTGATGCGTGCGCTGGAAGCGGCTCCGGATCAGTTGGATGAAGCGTGGCGTGCGGATTGGAGCGTCGCAACGGATGCACTGCAATCAGCAACGAATCTATTCGTGGTGGGTCGCGGATTCGGGCTTGGCATCGCACAGGAAGCGGCACT
>DASTSB010000490.1:0-4287 GCA_035760885.1 Steroidobacteraceae bacterium | reverse complement strand
GGAGGTGCACGACGGCGTGCAGTGGTTGTACTTCAACCCGCGCACGTTGGCCCAGGGCTTGCCCGAGGATTTCTTGATTTGGTGGCGCGGCGATGCACCCATTGCGGACATCGAAGGTGGTTCAGGCTTGAACGTCGATGTCGCCGTACGCGAGAACATGCTGGATTCGATGGTGGTCGCGGAGCGGCGCGCTGAACGACGCGGATCGCACGCCGTGGACTTCTCGCTGTTCGTGTTGCCGATCGCGACGCAGGCGGTCTACAGCGTGCTGCTGATGATTCCGGTGGGTGCGCTCGTGATCATGCTGCTGCGAAATTTTGTTGGAGTGAAAACGTTCGGCACCTTCATGCCGGTTCTCGTCGCGTTGGCGTTTCGCGAGACGCGACTCCTGTGGGGCCTGGTCCTGTTTGCAGTGATCGTCTCGCTGGGGCTAACGATTCGCTTCTATCTGGAGAAGCTACGCTTGCTGCTCGTTCCACGTCTCACGGTCGTTCTGACCGTCGTGGTGCTGCTGATGGTGTTCATCAGCGTTTTGTGCCAGAAGTTGGAAATTCAGCCGGGACTGTCGATCGCCCTGTTCCCGATCGTGATCATCTCGATGACCATCGAGAGAATGTCCATTGTGTGGGAGGAGCGGGGCGCATCGGAGGCGATTCAGGAAGGCACGGGGAGCTTGATCGTCGCCGCGGCGGCTTACTTGGTGATGGGAATTCGTTGGCTCGAACACATCGTGTTCGTGTTTCCGGAGCTACTGCTGTTCGTGATCGCCGGCGCGCTGCTTGCTGGCCGCTACACGGGCTACCGCTTGCTCGAACTGCTTCGATTCAAGGCGCTGCCGATGGAATCGAGTTAGCGCATGCTGTCGATGTATCGCACCTTGAAGCGGGAAGGTGTGCTGGGATTGAACCAGCGCAACGGCGACTACATCTCTCGTTTCAATCCACGCGGTCGCTACCCCTTGGTCGACGATAAGCTGCAGACGAAGCAGCTCGCGATCAAAGCTGGCATCGCTGTACCGGAATTGTATGGAGTGATCCGGCGGCAGATCGACATTCGGGCGCTCCCCCAGATCGTGGCCGACCGAACACAATTCGTACTGAAGCCGGCTCACGGTTGCGCAGGCGATGGCATCGTTGTCATAGCCGGCCGCAGTGGCGTTCGCTATCGGACGGTGAGCGGCGCACTGCTGGACCAGGACTTCCTCTTCCACCATCTCTCCAACGCGATCAACGGCCAGTTCAGCCTGGGTGGCGTACAGGACGTCGTCATCATCGAGTACATGGTGCAATTTGCGCCGCTGTTCGAGCGCATCAGTTATCAAGGCGTGCCCGACATTCGCGTAATCGTGTTTCGCGGCGTGCCGATCATGGCGATGGTGCGGCTGCCCACGCGGGCGTCGCAGGGCAAGGCGAATCTCCATCAAGGTGCTGTCGGCGCGGGTATCGACATGGCGACCGGCGTTACGTTGACCGGCGTTATGGGCAACGATGTCGTGACTCATCATCCCGACACCACGCATTCCATCGAGGGCATCGCAATCCCTGAGTGGGATCGGATCTTGGATATCTCCGCTCGTTGTTACGAATTGACGGGCCTTGGGTACATCGGCGTCGACGTGGTGATCGACCGCGATCTCGGACCGCTCGTGCTCGAACTCAATGCCCGACCGGGCCTCGCAATTCAGATCGCGAATCGTCAGGGGTTACTGCGCCGTTTGAAGATCTGCGAGGAGCGGGCCGACTTCGATGCTGCGCCCGAGCAGCGGGTGGAGTTTGCGAAGCAGGAGTTCAAGCATCCCGTGCTTCGCGCGGGATGAGTGATGAAGTGATGGGGTGAAAGCGCAGAGCGCGTGAAGTTCGCCGCAAATAGTCGATCGCTTGCTGCTGTGCCTGCGACGGAAAAAGAGAAATCAGCCGCAGAGAACGCAAAAAAGAAATCGAAGGTCGTTCACCAGAGCTCGTTTAGCGAGTCACTCATGTACCGATGCATAAAGGCCTGCGCGCCCAACGTCCGGTTCAGAGCTGCGCCGTTCACTCCATCACCTTATCGCTTCATCACTGCGTCAGCAACGCCTCCACCTTCGCTGCGCAGATGAAATCATTCTCGGACAGCCCGCCGATCGCGTGGGTGTTATAGCGAACGCGGCAGTAGCCATAGCCGACTTCGAGGTCCGGATGATGGTCTTCAGTGTTGGCGATGTGGGCGATCGCGTTGACGAAGCTCATCGTGTGATAGAAGTTTTTGAACGTCCATTCGCGCTTGATTGCCTTGCCATCCTCGATCAGTTGCCAGCCGCGCTGTAACTGCGATAGGAACCGGCCTGCTTCGTCTTTGGACAAGGGTGCCACGCCGCCTTCACAGGGTTTGCAGTGCTTTTCGACGAGGTTACTCATGATGCCTTCCGTTGATAAGTCGTGGCGACGTACTGCTCCACCAACGCTTGAAACTCTTCCGCGATCCGCTCGCCCTTCAACGTCGGTCCTTTCTCGCCATTGATGTAAACGGGCGCAACCGGGCGCTCGCCCGTGCCGGGCAAGCTGATGCCGATATTTGCGTGCTTGCTTTCGCCAGGGCCGTTCACGACGCAGCCCATCACCGCGACCGTCATATCTTCGACGCCCACGAACTGCTTGCGCCATTCCGGCATTTGATGGCGGATGTGCGATTGGATCTTCTGGGCGAGTTCTTGGAAGTAAGTGGATGTGGTGCGACCGCATCCGGGGCATGCGACGACCATCGGCATGAATGAGCGCAAGCCCATGGTCTGCAGAATCTCTTGCGCCACGATGACTTCCTGAGTGCGATCGCCATTCGGTTCGGGCGTGAGCGAGACTCGGATCGTGTCGCCGATGCCTTCTTGCAGCAGAACCGCCATGCCGGCGGTGGATGCGACGATGCCTTTGGATCCCATGCCGGCTTCGGTCAGTCCCAAGTGCAGTGCGTACTCGCATCGTGACGCAAGATTGCGATAGACAGCGATCAAGTCCTGCACGCCACTGACTTTGCACGAGATCACGATGTGGTCATGCGGCAGGCCAAGTTCTTCGGCGCGCTGCGCTGAATCGAGCGCGGAAACGACCAGTGCCTCGCGCATGACATCGTTCGCATCCTTCGGCTGCGGCATGCGTGAGTTCTCGTCCATCAATCGAGTGAGCAGATCCTGATCCAAGCTGCCCCAATTCACGCCGATGCGCACCGGCTTGTGGTTCGCGCATGCGACTTCGATCATTTCGGCGAACTGCGGGTCGCGTTTACTGCCGCGCCCGACGTTGCCTGGATTGATTCGATATTTGGCCAGAGCTTCCGCACACGCGGGATGCGCTTTGAGCAAGCGATGACCATTGAAGTGAAAATCGCCCACGATGGGTACGAACACGCCGCGCTTGGCCAGTTGGTCGCGAATATGGGGTACGGCGGCAGCGGCCTCATCGGTATTGACGGTGACGCGGACGAGTTCAGACCCCGCCCGCGCCAATGCATGAATCTGTGCGACCGAGCCAGCGATGTCAGCCGTGTCCGTGTTCGTCATCGATTGCACGACGATCGGAGCGGCGCCGCCCACAGTGACGGAACCGATGCGAACAGGAACGGAGCGGCGACGGGAAACAGACATGATTGCAGGGGCCGGCAAAAGGGGCGGGGATTGTATCGCAGCCGGCGTTAAGGCTGGTTTTCTGCGGCTGTGCGGCGTTTCTCGATCCAACGATTCACGTTGCGTTCGAGGACATCCAGGGGGATCGCACCGGAGCCTAAAACCACGTCATGAAATCCGCGCAGATCGAAGCGACCGGCGAGTTCCTGCGTCGCGCGGGCTCGCAGCTCTTTGATCTTCAACTCGCCAATTTTGTACGCCGTCGCCTGGCCCGGCCAGGCGATGTACCGGTCCACTTCATTGACGATGTCGAGTTCGGTCTTGGCCGCGTTCGCTTTGAAGTAGTCGATCGCCTGTTGGCGCGTCCAATGCTTGTAGTGAATGCCTGTATCGACGACTAGACGCACCGCGCGCCACATCTCGTACGTGAGCTGCCCGAACTTATCGTAGGGGTCCTGGTACAACCCCATCTCATCGCCCAGGCTCTCGGCGTACAAACCCCAGCCTTCGACAAATGCGGTCGCATCGAAGTCGCGGCGGAATTTCGGCAATTCGCCGAGCTCTTGCCCTAGTGCGATCTGTAAATGGTGACCCGGAACGGATTCGTGCGTCGTCAACACAGGGATCTCGTACTTCGGGCGCTGCTCCGGCTTATAGAGATTCACGTAGAAGAAGCCGGGCCGGCGGCCATCTGG
>DASTSB010000489.1:0-2230 GCA_035760885.1 Steroidobacteraceae bacterium | reverse complement strand
GTTCACATCTCTCGGATCAGGGCGTTGATCGAAGACGATCCAAAGCATCCGCGTCGCATTCTTACCGTGCGCGGTGTGGGATATGTATTCGCCAAGTTGCAGGATGCATGATGCGTCGACTTCATTGGCAGTTCTACTTTGCAATTCTCGCGACGATGGCTCTGTTCATCGTGGCGAGCATCGTGCTGTGGCATGCGACGAGTTCGTCTCGCGACGATCGAATAGCTATACAGACTGCGGCTCAGCTCGCCGAACAGTTGTTGCCCCCACCCACTGCATCTGAAGCCGAGAACCAGAAGATCATCGGTGCAGTCAGCGCGCATCTCGGCACGGGTATCGCATTGTTTGCTGCCGATGGCTCCCCGCTTGCACAGGCGGGCGATTTGCCGGCTCTGAATAGAGACTCGGTGTTGCACGCGCGTGGATGGACGCTCACGAGCGGCGGGCCCGTATGGATCATTCCGCTGGAGGATGGCCGACGTCTCGCGTTTCAGCCGGCGCATCATCTGCGACCGCACGGTCCGCAGCTGTTGGGGCTTTCCATCGCAGCGGTGATTGCATTTGCTTTGGGCGCGTATCCGATCGCGCGGCGTCTCACGGGTCGGCTTGAGAAATTGCAGTCGGGAGTCGAGCGACTCGGCGTTGGCGATATGGCAGCGCGTGTTGAGGTTAGGGGCAACGATGAAGTCGCGGCCCTCGCGCGCAGCTTCAACGCCGCAGCCGAACGCATCGCCGCTCTTATGCAATCGCAGAAGACGTTGCTGGCCAATTGCTCGCACGAGTTACGGACACCGCTCGCGCGGATTGGTCTTGCCATCGAATGCCTATCGGATGAGAAGCACGCAGCTGTTCGTAGCGAAGTAAAGCGTAACGTCGCAGAGCTCGATGAGCTGATTGATCAGGTCCTGCTCGCAAGCCGGTTGGATTCGGCTGCACCGTTGCACAAAACCGAAGACGTCGACTTGCTGGCTTTGGCGGCAGAAGAGGCGGCGCACTACAACTTGGAAGCCGAGGGCGAGCCCGTGATCGTTCGCGCTGATCCTTCGTTGTTGCGTCGTCTCATACGCAACCTTCTCGACAATGCTCAACGTCACGCTGGCGGCGCCTCGCGGGTGCATGTCTCAAAAGATGCTGCGGGTCGCGCATTGCTTGTCGTCGAAGATCGCGGACCGGGAATTGATCCTGGCGAACGTGCTGAGCTCTTCACGCCGTTTCATTCTTCACGCGCCAAGACGGCGGCTGGCCGCGGATACGGGCTGGGCTTGTCGATCGTGCGGCAAGTGGCACGCGCGCACGGTGGTGAGGTGGAGTACAGCGCGTTCGAGGAGGGGGGCAGCCGCTTCACGGTTCGTCTGCCGCTGTGAGCCCCGAGCCACCAGGCTGACGAACACATTGCACCCCAGTCATTTCCAGAGGTGACGTCGAAGGTAATTTCTTCGATTCCGTTCGTGCGCCTACAGCCTACAGCCTAGCGAAGCTGTTCCTGGAGAGCTGCGTCGAAGGACGTCTCGGATCAAGAGTGCTTCGACAAACTCAGCACGAACGGAATCGAAAAAGGGTCAGGTCCGATGTGATCTTCGGCTAAGCCGACCGGGAAATCAGCAGTACGCCACACACTAGCAGAGCGGCGCCCGCCACTCGCGTGATCGAAATCGGGTTGTGAGGAAATCCGATCCAGCCGAAGTGATCAAGGACCAGGGCTGTTGCGATCTGGCCCACCAGCGTGAGTGCGAGCAACGTGGATGCGCCGAGGCGCGGACCGACGATCGTCGCGATCGCTACGTAAAACGCGCCGAACAACCCACCCAGCCACGCCCACCATGGTGCTGATGCAAGAGCGGTTCGCGAGGGGATTTCAGTGCGCGTCGCGACCAGGAACAGCACCAGTCCTGCGAGCCCAACGCAGAAACTCACGACTGCTGCAAACGCGGCGTTGCCAGTGAATTGTCGCATCGTGCTGTTCAGCCCGACTTGAACCGCGAGACCCAGGCCGGCTAGTAAAGCGGTGAGATAAAGAATTGTGTTCATCGGAGACGGTGGATTTCGGGCGAAGAGGTTTGGAAATGAGCTATTCCTGTGTAGTCGCCGGTAGCGCGAAGTCACCTGATTCTCGAAACCGTACGGCTCTAAATCCGGGGCCGTTGAGCTTGCCTGTCATTTCGTAAGCGAGCTTCGTTGGTGCGCTCGCATTGCCCATGAGTCCGAACACTTGCCGTGCCATGCGGAATGC
>DASTSB010000488.1:0-3991 GCA_035760885.1 Steroidobacteraceae bacterium | reverse complement strand
CATCAACGCGTTCACGTTGTGGAAGCCTGCGGCAGTGAAGATCACCCAAGGCACGGAGTTCCTCGGGCAGTTCGCAAAGACTGAGCGCAGCCTGCGCAAGTTCTGCACTCGGTGCGGCGGTCACGTCATGGCCGATCATCCGATGTTCGGGCTTCTAGACATTTACGCTTCGATGCTTCCGACGCTCCCGTTCAAGGCCTCGGCGCATGTGAACTACGGCGAAACCGTTCTACGCATCAGCGATGGACTGCCGAAGTTCAAGGACTTCCCCGCCGCGATGGGCGGCTCCGGAACCATGCTCGGCGAGTGAGCACTGCAGCCAAGCGACGGGGCGCCGCGACGTCCGTCGCTTTGGACCGCATCGCTTTGGACACCGACCGTCCCATCCATTGGACGTCCCGTCCATTGGACACGCACCCATTGGACACCCACCTTCTGGAGCATGGACACGCACCCATTGGACACCCACCTTCTGGAACATGGCCCCGCCGTCCCTTTGGACGCCGTCCCTTTGGACACCCACCAAGTTCGGGCATCACGCATTGGACACCCACCAACTTTGGGCATCGATTTTGAGCCGAGTCGATGAGTGTCCATATCGATCACGTCCAACCGATCACTCGGAGGATGGATGTCCAATCAGAAGTCCAATCAGAAGGGGTGGGTCATCGTCTCGACAGTGGATGTCCAAAGCTGCGGGATCGCCAGTATCAGACAGTGGGTGTCCAGAGCATGCGGAGAGCATGCGGAGCGATCGCCATGCCCAATATTTGTGGGTGTCCAGAGACTGCGTGCGATATTTGTGGGTGTCCAGAGACTGCGAACCCATCCAGAGGCTGCGAACCCAGAGGCTGCGCAAAGCGGTCGGCCCCATCGTCTGGACAAGACTTATCGATTGACACCCCACCTTCTGGACACCCCGATCAGAAGCGCCACATATATTGTGAAGCGCTCGACAGAATGCGCCGCTGATAAGCCCGGACGCGAGGGAGTCCAGCTGCTGAGGACGTAAAGTCCTTGCATGAGTTCGATCTTCAAATTGCTAGGTGCACTACTCGCCCTCTACGTCGTGCGCTCGATTGCGACGGGGAGTGTGTATGCCCGGTCTGGGATTTGGGGACGCACGTTCCGACGGGATGAAGATCGTTTGAACTATTGGGGCGCCATCGCCGCGTACTGCGCCTTGTCCTTTGCCCTTTTGTTCGTGTTCTAAGTCCAATGAACTCTACCCGAACGTCGCTGCCGATCGGACTGTGGGCGTTGGTACTCGGTGCGGTTGGATTCGCTGCCGGGTTCTTCGGCCCGATCTTGTTGAATCCGGATGCGAATCAAGGCCCGATGCTGGGCATCTTCATCACGGGCCCGGGCGGTGCATTCGCAGGCTTCATCCTCGGTGCGCTGGCGCGCATGTTCGCAGGGTCCACCGCGATGAACCGGAAGCTCTTGATGTGGACAGCAACTGTATTCGCACTGGGCACGCTGTTCTTTTGCTTACCCGACCCGAAAATATTGGGATACGTGATCGACGCCGAAGTCGTGCAATGCGAGCCGCCTCGCACGTATGCGCCGGATGCAATGAACGAGTGGCAACAAGCCGTGCAACGTACGACGTGGTACACGCCACCTGCGGACTGGAAGCAAGCTGCAAACAGAAATCTGGACACCGCCGATGGGGTCGTGCTGACGCTGAATGTGGTGCGTCGTGCAGCTATTCTGCAACATCGCAAGCCTTGGGACTTCAGCCGCCGCTCCGCCGAGCGCTGGTCGATCGTCAACTCATCCGAACGCTACTACGCGAACGATGAAGGCACCGCGTGCGAATCGTATTTGTCGCGACCTCGCCAGCTCTACACACCGTTTGTCGAAGGTCCCTCGAATCCGAATCAACCCTCACCGATTTGGCCGCCCACGGACGTCACGGGCTTTTTGCGATTGATGCAATTGGCTCCGGTACCCGCGGAGTATCGGCGCCTGCTACGCAACGACGAGTGAGTTGGCGTTAAACCTGTTCGGAATCGAGCGCGACGCTGAGAACTCGCGCGATTAACGTGCCTCACTCATTCTTCTACGCTTGCCCAACTCACGTCCCGCGAAACACGTGTGGACTGCGAATCGTCTCGGGGATCAGATTCTCTTTCCCGTGATAGAGAAGGACTTCTACGAGCGCCCAATCCACGGCGAGCCGATCCTCGACCACCTTCAAATGTAGCGTCTGCACGCATAGTGCGTTTTCACCCCAGTACCGAACCTGAGTGACCAAGTCGGCCATTCCAGCATCCAAGTATTCGCTCTCCAAACGGCGACTGTCATAGCCCGCCATTTGTGCGGCCTCATCTGCGGTGAGCTCTCGTCCAACAGCGGAGTAGATCGCCTGCAATTGATCGAGGTTCTCCTGCGTGTTTTCGGCCTGGAGCGATTCGGCACCATGTCGAAAGAGCGACGCATAGTCGCCCGATGAGACGTCATTCCAAACACCTCTGGAAAATTCCACGGCCTGCGACTCTCGCGCCTTGAGCTGCGCGACGACCTCCTCGTGACTGCGTCGTGCGTCCTGCCTCCGACTTCGCTCATTTGCCGCGGCCTTTTCAGCCCAATGCTCAGCAACGAGTTGATCTCTGAAATCGAACCATTCCGGGAACACGATGGTGACGCCGAGGACGACCATGACGCCTAGGAGAACGATGCGGATGATGAGCTTCATTTTTTCGGTTTCTTAGCAGGATGTTTTTATGAAGCGGACTATGAAGCCGAACACTTCTTGATGGTGTCCCACGTGCGAGTGGTGATGTCTTTGCCGAAATTCCTCTCGAGGAGAGTCATGAAAATCGGCCCGCGAGGATGCGGCTCGTAGGCGGTGAAGATTTCTCGATCTTCGAGCGCGACAATATGGACACCTTCGAATCGGTACGGAAGCTTGATCTTCGTCGTGGGCCGCTCGCGAAGGAACGTGACGACGCGCTTCGCCTTGGCCGGGATCTTGAACTTCGCGAACGGGTCCGCTTCCAGCATCTCGATGAGCTGCGCTTGCGAGCGAACGATGGTGTAGAAGCTGCGACCCAACACATCCTTCATCGCAGCTTCCGCTTTGCGCTCCAATGTCGATTGCGCGCTCGCTCGCGCATCGAACGCCACGTTACCGCTTGCGAGGATCGTCCTCACGTCTGTGAAGCCAGCAGTCTCTATGCTTCGCTTCAGGTCCGGCGTTTTGCAGTTCATGGGGCTAACGCCCCGAAGGAAGGCAACGAATCGAGCCATACTGATCCCGCAACAAGGGAAGGTGCGCGATAGTAGCAGCGTGCGCAGCCGCGGGCGCTTCACAAACGAACTGAGAGCGGCATCACGATCTCTAAATGCCGTTCGTCACGCGCAGGGCTTCAGCGAAGTAGACTGACACTTCCAGTTTCCGGGAATCGCATCCATGGCAGGTTGGTATTTGAGAGCGGTCGGACGGTTCGCAGCGGCTGTCGGCGAATCGGATCGCTACAGCCACGAGCATTTGCAGTACCTGCGTTGCGGGTATGTTTGCCCGCAATGCGGTGCAACCCTCATCAAAGGGCGCGGGACGGAAGCGGTTCGATGCTACGACGGCGAGGGCAAACGCGTCGCGCTCTACTGGGCGCGCCTTCGCGGCAAAGTCTTCGAATGCCCCATCTGCAATCATCGCTGGCCGTTTCGCACCGATGCGAAAACGAGCCCAACAACCTTTCTCGGCCGCTTCATCAAACTGTATGTGAGATTCGTCGTTGCAGCCGGCGTGCTGATTGTGAGCTTCATCGGCACGTACGTCGCAATGAACGCGCAACGCATTTTCCCAGCCAACGACAGCGTGATTGTCTATGGTCGCGATAGCTGCGGCTTCACCACGGCGATGCGTAGCGAACTCCAAGAGCAAGGAATCCCCTTTGTCTACGCCAACATCGATAAGCCGTTCATCAGCGAGGAGATGTGGCACCACCTCCACAAGATCGCTGAATCCGATCCCACTCCGCGA
>DASTSB010000487.1:0-3202 GCA_035760885.1 Steroidobacteraceae bacterium | reverse complement strand
GTCGACTACCTCCCCGCTCCGACGGACGTCGAAGCCATTAAGACGGTGGACGTGGACGGTAATCCAGTCGGCGAGCGCGTCTGCTCAGATGATGAGCCGTTCTCGGCGCTCGCGTTCAAGGTCATCAACGACGCATACGGCGCACTGACCTTCGTGCGTGTCTACTCGGGCGTGCTCACCAAGGGCATGTCGATCATGAACAGCACGCGCGGCAAGCGCGAAAAGATCGGCCGCATGGTCGAGATGTTCGCTAAGGAAGCGAACCCAATCGAAGAAGCTCGCGCCGGCGACATCATCGCGCTGGTCTCGCTCGCTGAAACGGACACCGGCGACACGTTGTGCGACGCCAATGCACCGGTCGTTCTGGAGCGCATGCGCTTCCCCGAGCCCGTCATCAGCGTGTCGGTGAAGCCGAAGAACAAGGCCGATCAGGAGAAGTTCGGCAACGCGCTGGGCAAGATGGTTCGCGCCGATCCTTCATTGAAGCTCGAAACCGATCGCGAAACCGGCGAGACGATTCTGCGCGGCATGGGCGAGTTGCACTTGGAAGTGACGCTCGATCGTATGCGCACCGAATTCAACGTCGAAGGCGTGATGGGTCAGCCGCAGGTTGCGTACCGCGAAGCGATCACCAAGCCGATCTCCGAACAGTACGTGCACAAGAAACAGACCGGTGGCTCTGGTCAGTTCGCGGAAGTGTGGATCACCTTCGAGCCGCTGGAGCGCGGCGCGGGCTTCGAGTTCGTCGACGAAACCGTCGGTGGCTCGGTGCCTCGTGAGTTCGTGCCTTCCGTGGAAAAAGGTCTGCGCCTACAGAAGGAAGAAGGCGTGCTGGCGAAGTATCCGACCGTGGACTTCCGCGCGCGCCTGACGGACGGCAGCTACCACGACGTCGATTCGAACGCGATGACGTTCGAAATCGCGGCGAAGGCGTGCTTCCGTGAAGCGATGCGCAAAGCTGGCCCGATCCTGCTCGAGCCGGTGATGAAGGTCGAAACCGTGACTCCGGGCGACTACCTCGGTGACGTCATCGGCGACATCAATCGTCGTCGCGGTCAGATCCAAGAGCAGCTCGAACGCGGCACCAATATCGCCGTCGTGGCCCACGTGCCGCTGTCGGAAATGTTCGGCTACATCGGTCACCTCCGCGGCATGACGAGCGGTCGTGCTTCGTACACGATGGAGTTCTCGCACTACGATCCAGTGCCGCGCAACGTCGCCGATGCAGTGATCGCGGAAGCAGCGAAAGGCAAGACGGCAGCCGTCGCCTAAGCAAGCAAGTTGCGGAGAGACAAACAGAGCGGACCGAAAGGTCCGCTCTTTTTTTTGGTGATGGGCCGCTCTCGGCGTCCTGCCTTCGCGGCATTAGCACGTCCATGTGCGGCAGGTGATGGGGTGCTGGGGTGATGGGGTGAAAGCGCTGCGCGCGTTAACGGTGTGGGTCCGCGGGGGTCCGCGGGACACATCTTGCCGCCAACAGTCGACTGACAACTGCCCACACGGAAAAGAAGGATGGACGACTGCATCGTCAGGTAGGCCTTCGGCAGGAAGGATCCTCGCAGATCAGGAGGGCCTCACGGCAGGACAGCAGTAGATCCATGCGGAGTGTCGAGTGCGCGATACGCATGTGATCTGATCAAGCGTCTGGTGAGTTCCTCACTTCTCCGTAGCGAGCCCATCCGCATCTCAGCAGCTCGTTGCCCACAGGTCGCATTTGCCGGGAATCTCTGGAACTGAGATGGATCCCCACCTGCGTGGGGATGACGAAGTACAAGTAAATTGGGCCACTGCGCCACAGTCGCACTTCTGGCCTGCGCGGAGCGCATCCTTGCCAATGGCTTCCCTGCCCACGGCTACCTTGCGCAATGCGCTTCCTCATTATCCTTTCCGGCCTGCGCGTGAGCGCTTGCCACCTAATCCTCTTCTGATCAGTGACGGAAAAGAATCTCACACAGAGCTCACAGAGTTTTTGAAATGCCGTCGCACCGCGTCCGCATGGGATTTCCTTCGGTCATAGGCGGGTGGCTATCTTGCTTTTTTGCTTCGCTTGATCGAGAGGATCGTACGAGGACATTTTGGAAAGGAATTCTAGACAGTGTCGGTCGTCGAGAGGGAAGACGGATCGCTTCGCGATCAGGAAGGCCTTCGGCAGGAAGGACGCTTACGCGTCAGGAAGGGCTGGCGTCAGGACGCGTCAGGACAGAGCGGACAAGAAGCAGGACGGACGCTTCGCGTCGGGAAGGACTAACGCCGGGAAGGATGCTGTTGCATCGGGAAGGACTTCGTCGGGATAGAACGAGACTTCTTCTTTCGTCGTCCTCGCGGAGGCGGGGACCCCTCCGATCAAGATAGCTTTCCGTCGACACTTGAGAGACGGACTAGAACCCATCTCGCAAATTCCTGCGACTCGCGTGATCGAAAGTCACCGCGACAAGATGAACAGGATGAGCGATGCAGGGGCGCAAGAACGAATGAGCGTCCTACCATACTGTCGATCATGCAACCCTACGCCGGGCACATGCGTTCTACCCACATCACGTGCGGAGACCGCCATGCAAAATCGCGATGAACGTGCGACCGACGATTTGAAGCCCGACGAAAAGGCGCTGCGGGAGAAGCTCCTACACGACAGCGACGAAACCAACTTGGATCGCAGCATTGCGCGAGATGGAGATTTCGGCGGCGGATTCGGCGAAGGTCACTACACGGGAACGAGTTGGGATCCTGAATTGAATCCACAAACAAAACGCGACGTGCGTGAGAAATCGAAGAGAGATGCTCACTCCAAACGCCCGCCAACCGTACACGACGCTGATTTTGGCTCTGCCGGCGCCGGCAAATTGGGCGGCGTACAAGGCCCCGGACTGACCACTGGCGGCGCGAGCCCTACCACACCGCGCTGAGGGCTCGCACTGCAGTTTGTAAAACGCGGCTATCGGCCCGGGCTGCGAGACAGAGCACCTAGGACAGGATGACCAGGATGGTAAGAGTCGTTGGGTTTTGCGGCGCTACGTTTCATCTTGTTCAGAGCTGAGACGCGCGCTCCTGCGTTCCACATCATGTGAGCTGCGCGTAACGTGTATGGCGTGGTTTCTATTCCCGCGCAACCGACCGAAGTTTCTTACACGTTACACCCTCTGACACATTACACCGAACACTCACACCCACACGCATGATCAATGCGGCTGCAGCACAATCGGCA
>DASTSB010000486.1:0-4481 GCA_035760885.1 Steroidobacteraceae bacterium | reverse complement strand
CACGCTTCGGCAATTGCTCGATCACGCCGCCGAGAACAACTACGGCGTTCCGGCCTTCAACGTCAACAACCTGGAACAGGTTCGCGCCATCATGGAAGCGGCGGACGAAACCAACAGCCCGGTGATCATGCAGGCCTCGGCCGGCGCTCGTAAGTACGCCGGTGCCCCGTTCCTGCGCCATCTGATCCAAGCCGCGATCGAAGAATGGCCACATATTCCGGTCGTGATGCACCAGGACCACGGTACGAGCCCCGCCGTGTGTCAGCGCTCCATCCAGCTCGGCTTCTCCTCCGTGATGATGGACGGCTCATTGAAGGACGACGGTAAAACACCGGCGTCGTATGACTACAACGTGGATACCACCCGCCTCGTCGTGCAAATGGCGCATGCCTGCGGTGTTTCCGTCGAAGGCGAACTGGGCTGCTTGGGCTCCCTGGAAAGCGGCATGGCGGGCGAAGAGGACGGCGTCGGCGCTGAAGGCCAACTCGATCATTCGCAATTGCTGACCGATCCGAACGAAGCGGCTGATTTCGTGCGCAAGACCGGCGTCGATGCGCTCGCGATCGCCATCGGCACTTCGCACGGCGCTTACAAGTTCACGCGTCCGCCGACCGGCGACATCCTCGCGATCGATCGCATCAAGGAAATCCACAAGCGCATTCCGAACACGCACCTGGTGATGCACGGCTCGAGCTCGGTCCCGCAGGACTGGCTCAAGACGATCAACACCTACGGCGGCGACATGGGCGAAACCTATGGCGTGCCGGTGAAGGAGATCCAGGAGGGCATCAAGCACGGTGTGCGCAAAGTGAACATCGACACCGACTTGCGTATGGCCGCCACCGGCGCAGTGCGCAAGTTCTTCCACGACAACAAGAAAGAGTTCGATCCGCGCAAATGGCTCGCTGTGTCCACCAAGGCAATGAAAGAGATCTGCAAAGATCGCTATCAGCAGTTCGGCACCGCCGGCAACGCTTCGAAGATCAAGCCCATCGGCCTCGAGTCGATGGTGAAGCGCTACGACAAGGGCGAGTTGGATCAGAAGATCAACTAGTTCGTTCGCGAGCGCCGACGATCAGTCGGCGCTCGCCGTCTCTCCCGCCACTGCTCGTGCGGCGCCTTCTCCACTGAACCAAGCGCCATGCACCGTTCCGAAATCTCGGATCGAGCACGCTTCTCCCGCAAAGAATATTTTCCCCGCAATCGGCACGTTGAGCTGCTCGCGCAAATGAGCGTAGCCAGGCTCTGCCGCTGAATACGAGCCGCAGGAAAACGGATCGCTCGCCCATCGAGTCCATGTCGCACGGCGAATGTGCTTAATCAAATCAGCGCCGAAGATGCTCGCAAGCTCCTCGCGAGCAAACTGCTCCAACGCGTTCCCTACTTCTAGCTCTCGCGCGAGCCCGCCGCCGAAATACGCGAGCAGCAACTCCTGCCCTGCTGGGCGAATCGCATAACTCGCCGTACGTGCCGTTCGATCGCTTCCGACGAAGTGGTACATGTCGCCCGCAGGCAGTTGGCCTGGCTCAAACTCAAAGAACACCTTGTTTGCGATACCGAGCGGCACGTGCACAAACGCATCTTCATAGACACCCGGTAACGCAGGAGAGAAGTCGATCGGGGTTGTCGCCAGAACCGTCGTGGGCGCCGTGATGATCACAGCGTCGGCTTCGACTACTCCGCCACTTGATTCGATCCGAACGCTGCGACCGCTCCAATCGATGCGGCGCACCTGTTCGCGCAATCGAATGTCGAGTCCTAAGGCCGAGCGAGCGACCACCGCACCCAGCCCTTCAAGCACTGGCCAGTTGACATCCGAATTGTCGTAGCGATCGTAATCGAGCGTAGAAACGTGTTCAGTATCCACGCCCATCAACCAACCCATCACGGCGTCGAACTGCGCTCGATACTTATCGCACGGTACGACTTCAGCAGCTGAAACGTCGCGGCCCGCACGTGCCGCATCCGCGATCGAAGACTCGTAGCGCTGGAACGCCTCGTAATAGCGCTGCTGATCTTCACTCGTGATTTCGCGATCACCCACACGTTGACGCCATCGAATTGAGCGTTCAATGACACTGAAGCCATGATCCTGCGCATATCGAGCCAGTGGATTGCGCTCGGCAGAATGAAGATACGCACAGCCGCGATCGATCGGCATACCGAACGTTTGCGCCTCAGTGAAAGCCCGTCCGCCAACGCGATCGCGCGCTTCCAACACGATTGCTTCGCACTGCAAGCGCTTCAGCTCGCGCGCCGCCGCAATGCCCGCCACTCCAGCACCGATGATGGCAATTCGTTTGCTCATCGCTACTTCACTTTACCGGCGTGAACCTCGAGTGCTCGTGCGACGTCATGGCCGACGTATGCCTGAATGCCGCGTCGCACGAGATAGATGAATGGGATGAGCACGATCGCCATCAGAAGCTTGTAGACGTAATTGACGGTGCCTACTGCCAAAAACAATCCAGTCGACCAGTGCTGTGGACCCAGGACGAAAGCGATGTACAGCACGACGAAGCTGTCGACCAATTGCGAGACGGCGGTCGATCCGGTCGCACGTAGCCAAATCCAGCGCTCGCCCGTCACGTTCCGTATGCGATGAAAAATCGCGACGTCGACGAGTTGGCCGATGAGAAACGCGGTCACCGATCCCGCGATCGTCCACATGCCCTGTCCGAAAATGCTCGAGAACGCAGCCTGCATGTCGGGCACGCCGTACTGATTGTTCACGCTGATCCAAAAATTGGCCGGCACCAGGCCGATCGCGAGATACGCGCAAAAGAACCCATAGACGATCAGTACAACCGTCAGCCACGAGATGAACCGCACACCGCGAAACCCAAAGAACTCGTTGATCACGTCGGTCAGCAGAAACACCAAGGGCCACATCAATACGCCGCTCGTAAATGACAGCGACCCGCTTTGGCCGAACAAACTCCAATTGAACGGCTGCCAACCGAGCGTCGGCTCCAGCGCGAAGATCTTCACACCGACGAACTCGGCGATCAGTGCATTGCACGCCAGAAATGAGGCCAGGACGATAAACAGTCGGTGTGCACGCGAGTCGAGTGCGTTGATGGAAGCGGTGGTTTGCATGTTCTTTTGCTCTGTCGCTAAGAGAAGAAAATCTGCAAGGAGAGCACCGAGAGCACCGAGAGCACCGAGAGCACGGAGCGGAAAACGAGACGATCAAGAACAATTGATCTGTGTCGTTGGTCGCTTTAAGGCTCGGCTCGTCCAGTTTTTAAGTTCAGATCGGATTTTTTCTCCGTGTTCTCCGTGTTCTCCGTGGACAACTCTTCCCATCTTTATTCAAGAAGGCGCGAACTATACCGCGAGGCCGCTACAATATTCCGCCCGCAAGACTCGAGACCGCCTGTGGCCACCATCTCTGCGCTCTATGTCTATCCCGTGAAATCCTGCCGCGGCATTGCCGTGGAGAGTGCGCGGATCACTGAGACGGGCTTCGAACACGATCGCGAGTGGCTCATAGTCACCGACGAGGGCAACTTCATCACTCAGCGCGACGAACCTCGGTTGGCGCTCATCGAAACGCAGTTAAGTTCGGACTCTTTGCAGCTAAGAGTTTCAGGCACGAGCGTATTGCAGGTGCCCTATCACTCGGCAGGAAAGAAGGTCGAAGTCACATGCTGGAAGGATCGGTGTGCAGCCATCGACGAAGGCGATGAAGCCGCCGCCTGGATTTCGAATTTTCTTGGCGTCCCGCATCGACTCGTCCGATTCGACCGCAGCCGTCCCCGCATTAGCAATCAAGCATGGACCGGCGCAGTCCAGGCGCGTATCCAGTTCGCAGACGGGTTTCCATGGCTGGTCGTGTCGCGCGCCTCGCTCGATGATTTGAATGCGCGTCTGCCCAAACCGCTGCCAATGAATCGCTTCCGTCCCAATATCGTTTGGGACGATGTGCCTGCTTATGCGGAAGATGCAACGCACGAATTCCAAATCGGCGAAGCACGATTTCGAATCGTGAAACCCTGCGACCGATGCGCGATCACAACGACGGATCAACTGCGCGGTGCACGAGATGGCGATGAACCGTTGCGGACGCTAAAGAGCTATCGATTCGATCGCGAGATGAAAGGCGTTCTGTTCGGCCAAAACGCGATCTTGTTAGCGGGCGAAGGCCACACGCTCAGGGTGGGAGATGAAGTGACGCTCACGAACCGCAGCTCGTGAGCTAGAACCTATCTCAACGCGAAGGCGCCGCAGCTCGACGTGGTGCGAGTTTGTCCCAATCCTCGCGCACCAATGTTTTCTCTGGATCGATGTCTTCCAGGTCACGATCCAACTGCGGGATCGGCAGCGGCATCTTCACTGTCGGTTCCGAATCCGGGTCGCGTTCAGCTGTCATAATCTGCGCACCTCCGCTGCGATGGCCAGACTCTAGCGAGAGGATTTCAACGCCGGTTGTGCCGTGAATCACAAAGTACGGGGCATAAGGCGCAGATCGGCGGATC
>DASTSB010000485.1:0-2941 GCA_035760885.1 Steroidobacteraceae bacterium | reverse complement strand
GGCGGATTGGTTCACGCTGGGCAACGCTGCTTGTGGCACCAGCGCATTGTTTTCTTCCATGAGCTACTTGGACGAAACCGACATTCGGCATCTCTACGCCGCATGCGTGCTCATCGCACTCGCATTCATCTTCGATGTTCTCGATGGGCGCATCGCGCGATGGCGACAGAAATCATCGGCCATGGGACGCGAGCTAGATTCGTTAGCGGACGTAATCTCATTCGGTGTCGCCCCCGCCGTCTTGGCATATGCGTGCGGCATGCAAACCATCGTTGATCGCATCGTCTTGATCTTCTTCGTTGCGTGCGGCGTCTCACGATTGGCGCGGTACAACATCACCGCTGATGCACTCTCCGAAGGCAGCGGCAAGGTGAAGTACTTTGAAGGCACGCCGATCCCAACATCACTCGTACTCGTTTGTTTACTCTTTGCTGCAACGCTCAACGGCGCGATTGGACCGCAACTCTGGCTCGGACAGCACAGCCTCGCCGGCCAACCGTTCCATACGCTGGTCGTGCTGTTCGCGCTTTCGGGCTCTTTGATGATTAGTCGCATCCATATCCCGAAGCTGTAATGGCCCACAGATGTTGGGCGTGGCTCGTTGCGCCGGTTCGCGTGATGAAGTGATGAGGTGATGAGGCGATATGCGCTGACTGCCACGCGAGCGTCCAAACACCGACCTACACTTTGCCTGAAGCCTCCCATCACTCCATCACTCCATTACCCCATCACCCCATCACCCCATCACCCCATCACTCCATCACCTCATCACGTTCTTCAGGGAACGAACTCCCCCTATCCCGCGTAAGGCATACAGCACTTTTTCGCGTCCAGATACCCACAGAATCCTGGGCGCGCTTCTTTTGGGGGTCCGTATGGCTGGCCGATCATTGGGTTCCTTGACCATTTCCTTCGGTTTGATCGCGATTCCCGTGCAGCAGTTTTCCGCCACGCAGTACGCGAGCCGGATTTCGTTCAACATGCTGCACAAAGATTGCGGTACGCGCGTGAAGCAGCAGTACATTTGCCCTGTCCACGAGCGCGTCGTGGAGCGAGATGAAATCGTCAAAGGGTACGAATTCGAAAAAGGCAGGTACGTGCAATTCACGCCCGAAGAGATCAAGGCTTTCGATGAGGTCGGCACGCATTCGATTGAGATCTCCGAATTCGTGTCAATCGAAGCCGTCGATCCGGTGTACTACGAGAACGCGTACTACCTCGCTCCGGACAAGGGCGGTGCACGGCCATACAGCTTGCTGGTTCAGGCGCTCAACGAGACGAAGCGGTGTGCGATCGCGCGTTGGGCAGCACGTGGGAATTCGAACTTGGTGATGCTGCGTCCCGTTGGTAAGGTTCTCGTCATGCAGCAGCTGCACTTCTCGAATGAGGTGAAGCCGGTCAGCGAGATCGAGGTGCCCGCGCAAGAGATCAAACCCGCGGAGCTGAATCTGGCCAAGCAGCTCATCGAGCAACAAGCATCCGATGAATTTGAACCGACCGCGTACGTTGACGAGGTACGCGCCCGCGTCGAGGCCGCGATTCAGCAGAAAATCAAAGGCGAGAAGATTACGATCAGCGAGGACTCCGGCCGCAAAGAGAGCGGCAACATCATCGACATCATGGAAGCGCTGCGCGCCAGCTTGAAGAAAACGGAGACGGCCAAGACATCGGTTGGAAAGTTGGGTAATCGCAAACCAGCCAAACGCATCGAAACACCAGCGAAGACTGCAAAGAAGGCCGGTAGACAGCGGTAAATGCAGACGTTCGGACTCAAGGACATCGAGCGCACACTAGGGCTGTCGCGCAATGCCGTGCGACGTTACGTTGAGCTTGGGTTCGTCAAACCTTCACGCGCCAAACGCGGCTCGCTGCAGTTCTCGTTTCAGGACTTGATCGTGTTGCGCACGGCTCGCGCGCTTTCCGATTCAAAAGTGCCGCCGACCAAAATCCGTCGCGCCTTGCAAAAACTGCGTCGCGATCTACCTAGCGAAATGCCGCTTTCTGGATTGCAGGTCACCGCAGAAGGCGACCAGGTGGTGGTGCGCGAGGGCAAGGCGAAGCGCGAAGTCGATACGGGGCAGTATGTGCTTGCCTTCGACGTCGCCGTTTCGGACGGCCAACTCGCAGTGATGGAACGGCGAGAACAGCGCGATGCAGAAATCGATACTCGTGATGCCGACGACGATTGGCTCGCGGCAGCCTTGCAGCTCGAAGAGACCGATCCGCCCGGCGCGATTGAGACATATCGACAAGCGTTGAAGCGCGATCCTGAATCACCGGCTGCATGGACGAATCTGGGCCGATTGCTTCACGACCAAGGCCATCACTCCGAAGCACAGAAGATTTATCGCGAAGGCCTTTCGAAGTGCAGCACCGCTGAGTGCCTGTATTTCAACCTGGGCGTGCTACTCGAGGATTTGAACCAACCCGAGGCCGCGATCGATATGTATCTGCGCGCCGTCGAACTCGATCCTGATTTCGCCGATGCTCACTACAACCTTGCGCGTTTGTTCGAGCAGCAGCACAAAGTTCAGCATGCGATCCGGCATTACGCGAACTATCGGAGACTGACGAGGACATAAAAGCAATGACGGACGACTGCATCGTCAGGTAGGACTCACGTCAGGAAGGATTGCTGCGCAATCAGGTGGGACTGTCGTCAGGTCAGATCAAGATGGGCGGACGATTGGATCGTCGAGAAGGCCTGTGGCCGGAAGGAAGGAGCAAGAGAGGCAAGCCGACTGCGTCGGCAAGCGAGCCTGGCGGCAGGCAAGCCATTGGCACGCGAGCGCTACGCGCCGGCCAGAAATGAAGAGGAAAAGACGGTTTCACACGGAGAGCACGGAGATAGATGATGACAACGACGTCGTCTCACGCAACGACGGACGACTGCGTCGGCCCGCATGGGACTTCCGATTGCTCGCCACGCGATCAATTGGTC
>DASTSB010000484.1:0-4910 GCA_035760885.1 Steroidobacteraceae bacterium | reverse complement strand
TTCGGGTTGCGGAATCGGAACGCCTCGTTCAAACCTTGCTTCACGAAATCAACTTCCGTCCCATCGATGTAGCCGAGGCTGGCCTTATCGACGATGACTTTGACGCCTTGATCTTCAAAGACTACGTCGTCCGCGTGGATGTCATCGGCGTAATTCACGACGTACGCAAAGCCCGAGCAGCCAGTCTTCTTGACCGAGAGACGCAAGCCCAGCCCCTGGCCTCGGCGGGCAAGAAAGGAACGGATGCGATCGGCGGCGGATGACGTGATTGAGATGGACATAGTCAGATGCGAGCGCGGTGAGGATCCTTAACTGATAACACTAGATCGATGTTCAACACTGAGGGCACTGGTCGTAAGGTCAAGATCCAAACGGCATGCCAGTTCGGCATGATTTTATGTGCAAACGGGCCAAGCAGAAGCCAAGGCCCGCACTGCGTCCTCCAGGATGAGAAGCCGTCCACGCTTCTCCGCCGGAACGGCCATCACGTCTGCCACCTCCCGCCAACTCCATTGCATCAAGTCGTCGCGATCGGCACCTACCAGCCGCTCCGTTAGCCAAGATCCGGCCGCGATGCAGTGCGGGCAACCGAACACCTCATACCGCACCTCATCAATGCGGCCGTCGAGAATGCGTGCGCTCAACGCGAACATGACGCCTTGCGCGATCGATCCAGCCACCCCTTCCACGACATCCGAACCGTCTAGAAGCCGGCCAGCATTGCGGGGATGCTCGAAGTGATCGATGACGGCTGCGTTATAAGTCGTACTCATGCGCTGGTTAGAACTTACTTGAATACAAGGGCGATTCCCTGACGAGCGCTATAGAGGTGCGAACGAGCGTAGTCGAGTCACTTCGCGATTCAATGCTGCGATAGCGATCTCGATTTCCTCTGCAGTCGTAAAGCGACCCAAGCTGAATCGCAACGAGCTTTGGGCGAGTGCATCGCTTCGGCCCAATGCACGCAACACGTAAGACGCCTCGTCCGAAGCCGAGGAACACGCCGCGCCGGCGGAGACCGCCAACTCACGCAATGCAAACTGCAAACTCTCGCCCTCGATGCCTGCGAAGCTCACGTTCAGCACGTTGGTAACGCGCAAGTGTGCATGTCCGTTCAATTCGACATCGCCGAGTCCGGAAATTCCCGCCCACAGCCGATCGCGTAGCTTCTGAATTCGCGCACAGTCGCTGGCCTGTTCGGCCTTTGCGATCTCAAAGGCCAGACCCATGCCCACGATTTGATGCGTTGCCAGCGTTCCGGAACGCAATCCACCTTCTTGTCCACCACCAAAAATGATTGGCCGAAGTCCAACGGGCGGTTTGCGCCGCACGTACAGCGCACCGATGCCCTTCGGACCATAGGCCTTGTGCGCGGTCATCGACAGCAAATCGATGTTCATGGCTTCGACATCGATCGGGACCTTGCCGACGCTCTGCGCCGCGTCCACATGAAAGAGCACACCGCGCTCGCGACACATCTCGCCGAAAGCGGCGACATCTTGGATGACCCCGATCTCATTATTGACGTGCATGAGCGAGACCAAAATCGTGTCGGCTCGCAGCGCTTCGGCGAGTTGCTCAGGGGTGACGATCCCATCCTGGCCCGGCTTGAGGTATGTCACCTCGAACCCTTCACGCTCCGCCTGCTTGAGCGCGTCGAGCACCGCCTTGTGTTCGGTTCGTGCAGAAATCAGATGCTTGCCTTTCGCTGCATGAAACCGAGCAACTCCGAGCACCGCCAAGTTATCCGACTCGGTTGCACCCGAAGTCCACACGATCGTTTCAGGCCGAGCGCCGATCGCGCCGGCGACTTGCGCCCGCGCTTTCTCCACGCAAGCACGTGCGCGTCGCCCGTATTCGTGGCTCATCGATGATGGATTGCCGTAAGGCCCATCCGGGCGCAGACATTCGATCATTGCCTCAGCGACACGAGGATCGAGCGGAGTCGTCGCCGCGTAATCCAAATAAATCGGCAGGCGCTCGCTCATGTTGCCGTCTTCTTGGCAGGCCGTCGCTTGGCTTGCACGGCCGTAAGGATGCCGCGAAGGATGTTCATTTCGTTCCGATCCAACTGCGCGCGATTGAACAGCCGCCGGATCCGCGCCATCAGGTGCCCTCCGCCGGTCCGATCGCGGAAGTCGATTTCGTTGAGCACCGTTTCGATGTGTTCGTACAAACGCGTCATTTCCGCGGCACTTGCCAGCGGCACCTCGCGAGGCGCAGCCGCAGGCGCACCAGGACGCATCGCAAGCCAAATCTCGTAGGCGATCACCTGCACTGCCATCGCCAGATTCAAAGAGCTGTACTCGCTAGAGGTGGGGATGGTGACCAGCAGGTTACAGCGTGCGAGTTCCACGTTGGTGAGGCCAAACCGTTCGGACCCGAACACCACGGCCACGTTGCCGATCTTCGCGTCTTGCACGATACGGGCGGCGCATTCGCGTGGCTCGGTCAAATCCCAAGGTAGGTGACGTTGACGCGCGCTGGTGCCCACAACCAAACCACACTCTGCGATCGCCGATTCGAACTCTTCATGGACATGCGCCGTTTCGAGGATGTCATCCGCACCCGATGCTCGGGCAATCGCTTCCGGATTCGGGAACAGCTTCGGCCGCACCAAATGTAACTCGCGTAGTCCCATGTTCTTCATGGCTCGCGCGGTCGCACCAATGTTGCCCGGATGATGCGGATCGACGAGAACGATGCGGACGGACACGGCTAATGGCTCGTCGCGTCATGGCTGATTAAGTCATGACGGCATGGCTGCAAGGAGAAGTTCGATTGTGAGGCAGTCATCGAGAACACTGGATGGGCAACGAGCTGGTATTCTACCGCGCCCGCGCCAAGCCGCGGCCCGCTCTTTAACTTCCCGAACCCGCCTGAAGCTCGCATCGGCGTAGGTCTTACTTGTCGAGGTCTTTTTAATGCAACCGCTGTTGAACATTGCGATCCGCGCCGCCCGCCGAGCTGGTGAAGTGATCATTCGTGGCATGAATCGCGTCCATCGTTTGGACGTACGTGCCAAGGGTCAAAACGACTTCGTCACCGAAATCGACATGCAGGCGGAGCGGGACATCATCGAGACGATTCACAAGCACTATCCCGATCACGCGGTGCTCGCCGAAGAGAGCGGCGAGAGGGGCGAAAACGAATTCGTCTGGATCATCGATCCTCTCGACGGTACGACCAATTTCATGCACGGCTTTCCGCAGTTCGCGGTCTCCATTGCCGTGCAGCGCCGTGGCCGCATCGAACACGGCGTGGTGTATGACCCCTTGCGCCAAGAACTCTTCACGACATCCCGCGGCGAAGGCGCCCAGCTCGATGGCAAGCGCATTCGCGTGAGCTCGCATGTGGGCCTGGACCGAGCGCTCATCGGCACCGGCTTCCCTTACCGAACCAATCTGCATTGGATCGACAACTACATGGGGATGTTCAAAGCCGTCACACAAGCCACTGCAGGCATTCGACGGCCGGGTGCAGCAGCGCTCGATCTGGCATACGTCGCCGCAGGAAGGCTCGATGCATTTTGGGAACTCGGACTGTCGCCCTGGGATACAGCGGCCGGTACGCTACTCATCACTGAAGCCGGCGGAATGGTCGGCACGCTGACTGGCGGCGAGTACAAACAACAGGGGCACATCCTCGCTGGCACGCCGAAAGTGTATGCACCACTAGTCGAGCTGCTTGCTCCGTTCGTGCCGGAGTCACTCAAAGACTAAATCTTTGCGCAGATCGCGGCTGGCTTTTGCACCAGGAGCCAACCGCGCATGCGCGCGACTTGTCATCGCAACGATTCTCCTGCATCGCTTTTTCCAAAGTGCTCCGCTACAGTTCCGGCGCATCAGAGGGGCACAGTTGCACGGGAGATCGGAGTGAGCCTATTCCGAACCAAGACACTGACGAACGATCTGCACGTGGACGCGGGCGAACCCAGCGACGGCGCCCGTCTCGAAGCACATTCACTGCGTCGAGCACTATCGGCGAGACAACTCGTTCTACTGGGAATCGGAGCCGTCATAGGCGCCGGCATCTTCGTCATGACCGGCCAAGCTGCTGCGAATCATGCTGGTCCTGCGATCGTTTTGAGCTTCGTCTTCGCGGGCTTCGCCTGTGCGCTGGCAGGCCTGTGCTATGCGGAGTTCTCCTCGATGCTCCCAGTCTCCGGCAGCGCTTATTCATATGCGTATGCGACGCTCGGAGAATTGGTCGCGTGGTTCATCGGGTGGATGCTGGTGCTGGAGTATCTGGTTGCCGTCGCGACAGTCGCTGTCGGTTGGGGCGGCTATTTCAACGGTCTGCTGCAATCGATCGGGCATCTGGTAGGCGCGGACTTGTCCTTGCCTGACAGGCTCTCAATGGCGCCACTGGTGTACGCGGATCACAAGCTGCACATGACCAGCGGCATCATCAACGTCCCGGCCATTCTCATCGTGACTGCGATTGCGGCGCTGTGTTATCGCGGCATCTCGCAGTCGGCATTCGTGAATTCGATCATCGTCGCGATCAAGCTCACGGTCATCGGGCTGTTTCTCATCTTCGCGATACCGCACGTGCAACCCGAGAATTGGCATCCGTTCATTCCACCCGCCGAAGCGGCCGGCAAATTCGGCATGGACGGCGTGATTCGCGGCGCCACCGTCGTCTTCTTCGCCTACATCGGTTTCGATGCGGTTTCGACTGCCGCATCCGAAGCTAAGAATCCACAACGCGATATGCCGATCGGCATTCTCGGCTCCCTGATCCTGTGTACGTTGCTCTACATCGCCGTATCGGGCGTGCTCACCGGCATTCTTCCTTACACGCAATTGGGAACGCCGAAGCCCGTCGCTACGGCTTTGGAAGCGTATCCCGATCTGCAATGGCTCAAATTCTTGGTCGAGATCGGTGCGATTGCGGGCTTGAGCTCG
>DASTSB010000483.1:0-3434 GCA_035760885.1 Steroidobacteraceae bacterium | reverse complement strand
AACAGTAGGAGATACCGTGAAGAAAAATCCCATACCGGTGCTGTTGACGCTCACCGGGGCCGCTTGGCTTATCGCGTCAGCAATGCGTTCCGACTCCAGCGGACCCTCGCGGATCCGCCAGCGGCTCGGCAACACACGTCTAGGCTCCAAGTTGCAGGAAACGGCAAGTACGGTCCGCGATCGTGCGGCGTCTGCGACTCAGACAGTGCGCGATCGCGCGTACTCAGCGACGGAATCCACTCGCAATCGAGCCTCCGAATCGTGGCGCACCGCGCGCGATGCGACTCGCGAGCGTGCTCGTCAAGCGCAAGCTCAAGTCCAGAACTTCGTGCAGGAACAACCGCTCGTCGTTGGCGCGATTGCAGTTGCTGTGGGCGCCGCGATCGGCGCAGCGTTGCCGACCACCGAATACGAGAATCGCACCTTGGGAGATCTGCGCGATCGCACCGTCGAGAAAGCTCGGCAGGTCGGTCAGGAGCAATACCAGAGCCTGCGCGCATCTTTGAGTTCAGGCAAAGGCGGCGATGGTCAGCGGAGCCCAACGCAAGCTCAGCCGCAAACCGGCGGAACGATGGGCGGCGCATAGCCGTTCGTAAGTACCTTGGTGCTCGCCGCCAACGTATCGCGAGCATTGAGTCAAAGGCCCCGTTCTCCTTTGGAGAATGGGGCTTTTTCTATGCGGGAGCCCGTGATGAGGTGATGAGGTGAAAGCGCAAAGCGCGTGAAGGGTGCAGCTGCGCAGTCTGTCGTCGTTTTCGCGCTCCAAGCACGAAGTGGCTTCACTTCGTCAGCAATCAGCGACGTCAAAAAACGAGGCCACGAACTTGACGTAAGCAGTTTCACACCGCCGTTCACGCGCTTTGCGCATTTACTCCATCACGTCCTCACGCCGCCTTCGGCGGCTTTGAACTTCTTCCCACATGGCGCAGTCCCTTCCAGGTACGATTCGTCGGGGGACGATTCTTTCCATGAGCGAGCAAAATGCGACCACTCTGCGCGTTATTGATTTGCGCGGCGCCACTCGGCATCGCTGCGGCTGACGATTCATATCAACTCAACGATCAAGGGTATTTCGAAAGACCGGGCGTCAGTGTGATGCTCGGGCAAGACTATTATCCGGAAGGGCATCAAGGCGGCTTGAGCATCATCATGCATGATGAGCGAGTCGCATCGAACGGCGATGTGCGGTTAGAACCGGCTCCCGGGCAGTGGGCGCCGATTCCAAAACCAGGCGATCGCAAGGTCGATCACGACGCGAATCGGATCGATGTGCATCTCGCGTATCCCGATCCCGCGCGCAATCGCAAAGGCTTCAACCCGATCGAGTATCCGGACTTGAATTTCGGATACAGCATGCATGCGCGTCCGGATGGCGATGCGATCATTCTCACCGTCGATTTGGATCAGCCGTTACCCGATGCCTGGATCGGCAAAGTCGGATTCAACCTGGAACTGTTTCCGGGTTTGCTGTTCGGCAAGTCCTACCAGCTAGGCGAAACGCAAGCAGTGTTTCCGCGGCAACCCACTGGCCCCGGCACCACTGACGCATCCGGCCAATATGAACTCGCGGCGCTTGCTCACGGTCCACGCTTAGAGATCGCGCCGGAAACGCAGCTGCAGCATCTCACCATCGAAGCAGTCAAAGGCGGCGAGCTCGAACTGCATGACGGCCGCGGCAATCACAACAACGGCTGGTTCGTCGTGCGCTCTCTCGTTCCGAAAGGCGCGACGACGTCCGCCATCGAATGGCGCATTACTCCGCACGCAGTAGCCGGTTGGATGCGCAAGCCCGTGATTCAGGTTTCGCAAATCGGTTATCACCCAGAACAACCCAAGCAAGTCGTCGTCGAACTCGACACACGAGACACCCAACGCCACAACATCGTCTTACAACGTCTTGGCGACGGCGGCGTGCGCGAGACCGTACTCGACAGCAAGCCCGAGGAATGGGGCCGCTTCCTGCGCTATCAGTATGTGCGGTTGGATTTCTCCAACGTCAAAGAGCCGGGGCTCTATATCGCACGCTACGGCGATCGCGAATCGCAGCCATTCCGCATCAGCGCCGATGTGTTCCAACGCAGCGTTTGGCAGCCGACGCTCGAATACTTCTTGCCGGTGCAGATGTGTCACATGCGCGTGAACGAGAAATATCGTGTATGGCATGACGCCTGCCATCTCGACGACGCACGCATGTCGCCCGTGAATCACAATCACTTTGACGGCTACCTGCAAGGTCCTTCCACGCTGACGAAGTTCCAACCCGGCGAGCCTGTGCCCGGTTTGGATCGCGGCGGGTGGCACGATGCGGGCGATTGGGATCTGCGCGTCGAATCGCAAGCCGAGACGATCCACGGACTGGCGCTCGCGTGGGAACTGTTCCACGTCGACTACGACAACACATCGATCGACGAGAAGAATCTCGTCACCGAGATCCGCCAGCCCGATGGCAAGCCCGACGTTCTGCAACAGATCGAACATGGCATGCTGACGGTGGTCGGCGGTTATCGCTCGATGGGCCGGCTCTATCGCGGCATCATTGAACCCACGCTGCGCCAGTACGTGCACCTCGGCGAAGGCGCGAGTGTCACCGACAATAAGGTGTTCGATCCCGCGAAGCAGGATGAGAAGACCGCACCTTCGGTCGGATTGCCGGGCTCGCCCGACGATCGTTGGGTCTTCACCGAGAACAATCCGCCTCGCGAATTGCAGGTCTCCGCATCGCTTGCTGCCGGCGCGCGTGCGCTGCGCGGTTACAACGACGAGTTGAGTCGCGAAGCGCTCGAAGCGGCTAAGCAGCTCTATGACAGTGCGACGCCGAAGGATCCGCTGATGCGCGTCGGTGCAGCGGCGGAACTCTTGATTGCCACGAACGACCGCAAGTACGCGCAGTTCCTCATCGACAATCAACAAGGCATTGCCGATCACATCGATCGCATCGGCTGGGTTGTCGGCAGAACGCTGCCGCTGGTGAAGAATGCGAAGTACACCAAGACGCTGCGCGATGCGGTAGCGGCCTATCGTGTCAAGGTCGATGAGCTTGCAAAGCAGACACCCTACGGCGTGCCGTACAAGCCGGATGTTTGGGGTGCGGGCTGGACGATTCAGGAACTCGGCGTCGATCAGTGGATGCTGAATCTCGCGTTCCCCGATCTGTTCCCGCGAACCTATGCACTGCAAGCGCTGAGCTTCGTGTTCGGTGTACACCCGGGCTCGAACAACGCATCGTTCGTGTCCGGCGTCGGTGCGAACTCGATGACGACTGCATATGGATTCAATCGTGCGGACTGGTCGTACATTCCGGGTGGAATTGCATCGGGCACGGCGTTGATCCGCCCTGATTTCCCGGAGCTCAAGGTGTGGCCCTACTTCTGGCAGCAAGGCGAGTACGTGCTGGGACGCGGCACGACGGACTACTTGCTACTGGTGCTCGCGGC
>DASTSB010000482.1:0-4364 GCA_035760885.1 Steroidobacteraceae bacterium | reverse complement strand
CTTCGGATGGTTCTTCAACTCGCGCGTCGGAAAGTCGCACACATAAGCGCCGAGCTTGTTTGAGTTCAATCCCTCGAGAACCGCGGCGTCATCGACGATCCCGCTACGAGCGAAGTTCAACACCACTGCGCCCTGCTTGAGCAGCTTGACTCGGTTTGCGTTGACCAGATTGCGGGTCGCATCGAGCAGTGGGACGTGCACGGTCACCATATCGCTGCGAGAGAACAAATCGTCGAGCGACAGTGCTTGCTCGACGCCGGACGAAAGCTGCCAGGCGCGTTGTACGGTGATCTGCGGATCGAAACCCAGCACCTTCATTCCCAGTGCGTGCGCTGCATTCGCTACCTCGACGCCGATCGCGCCGAGGCCGACCACACCGAGCGTGCGACCGGGCAATTCGTATCCAACGTACTTCTTCTTGCCCTTCTCAACCTTCTCTTCGATCTCGTCGTCCGTTCCTTCGAGCGCGCGGGTGTATTCCCATGCCTGACAGATATTACGAGCGGCCAGGAACAGGCTCGCGATCACCAGCTCTTTCACCGCGTTCGCGTTCGCGCCGGGCGCATTGAACACCGGCACTCCGCGCTGCGACATCTTCTTGACGGGGATGTTGTTGGTGCCCGCTCCGGCGCGACCGATCGCTCTGACGCTCGCGGGGATCTCCATTTCATGCATATCGGCCGAACGCAGCATGATGGCGTCAGGGTGGCCGATCTCGGAGGCGATCTCGTAACGATCGCGCGGCAATCGCTCGAGTCCACGAACGGAGATGTTGTTGAGCGTAAGAATTTTATACATGTGTAACCAGCGGATGGCGGATAGTGACTAGGACGGAGACGCTACGCGTTAAGCGTTGGTGCGCTCGAACTCTTTCATGAAACTGACCAGCGCCTGCACGCCATCGAGTCCCATCGCGTTGTACAAGCTCGCACGCATGCCGCCGACCGATCGGTGTCCGCCGAGTGTCACCAGCCCGGCCTTCTTTGCTTCTTCGAGGAAGGTCTTATCGAGCTCCGGTTTGGCCAGCGTAAACGGCACATTCATCCAAGAGCGCGCGTCCTTCGCGACCGGATTCTTATAGAAAGATGAGCCGTCGATAGCGGAATACAGCAGCTCGGCTTTGGCACGATTGCGCTCTTCCATGCCCTTCAACCCACCCTGACGCTTCAACCACTGGAACACCAATCCTGCGATGTACCACGCGTAAGTCGGCGGCGTGTTTAGCATCGAGCCGTCCTTCGCCATCGCGGTGAAGTCCATGAATGCGGGCGTGCCCTTGCGAGCCTTGCCCAGCAAGTCATCACGCACGATGACGACGGTCAGCCCGGACGGGCCGATGTTCTTCTGGGCGCCGGCGTAAATCAAAGCGAACTTCGAAACGTCGACGGGGCGAGACAGAATGTTCGACGACATATCTGCAACGAGCGGCACATTCCCTACGTTCGGTACGAAATGGAATTCCACGCCACCGATGGTTTCGTTGGGTGTGTAGTGCACATACGAGGCATTCGGAGTGAGCTTCCATGAAGACTCAGCAGGAATGCTCGTGTAAGGCGCGCCGGCATCAGCAGCGACGTTCACGTTCGCGAAGTTCTTTGCCTCACCGATTGCCTTCTTGGACCATGCCCCTGTGTTGATGTAATCGACGGTGCTCTCAGGCGCCGTGAGATTCATGGGAATGCCAGCAAATTGGGCCGTGGCGCCGCCTTGAAGGAACAACACTTTGTAGTTCGCAGGAATCGCGAGTAATTCCCGCAGATCCGCTTCCGCTTGTTCGGCGATCGAGATGAACTGCTTGCCGCGATGGCTCATCTCCATGACCGACATGCCCGAGCCATGCCAATCCAGCATTTCGTCGCGAGCTTGTTCGAGAACCTCTTGTGGGAGGGCGGCAGGACCAGGGCTAAAGTTATAGACGCGCATTTGAGTCAGTGATGAGGTGATGCAGTGAGAAAGTGAAAAATGTAGTGCTACGCCGCATGTTGAAGCTGTGCCGTTACTCGGCCGCTGAGGCCGAATCATCCGATTCGGATGCTTCGCCGGCTTCGCCATCCGCGGCTTCGGCGCCTTCCGCGCCGTCGGAGACGATGCGTTCCAGCCCCACCAAGCGGTCGCCTTCGTCGAGACGAATCAGTCGCACCCCTTGCGTGTTCCGGCCTTGCACGGAGACGTCACGAACCGGCGTCCGCACGAGCGTTCCGCTAGAGCTGATCAACATGATCTCGTCGTCCGGCTTGATTTGCAGCGCACCGACCATCTTGCCGTTGCGCTCGCTGGTCTGCAGTGCAATGACACCTTGGCCGCCACGTCCGTGGACCGGATATTCCTCCACCGGAGTGAGCTTGCCGTAGCCGTTGGTCGACGCAGTCAAAATCATCCCGTTTTCATTCAGCGTGATCAGCGAGATCACTTCCTCGCCCTCGGGCAGGCGGATGCCGCGAACGCCCGCAGCGGTACGTCCCATAGGACGCACGTCGTTCTCGTCGAAGCGGATCGCTTTGCCTTCGCTCGAGCACAACAGAATCTGTCTGCTGCCATCGGTGATGTCGACACCTACGAGGCGATCGCCCGCTTCCAGTTCAATAGCGATGATGCCGGCCGTGCGCGGACGCGAGAACGCCTCGAGCGAGGTTTTCTTCACGGTGCCCATCGCGGTCGCCATGAACACGAATTTGTTCTCTTCGAATTCGTGAATCGGTACGACCGCATTAATGCGCTCGCCTTCTTGCAACGGCAGCAAGTTCACGATCGGTTTGCCGCGCGAACCACGGCTTGCTTGCGGCAGCTGATAAACCTTGAGCCAGTACATCTTCCCCGCACTGGAGAAGCACAGGAGTGTGTCGTGTGTGTTCGCGACGAACAGCTTGTCGATGAAGTCCTCGTCTTTGACCGACGTGGCCGCTTTGCCGCGGCCGCCGCGACGCTGGGCTTGATATGCAGTCACCGGCTGCGCCTTCGCATATCCACCGTGCGAAAGCGTCACGACGACATCTTGCTGCTCGATTAGATCTTCGATGGTGAGGTCGGAATGATCTTGGACGATCTCGGTGCGACGCTTGTCGCCGTACTTCGCACGAATGTCTTCCAACTCGGCACGAATCACGCTGAGCAGACGCTCCGGGCGCGCCAGGATGTCGCTGAGATCTTGGATCTGCACGAGCAGCTCTTGGAATTCGTGCCAAATCTTGTCCTGCTCAAGGCCAGTGAGTCGATGCAGACGCAGTTCTAGGATGGCTTGAGCCTGAGCTTCCGAGAGCCGATAGCCATCGGCTTTGAGACCGAACTCTTCGGTCAAGCCATCGGGCCTTGCGTCCACATTGCCGGCGCGCGCCAACATTTCGGGCACCGCACCGGAGGGCCACATGCGCCCCATCAACGCAACCTTCGCCTCCGCAGGCGTCGGCGATGCTTTGATGACCGCGATCACTTCATCGATATTGGCCAGCGCGACGGCCTGGCCTTCCAGGATGTGAGCGCGTTCGCGAGCCTTCCGCAAATCGAAAATCGTGCGGCGAGTGACGACTTCACGACGGTGCCGCAGGAATGCCTCGAGCATCTCCTTTAGATTGAGCAGCTTCGGCTGGCCCTCGTGTAGAGCGACCATGTTGATGCCGAACACCGTTTCCATCGGCGTGTGCTTGAACAGCTTGTTCAACACGATATCCGCGACTTCGCCGCGCTTCAGCTCGATCACCACCCGCATTCCATCCTTGTCGGATTCGTCGCGCAGGCCATCGCTTGCGATACCTTCGATGATCTTTTCGCGAACCAATTCGGCAATGCGCTCGAGCAACCGCGCCTTGTTAACCTGGTACGGCAGCTCAGTGATGATGATCGCCTGGCGGCCTTTGTCGTCCTCTTCGATCGTCGTGCGCGCACGCACATAGAGCCGGCCGCGGCCCGTCAAATAGGCGGATGCGATTTCCTGCGAGCCGTTGATGATGCCCGCGGTCGGAAAGTCCGGCCCCGGGACGTGCTGCATGAGTCCGCCGATCGAGATGTTGGGATCGTCGATGAGCGCGATGCAGGCGGTGACGACTTCGCTCAAGTTGTGCGGCGGAATATTCGTCGCCATGCCCACTGCGATACCCGAAGCACCGTTGACGAGCAGATTAGGGACGCGGGTCGGTAGGACGACAGGCTCTTGTTCCTTGCCGTCGTAGTTGTCCACGAAATCGACGGTTTCTTTGTCGATATCGGCGAGCAGCTCGGAGGCGAGCGCCGTCATGCGGCACTCGGTGTAACGCTGAGCCGCGGGCGGATCGCCGTCGACCGAACCGAAATTGCCTTGGCCGTCGACGAGCAGATAACGCATCGAGAACGGCTGAGCCAATCGCACCAATGCATCGTAAATCGCCGAGTCG
>DASTSB010000481.1:0-4943 GCA_035760885.1 Steroidobacteraceae bacterium | reverse complement strand
CCAAACCGTCGTGGAAATCTGGCCCGGCGGCGGCTACTGGACGGAGATCCTTGGACCGTACCTGAAAGATCACGGCACGTACTACACGGCGATCGCTCCGCGCGGCAGCAGCGAACGTGCTGAACAGTCGGGCGCAGCTTGGGAGAAGAAACTCGCCGACAAGTCCGCCGCATACGGCCAAGTAAAGGTGACCGAGTTTGGCCGCGATCACTACCAGATCGCGCCGGCTGGCTCAGCCGATTTGGTCGTCACGTTTCGCAACGTCCACAACTTCGTGGGCCAAGGCTTTGCCGATGACGCGCTCGCCGCGTTCTACAAAGCACTCAAACCAGGCGGCATTCTCGGCGTCGAAGACCATCGCGCACGCAATGACCAGCCCCAAGATCCCAAGGCTGCCAACGGCTACTTGCGAGAAGACTATATGATCGCGCTCGCGGAGAAGGCGGGCTTCAAGCTGCTGGGCCGCTCGGAGGTGTTGGCGAATCCGAAAGATACGAAGGATTGGCCGAAGGGCGTGTGGACTTTGCCGCCCTCGCTTGCAATGGGCGCACAGGACAGGGACAAATATCTCGCCATCGGCGAGGCCGACAACTTTCTGCTCAAGTTCCAGAAGCCGCTGGATGCCAAATAGCGCTCCACTAGCGGCTTAGCAACCAAGGTGCTCTATGGATGAAGATCGTAAGAAGTGGCTGTGGTACGGCATTCCCGTCGTCGTCGTACTGGGTGTCATTGCCGCACTCGTATATGGGCGCATGCATAGCCAAAGCGCCCAGCAAGAAGCTGCAGTCACCGAGCAGCCCGCCACGCAGGCGAATAACGAACCTGCCATTCAAAACCCGATCACGCCAGAGAGCACCGAGCAGCCGCTGCCTCCATTGAGCGAGAGCGACGACGCAGTACACCAAGACCTGCTCAACACGGTCGGACAGCCGTTGGACAGCTACTTGGTCCCTCGCGACATCATCCGCCACATCGTCGTGACCGTGGACAATCTGCCGCGCAAGAAAACGGCGGTGCAATTGTGGCCGATCAAACCCACGAGCGGCACGCTAAGCACCAGCGGCGGTGAAGAGGTCACGCTGAGCGAAAACAATTACGCGCGCTATACGCCCGTGATCGAGCTGCTGCAGAAGACCGATACGAAGGACATCGTGAAGCTGTATCGGCGTTACTACCGGCTGTTCCAAGAAGCCTACGTCGGATTGGGTTATCCGAATGGCTACTTCAACGATCGCTTGGTCCAGGTGATCGACGATGTGCTCGCCGCGCCGGATGTGCAGGGCCCGATCAAGCTGACCCAGCCCGGCGTGTTTTACGAATTCGCCGATCCGTCGTTGGAGCAGCTATCCGCCGGGCAAAAAGTGCTCATTCGCATGGGCCCGAAGAACGCCGCGATCGTTAAGAACAAGTTGCGTGAATTGCGCGCTGAGATCGCGCGCCAAGAACAATAACTGAGCTCGACGAGCCGCCCGCTAATGCGGGCGGCGCTGTTTCGACCGAAATTTTCCCTGTTGGGGTCCGCCGCGCTGTGGCGAATGCGGGCGCGCCGATGCGCTTCGCCCGGGATGCTTTGCAGCACCGGATTTACCGGACCGCGGGCGTCCATGCTCATGCGGCCGAGCGCTGGCCTGTTTCGATCGACTTGGTGCCGGCGCGACGTGTTCGCGAAGCGGCGGCGGGGCTGCCGGAAAGACCGGTACCGCGCTTTCCGGGATGTGCTTCTTCAGCACTCGTTCGATCTGTTTCAGCAGGTTGGTTTCGTCCGAAGAGACCAGCGAAACGGCGATCCCGCTCGCGCCGGCACGGCCGGTGCGGCCGATGCGATGGACGTAGTCCTCGGGCACGTTCGGCAATTCGAAGTTGACGACATACGGCAGCTCTTTGATGTCGAGTCCGCGCGAGGCGACCTCCGTGGCCACCAATGCCTGGATCCTGAACTGCTTGAAGTCGCTCAACGCCTGAGTGCGCGCAGACTGGCTCTTGTTGCCGTGAATGGCAGCCGCCTTCACGCCGTCCTGGATCAATTGTTTGGTGAGACGATTCGCGCCGTGCTTGGTGCGCGTGAATACCAACACCTGATTCCAATCGCCGTCTTTGATGAGATGCGACAGCAGCGCGCGTTTGTCTTCCTTCGAGACTTTGTAGACGCGCTGTTCAACGGTGTCGACCGCGGCATTGCGCCGAGCGACCTCGATTTCCGCAGGATCGTGCAGCAAGCGTTGCGCGAGCCGCCGGATCTCGTCCGAGTAGGTCGCCGAGAACAGCAGATTTTGTCTGCGCTCGGGCAGCAGCTTGAGAACGCGACGGATGTCATGGATGAATCCCATGTCGAGCATGCGATCGGCTTCATCCAAAACGAAGATGCCGATGCGCGACAGATCGACCGTGCGCTGCTGCGCGTGATCAAGCAGCCGCCCAGGCGTCGCGACCAGAATGTCGCAGCCGCGCCGCAGTGCATCGATCTGCGGATTGATGCCGACGCCGCCGAAGATCACGGCCGTCTTGAGCTGCAGATATTTGCCGTAGCTCTTTACGCTTTCGGCAACCTGCGCTGCCAATTCACGCGTCGGAACGAGCACCAGCGCACGCGGGGCTTTCCCGGTCGACGCGGCATTCAGCAATTGCAGTAACGGCAGGGTGAAGCCGGCGGTCTTGCCCGTTCCGGTTTGCGCACCTGCCAAGATGTCGCGGCCGGCAAGAATCTCGGGGATGACCCGCGCCTGGACCGGCGTGGGCTCTACGTAACCTCGATCGGCAAGCGCACGTGCGAGTTCAGGAATCAGCCCGAGGGCGGCAAAAGGCATGGATCATCCGGGACAGTTCAAGCGAAGGCGCGGCACTCTACAGGCAATGCGCGCGCCTTGCATGAAGTTTGCGAACGCGGACAGAACCAATGCGTCATCAGAGATTCACAGTTCGCATCCCGGCCTCGTCATAGCGGGCACCCGCAGCAGCACCCATCGGAATCTCTGCATCGATACGTTCCAGTGTCGCTGCATCCAACTCCACTTCGAGCGCACCGATGTTTTCCTGCAAACGGGCGGGATGGGTCGTCCCTGGAATCGGCACGATGTCGCGCCCCTGAGCGAGTACCCACGCCAGCGCCAACTGCGCCGGTGTGCACTGCTTCTCCGTCGCAATTTGTTTCACGCGATCGACCAACGCGAGATTGCGGGCGAGGTTCTCTTGCTGAAAACGCGGTGTGTGACGGCGGAAGTCGGTCGCATCGAACTCGGTCGGATCTTTGAAACGGCCAGTGAGAAACCCGCGTCCCAATGGACTGTATGCAACGAAGCCGATGCCCAATTTGCGGCACAAAGGCAGCACGGACTGCTCGTGATCGCGCGTCCACAACGAGTATTCCGATTCCACAGCGGTGATGGGATGCACGCCGTGCGCGCGGCGAATCGTATCGACGCTGGCCTCCGATAAGCCCAAGTAGCGCACCTTTCCCGCCCGCACGAGCTCCGCCATGGCACCGACGGTTTCCTCGATCGGTACGTTCGGGTCGACGCGATGCTGGAAGTACAGATCGATCTGTTCGACACCCAGACGTTTGAGCGATGCATCGCATGCACTGCGCACGTACTCGGGACGACCATTGATGCCCAATCGCTCGCCGCGTTCGTTGCGCACGATACCGAACTTCGTGGCAATGAACGCATCCTTGCGCCGACCAGCAATCGCCTTACCTACCAACACTTCATTCGTCCACGGGCCATACATGTCCGCCGTATCGAGGAAACTAATGCCTGCATCCAGCGCACGACTAATGATGTCGATGCCAACCGTTTCATCCGGCTTGTTGGTGGTGTAGAAATCCGACAATCCCATGCATCCGAAACCAAGTGCCGGAACTTCCGGGCCATTACGGCCGAGTTGTGCTGCTTTCATGTTTCACTCCTGAAGCGAAGGGCACGCATCATCCGGCTTGGATCGCTCGAGAAAAACCCGGACATTCCACACACACCATGAAGTCTCGCTTCACAATCGCCGCACCGCGCACCGATGTAGTCGATCAACTGCCGGCAGTCGTCGCATTGGCACGCGTGGCGCAGTTCTCCAGCTTTACGCGCGCTGCCGCGGAGTTGGACGTTTCCACCTCGGCGTTATCGCAATCGATCAAGGCGTTGGAGAGCCGCGCAGGTGTGCGCCTGCTCAATCGCACCACGCGGCGCGTTGCGCTCACCGAAGCTGGGCAACAACTGCTCGAGCGCATCGGGCCCGCGTTGCAAACCTTCGACACCGCATTCGAATCGCTCGACGAAATACGCGGTTCGCCGAACGGCACGTTGAAGATCAATCTTTCGCGAGCGGCGGCCGATCACATACTGGCGCCGGTGCTGAAGGAATACATACAGCGATGTCCCGATGTGACGATCGATTTGATCGTCGATGACGGCCTTGGGGATTTGGTTGGCGACGGTTATGACGCCGGGGTGCGCCTCGGTGAGCAGTTGGCTCGCGACATGGTCGCAGTGCCGATCGGACCTAAGCTCAGCATGGCCGTGGTGGCCTCACCCGACTATTTGCGCGCCCACGGAAAACCCACGCGTCCCCAAGAGCTCACTCGACACCGTTGTTTACGCTATCGGTTTCGCACCACAGGCGAGATCTATCACTGGGAATTCACCGAGAACGGTCGGGATTTTTCGATGGACGTGCCCACGCATTTCATTTCAAGCGACAGTGAAGTGTTGGCGCAGGCGGCACGCCAGGGCTTGGGCATCGCGTGTTTATTGGATATATGCGTTCGCAAAGATATCGCGGCGGGCACGCTCGTGCGGCTGTTCGAATCCTGGTGTCCTGCGTTTCCGGGCTACTACTTGTACTACCCGCATCGTACCCACGTGCCGCTGAAACTTCGCATGCTCATCGATGTGATCCAAGAACGGCAGCGAAGCGCGCGCGGCCCGAAGCGTAAGCGGAAGTGAGCAGACGCC
>DASTSB010000480.1:0-6724 GCA_035760885.1 Steroidobacteraceae bacterium | reverse complement strand
CGCACTAAACTGCGCCTGCAACAAGAAGCGCGCGGCTTGCTCATCGCTGATCGAGGGAGAGGGACTTGGCGTTGGAGTAGGTGCCGGAGTCGGCGTTGGAGTTGGCGATGGCGTGGGGGTCGGTGAGTTCGAAACAGGTGGGCTTGAAGACGACCCGCCCCCGCCACACCCCGCTAAGGTGATCGCCGCAATGAGTGCCGCAGCAGTATCGCGATTCTCGTCCGCGACTTTTTCTTCGGCAGCTATTGGCTGCTCTTCGGTCAGCGTGGTCACGAAACCTCCCCAATCCGGCGACCCATTCGTTATCGGACATAACGTTCGGCCGCCTTGCGTGACGCACAGGCTTACACGTTTGGATGCTTCCGCGATAGTGTCTCTTGAGTCCGACGCGGTGGGTTTCGCCAATCAATCGATCGTGCCCCCTCCGCACGTCACTCGATCTCGGTCCCCGCTACATATATATGAGTACGTGCGTCTATCCGTCGCGCTTCACTCGTCGGTTTCGGCTTCCTTCATGTCTGCTGTCAGCGCCTCGATCTCGGCCTTGTGCTCTTTGTAGAACGTGACGTTCGCCGGATGCACACCGGCGTCGCGCGCGATCTTTGCGGGGTCGGCGCCTTGCTCAATCGCATATTGTGAGATGGCCGACTGAAGCATCGCGAAGGTGATGACGACGTACTCGCGCACGCTGAGTCCTGCGGCTTCGATTGCCTTGCGTGCAGCGGGCACGCTGGCGAGCTTCGCTTCCATGTCGTCGAGCGACGCCGAATCGTCGTCGTTATCCTCCTCCTCGTCTTGATTGAGTTCAGGATGGTCCTTTTCGTATTGCTTCATCGTCTTGGAGGCTTGGGCAAACTTGCGCACGGCATCCATCGTGAGCTTGTAGTTCGCAATCTCCTTAACGTTCGGGTCCGTCGCGCTGGAGGCGGCGGCAACCTGGAATGTCCCCGGCCGGTCGGCAGCGTTGGACGTGGCGCCTGCAAGCGCAAACCCTACAGCAGCTGTCCAAAGCAGCGCGCCGCGTGGAATCCTCAAGTCGATCATGTGCAACACCTCTGATTGAAAGACGTTAGATGAACCCGTTTGGGCGTGCGGGTCAATACCACTCTCATGGAGTTTGATCGGAGTCTCACGGATTCACGTCGCGCGCTGTGCAACGCATGGATTGCGATCTGAAAACCGGCATTCGACACACGTGCAGCGCACATAAAGCTTCATGACCGAGCTGTTGATCTCGAACGCTCGGTAATCCCGAATGGTCCCGAAAATCGACGCTCCCACAATCCGCTGCGCAACTCGGGAGACGGACCATGAAACGGAACGCGAGGTCACTCAATCGCATCGTCGGGCCCATCGCCGCTTTGTCTGTGTCGTGTGGATTTGTAAGCACCGCGGGAGCGCAGGCCAACATACCCGGCACTTACTATCCAGTGCCTTCTTGGGATCAGAAGCTGCCAGCGTCGAGGCGGTTTGTCGTGCTTTCGAATTGGAGCGCTGCTGCAGTGCTCGATCGAGAGACAGGACTCGTGTGGGAGAGAGCACCGAGTTCGGGTACGACCCACCTAAGTTGGTACAGCGCGTTGGAATATTGCGCCAACCTCAGTGTTGCGCATCGCAAAGGCTGGCGACTGCCGACTATTCAGGAGCTCGGCAGTCTCGTGACGGCTTCAGTTCCGTACCCGGGCCCCGCGCTTCCGGAAGGCCATCCTTTCATCGGACTTCAGGAAGGGGGCTATTGGTCGTCGACATCGCACGTGCAACTTCCCGACGTGGCTAGAGTGATGGTGGTCAACACTGGAGATGTGGCGAACAACGAGAAGAACGGATTTGCGTATACGTGGTGTGTGCGCGGTGGGTCGGGGCCCGATAGTCAGTAGCGTGATGCTGACAATTGCTAAGCTGACCGCTCAATCAAACGAGGCGCGCGATGAGCATCAGCAGCACATTACTCGGTGGTGCAGATATTCGGTTTCATCCGGCCGCACCTGAGCTCCAGCCACACGTCGGATGTTTTTGGATCATCACCGCACGAGCCGGTGCGATCATGCGACTCGTGCCAGATGGAACGACGTCGATCGCGTTCGAACAAAAAATAGATCGCGGGCTTACCGGATATCTGCGTGGCCCACTGCTCGAGCCCGCCGAATTGGTGTTTTCCGTACCTACTACGCTGATCGGTGTGCGTCTTCGTCCTGGTGTCGCTTTCAATTTGACTCGCGTGCCGGTTCATCACATCGGGAGGCGGCGTGTTCCGCTCGCCGAGTTCGATTTGTTGCATGAGTTCGTTTCGGTAAGCGAGCACGCTCTCGCACCCGATGCTCGGATCGCCTTGTTGCAGCGCCTGCTGAGTCAGCGGCTGCAGGGATCGAGCATCCATCCCGTCGTTTCGCGCGCACTCGAGAAGATTCATGCGGACCGTGGCTGTGTATCGGTTGCCGACGTTGCTGTTCGGTGCGATACCAGCGAGCGCCATCTCAGTCGCGTCATGCGCGACTGGATCGGCTACGGGCCGAAGCGCTATGCGGCCATCGTCCGATTCCAACAATCATTGACCGGCATGGAGCGGGTACCGCGTTCGAGCATGGCGGCGATTGCTACCGAAACTGGATACTTCGATCAGTCGCATATGTACGCCGATGTCTCACGGTTTGCTGGCGCCACTCCGGGCGATCTAATCGAGACTGGCGTGTCCGATTTTTCCAAGACTCAGTGCGACGTGCCTTTCTAATGTTCCACCTTTCTAAGCGCGAGGGTCGCGCGAAAGGAGGTGGACATGATGCGAAAACTCATCGCGATTGGCGCGGGTCTAGTACTTTGGTTCCTCGTTGCGCTTCTTGCCGGATTCATCATCCGGGCAACTTGGCCCGCGTACGTCAGTGTCGCGGAGGCGATGACATTCACATTACCAATGAAGATTGCGCGACTCGCAATCAGCGCCGTCGCCACCGTGGCGATGGGTTTCCTCACTGCTCGCATCACGCGGTCTGCAGTGGTGAGCTTGATTCCCGGCATCATCTTGCTCGCAGTGTTCATCCCCGAGCATGTGACGCTTTGGAATAAGTTTCCTGTTTGGTATCACCTCTGGTTTCTGCTCACGCTCGTGCCGCTGACATATCTCGGAAATTGGCTCGCGCGTGGCGCGATGAGGGAGCGCCCGGTTGAGAGCGCTAAGGCGTACTAGGGACAGGTAGGTTCCGCCGGCTTGGACAGCAAGCGCCGCGACTCACGGCGGACACCGATGGATCGAATCTGACAGGACCAAACCGAGGTAGCTCAGCACTGAGGAAAGCGGATTTCAGTCGGGCCGGATGTCGGATCGGGAGATTCTCGATCGTCTTAGGTCCAGGTAACCCCGACGGAGCCGACTATGTCCTTGGAGCAAATTCGCAGTACCGCAACCAACGATTGGCAAAAAGCACGAGCGGCACTCCTGGTCAAGGAGAAGCAACTGACGAAGTTGCAGGATGAGCTCGCCGCAGAGCGGCGCAGACTGCCTCGTGTTTTGGTCGAGAAGCAGTACCGGTTCGATGGGCCCAGTGGCCCGATCACTTTGGGTGAGCTCTTTGCCGGTCGCCCTCAACTGCTGCTCTACCATTTCATGTTCGCTCCAACCGTCGGTGGCTGGCCCGACGCAGCCTGCCCAGGATGTTCAATGTTCATCGACAATCTCGGTGAGTTCGCAACAACACATCTCGAACGTCGCGATGTGTCGTTTGCCACTGTGTCGCTGGCTCCGATGGAGAACATTGAGCGCTATCGACGCCGGATGGGCTGGAACATCAACTGGGTTTCGTCGGCAGACAATTCTTTCAATCGAGATTTCGGCCTGACGACAGATCAAGGTGAGCAGCACGGCCTCAGCGTCTTCTTGAAGGACAATGGCGCAATCTACTGGACCTACTTCACGTCGGCTCGAGGTTTGGAAAAGGTCGGCACGCTCTGGTCATTGCTCGATCTAGTTCCATACGGTCGCCAAGAAGAGTGGGAGGACTCGCCCTCGGGGACACCGCAATCGCCTGCCTATCAGTGGTGGCGAAGGCACGACGAATATTGAGAAGCGGATTTCGCCTTGGATTCGAATCACACACCCAACAGTTCGTGCCTTCGCCCACATCATCAGGCAGCTTCCCGCTGATTCCTAAGATCCGCCATCTGCCAGCCCGGGCTCAGCTTGATGCGATCGAAGTACGCATTGATGTTTGGAAATGCTTGCCAGTCCATCGGCACGAGCGACCGATACGATTGGAACGTGATCAACGAGTAATCGGCTACGGTGAGATGGTCTGACACGATGAACTGACGAGCGTCTAGTGCTTGTTCGAGGACGGGTGCAAACCTTTGAAGGTCGGCCGTCGACCGGGAAATCTGGTGCTGATCCTGCTCCAGTCCGAGATGCGGTTTGGCAACGAACTCGAATGCGAGCGCCCCGAATGCGCGATTGAAATGTCGCTGCTCCCAGAACTGCCATCGTGCAACGTCGGCGCGGAGCTTTGGGTCTCGGGGAAACAGCTGAGAGTCTCCTGCCTTCTCAGCCAGATACTGCATGATGGCATTCGATTCCGTGAGCACGAACCCATCGTCGATTAAGACGGGAGTCATGCCATTCGGGTTGATGCGCAAGAACTCCGGCGTCTTGAGCGCTTGCGGGAAGTCGAGGTGCGTCACCTCGACGCGTGCCTTCAGATGATGAATGACGGCTTCAACCTTCCGGCCATTCGGTGAACCGAGAAACGTGAACAGTTGCATGATGAACTCCAGGCTGGTTGCGATCACAGCGGACGCTGTCGATGTAGTGACGATGGTGTAGACACAAAGGATTCGGCACAGCCAACGAATCCTTTTCCCATTGCCCATCGTCTATTGGGCATGAACGTGGAGATCCCATGAACGACGCATCGATTTCGGACGAGATTCTCGTTGCGCTCATTGAGCGAATGCGACCGAAGTTGCATCGCTATTGCGCGCGTATGTGCGGATCGGTCATTGATGGTGAGGATGTCGTTCAGGAGGCTGTGTTGCGTGCAATGCGAGCAGGTGCGAATGGTGCGGGCATCGAAAATCTCGATGCATGGCTGTTTCGCATTGCGCACAACGTCGCGCTGGATTACTTGCGCCGCGAATCCCGATCGCCGCTGGACCCTTTGCAGGATGTAGATCTCGTCCCGGATCCGGACTCGATTGAAAGTCGTCTGGCCGCGTCTGCAAGTCTGTCGCTGCTCATGCGGCTGCCGAGCGCGCAGCGAAGCGCCGTTATACTGATGGACGTGTTGGGCTATTCGCTCCGTGAACTCAGTGAGATCATCGGTGTGAGTGTGGTGGCAACGAAGTCACTGCTCTATCGGGGTCGCGAGAACTTGCGAGATGCAGTGCGCGATGATTCCCAATCCACTTTACCGCCGCTGGATGCGAGCAGCCGCGAGCGACTCGCAAACTATATCGACAGATTCAATGCCAGAGACTTCGACGCACTGCGAAATATGTTGAGCGCGGAGGTGAAGCTGGACTTGGTGTCCCGTGTTGAGCGCCGCGGCAAAGAGGATGTCGGAGAGTATTTCTCGAACTACTCAAAGGTGTTCGACTGGCGGCTTGCCCGCGGTGTCATTGAAGACAAGGATGCCATCTTCGTCTTCATTGACGGTGCGGCCTCGCCCAGCTATTTCGTGCTCATCGAGTGGCAAGGCGACAAGATCGCGAAGATTCGCGATTTCAGATATGCACGTTATGTGATGGACTCCGCATCGAATCTCGAGTCGAGAGCACTGTGACGTCACTCGTTCCGCTTGGTGGCAGCTTCGATCCGCGCCTCGCCGATTTCCAGCACTGGTGTGGCGGAACTGGAGGCGCCCGGACTCAACACCGAGACGAACGAGACTCGCAACGTTTTTGAGCGATGCAGCACTCGCATGGCCTTCTTCGTGATGTCGAATCGCAGAGTGGAAGTGTGCCTCATGCCGGGGTGATCGGCGCCCATGTGGCCCAGTTCGAATAGGTTGATGCTGCCCACGTAGAAATCTTCGAAATCAGCATTACGAGTTGGCGACGGTGGTAGGTCGAGAAACACTTCATAGCTCAACAATCCTTCGGGGAAGCTGAGCAATCGCACGTCCTCGAGCACTAAATCGAGTTGTTTGGAGGATCGTGGTGCGGAGGTCTCATCGGTCATTCCGAAGCTGCGAAGCTTTTCGCCGCCGGCGTTTGAGATCGGCAATTCGATCGTCGCATCGGAACTGATGCTGAGTTGCGTGCTAGAGGAGAGTGCGGTGGCCTGATCAGTCAAGATGCGGGTCGAGCTCATCGTCGACAATCCAGAAACGGTTCCTGGACTTGCGGGAACGACTGCCGTGAGGTTTGGCGCCTTCGTATTTTCATAGCTGTAGCCCATTGCCTGCATCGACCCAAGCGCAAGCTCTTGCGTCGTCGGCGTTACGACGCCGCCGCTATACACTGGAAAGCGATACACCGTCGGGTCCCAGCCGGTGTAGCTAGTGGGTGCCTTGTGAGTGCTGCGGTTAACGCCGAGCCACGCCATGAGCAGCCGATCCATTTGCGCGTGATGTAGAAAGAAAATGGGATCGCGCGCCGCGGTCGCCTTATTTCCCATGTTCGTGCTGGTCCCCACGGCGATGTGAATCGTTCCGTGTTCTGCGGAATTGAGTCGTTGCTGAAAGGTCGTGAAGGAGGTTTCGTTGAAATTGGTTGTGACCTTCGGCGTCCAAATGTCGTA
>DASTSB010000479.1:0-4808 GCA_035760885.1 Steroidobacteraceae bacterium | reverse complement strand
GGCTCCATGACTAAGAACATTTGATCGTTGTAACGATCGAGATCGTAAATGCTGACGACGTTTGGATGGATCAACCGTTGCGAGCGGCGCACCGCTGCTTCCAACGCGGCATACGCATCGGGCTGGTGCTTGAGATTTACCGCGATGACCTTGATCGTCACATGTGTTTCGCGATCGGTGCGCGAAAGATCGAGCGCACCGAACACTTGGCCGACGCCGCCCAAACCCATGTAGTTGACGAGCCGATAACGATCGTTGATCACCGTGCCGATCGGAATTTGCTCCATGACCGGCGGTGGTTTGTCCTCTTCGGTGATGCCGGGAACCGTGGTGATTTCGATTTCCGGATCCAGCGGAGCAGGGGTCCACCAATCGCGAGTCGATTTCGTCGGACGCGTCTTGAACAGCGCATCACGAAGTTGACTCACGTCTTCGAGCAATTTGGGCGACGCAGTACGCGGGCGAGTTTTCGCATGGCTCGCGGGAGCTGTTCGCGCCGTGCCAATTCGTGGCACTGCGGCCGATGCGTCGAGCCAAACGGTTTTGTCGGTGCGGAAATTTTCCAGCGCATCGAACAGTTGCCGTGCGACCGGACGGGAAATGCGTTCGCGAGTGAGTGCCGTTTCGACGCGCTGCGACCAGAAGCGCGTCCGTGCGGGATCGCGTTGCGATTCTTCGCCGACAAGCTGGCAAGCCGCTTCCACGCCTAGGCGGCCGCTGACGATGTCGTCGATTACTTGTTCAATTTCAATTGCCATCCCTAATCTCTCTTTCGCGCTCCGAAGGTTTTTCTTTTTTGGATCAGAGTCGTCGTGCAACTCTCGTCACCCAGGCCGTGGTGAGTTCTCCCTGTTGGATGCACATGCGCGGCCGACGTCGGTGCACTATGTTCATCGCTGTAGGAGAAAGGATAGGTTGTGAAGACTTGTGAATGTGTGATCGCCGGCTCATTTCGGTGCGCCGCTGTATACGTGTCTGACATAATCATCGACGAAAGCGGCATCTACCTACCGGCCATTTTTCAAACGTCGCGGACGCCTATGTGCGAATCGATATGACTCTCAGCGCATCTGAGCTTTCTCGATATAGCAGACATATTTCTCTGCACGAGGTTGGCGCCGTAGGGCAGGAGAAGCTCAAACGCGCGCGCGTGCTGATGATTGGCGCGGGTGGGCTCGGTGCGCCGGCACTCTTTTATTTAGCGAGTAGCGGTGTCGGGACGATCGGAATTGTGGACTTCGATCGCGTGGATGCCTCCAATCTCCAGCGCCAAGTTCTGTATACGAACGACGATGTCGGACAGCCGAAGGCGCAAGTCGCTGCTCGGCGGCTCAAAGCACTGAATCCGGAAGTCGAGGTTCGCACCCACGAACTCGTGTTGAAGGCGAGCAACGTTTGCGACGTGCTCGCACCGTACGACGTCGTCATCGACGGTACCGATCAATTCGCCACACGTTATCTAGTGAACGATACGTGTGTGCTCTTGCAGAAGCCGTTGATCTCGGCTGCGATCCATCGCTTCGAAGGACAGGCGATGACGTACGTGCCCGGCACAGGATGCTATCGATGCCTGTTCCCCGTCCCGCCCAGCGCGGGTTCGGTTCCCAATTGCGCCGAAGCTGGCGTGCTCGGCGTTTTGCCAGGAGTGCTCGGTGCGATCCAGGCAACCGAAGCGATCAAGCTGTTGCTGCAGATTGGGGAGCTTCTGACGAACAGGCTCCTAACTTACGACGCACTGACGATGTCGACTGCGGAGTTCAAGTTTTCGCGTCGGGACGACTGCGCTGTGTGCGGTGTGAATCCGAGTATTCGCGAGCCGCAGGATCTCGCGCCGACGTGCTCGCTCGAAGAGCTCGAATCGCTGCGGCGAGTGCAAGCAAAAGAGTTGCCTCAATGGCTCGATGGAACAGAGAGGATCATCGACGTGCGAGGTCGCGACGAATACGCGGTTTCGCATTTGCCGGGCGCAAAGAACATCCCGCTAGATGAACTCGGCGGACGACTTCACGAACTTGCAGGCGCTGCACGGGTCCTGTTCGTTTGCCGCAGCGGCACGCGCAGTCTCGCTGCCTGCCAGCTTGCGATTGCGAGCGGGATCGACACTCCCGCGCACTTAGAAGGCGGCCTTCTCGCTTGGTCGCAAGAAATGGAGGCCGACTTCGTCGTCGCTCCTGTTTAGATCCCTTTCAAACTCGCTTTGAGGCGATTGGTCCGGAGCGTTTTTGCAGGTTCGATTAGCCATCCGCCCGAAGGCTGCCAATTACCCAACTCCTGGCGGCGACGCTGCCATGCCTGTTCCAGCGTCCGAGCGGCATCCGGGGAGGCCGTCTTTACTGAACTGGGCATTCGCAACACATCATTCGACCATCTCACGATCAATTCCTCATGTAAGCCGTCTCGATTAGAGACTCACGAGCGACGGTCGGGTTCACTCCGAAACCGTCGCTTATGTCAGACACAACGCTTTGTTTCACGGCTCGTAGCGTACGCAACGCAAACGTTCGGATCATCGTGCTATCGGGCATGGCACCGATGCCTGGCCTTCATGAGTGGGCGCAGCGCGCGCAAGTCGCGACGGCCGGCACAGAGTTGGGCAGCGGTTTCGGCTACAAGGCGCCGGTAAGAACCAACGTCCAATACTCAAGCGGGAATAAGAGGATGAAGAAGAACGTTTTGATCGTGCCTGTGGTGCTGGGTGTGGCAGCGGGTGCGTATGCCATCGCTGCTTGGCAATTCGGTCGCATGACCCATGCGCGAGTCGATGAATGGGCTCAGCACGTGAACGAAAAGAGTGCCGGCATCCTCAAGGTCGTGAATCGTCAGTCGGCCGGCGGCGTGTTCTTCTCCCGAGAAGATCTCACGATCGAAGTCGATACAGCGATGTTCGATAAGCTGAAAGGCTCGACTCCCGATTCGGAACAGGTGGAGGCTCCCAGTGATGCGGATGAACCTTCGTTGAGCGATGCCTCGCTGCGCACCACGGCCACCCACGACGCTAACCATCCGCTTCGATTCACGGTTCGCAACGACATTGCACATGGTCCGTTTCCGGGGTTCACCAGCGTGGGCCTTGCGAAGATCACCAGCCGCTTGGTGCTCGATGAACAGACTCGCCGTGAACTATCGAAGGTGCTTGGCGATAAAGAACCCGTTCTCATCACTTCGATAGTCGGTGTGAGCGGTGCCAGCGCGATCGATGTCGCGAGCCCCGCGTTTCAAGCCGTAGAAGGCAACGACAGTTTCGAATGGCAGGGTTTGAACGCTCATTTCGATGTGGGTGCCGACTTGCAGACGATCAAATGCGACGGCGCGGCGCCAGGCCTTACTGCAAAGAGCAAGGATCGCTCGCAAGTGAGCCTCGGCGAGATGCGCTTCAGTTGCGATATGAAACGTGCGTTCGATCAGTTGTATGTGGGTCGTAGCGCTTTCGCGTTTCAGAACCTGAATGCGACGTTTGGCGAAGGCAAACCGCCCGTTGCGATCGAGAGCATTGCGTACTCCGGCGACGCAACCGTCAACGGCGAGTACGTCGACCTGAACATGAAGCTTATGATGAAGGCGCTCAAAGCAGCCGGATTCACCGTCGACGACGCCGAGTACAACTTGAGCATGCTCCACTTGCACGGTCCGACCTACGCGGCTTTGTCGAAGAAGCTGCAAGACTTGAGCACCAGCGGTGCGTTGGGCGATCCGACTGCATCGCTTGCAATGATGGGCGCCATTGCGGAGTACGGTCCGCAGCTCCTGGAGCATTCGCCGAAGATCGTGATCGAGCGCATCGGTTTTTCGATGCCCGAAGGCGAGGCGGGGCTCAAAGGGACGATCGAACTCAAGAACTTCTCGAAGGCAGATTTGGCCGAAGCCAATTCGACGATGGTTCTGCTGAACAAATTGGAGGCAACCGCGGATCTTTGGATTGGCGATGGATTGCTCGAGAAGGACTGGGGAAGCTCCGCTGTGGAAAGCTCCGCTTCCAATACGGATCGCATCGGTGCGTTGCGCGCACAGGTCAGCTCTCTGGAGACCCAAGGCTTCATCACTCACAAGGACGGCGAGTTGGCGAGCCACATTGAGTACAAGAACGGCGCGCTGACGGCGAATGGTCATCAAATCGGACCCGCCGCGGGCGCGAATTGATCCGCGAAGTCACAACGCGAAGTCACAAGGGATTCTGAGAGACTCTAGGGAACTGAAGATTTCCTAAGCGTTTGTCCGAAGGCTTGGCTCCTGTAAGGGTTGTTATGCTGCTCGCGCATTCACATGAGGATGCGCGAGCAGCCCATGCATCCAGCGCACGTCAGCACGTTCGAACTATTCAAGATCGGCATTGGACCCTCGAGTTCGCATACGATGGGTCCGATGTGCGCGGCTCGTCGCTTCGTTGATAAGCTCATCGAACGACATCTCCTTCAGCAAACCTCTCGCGTGATCGTGGACCTTTACGGATCACTGGCGCTGACGGGTCGCGGGCACGCCACCGATCGCGCCGTGATCATCGGGCTCGCAGGATTCTTGCCGCACCAAGTTACAAGCGAGCAAGTCTTCGCAATCGAAAAACAAGCTCGCGATTGCCACGTCGTTCAAATTGGGCAGCAGCAGAGGTTGGTATTCGAGCCAGAGCGCGACATTCATTGGCGCTATGGCGAGACGAATGCGACCCATCCCAATGCACTTACCGTGTCCGCGTTCAACTCAAGCGATGAGACGCTCTTTGCAGAAACTTATTTCTCGTTGGGTGGAGGCTTCATCGCGACGCAAGCCGAGCTTGATACGTCCCCTGATCGGCGGAACCAAAGCGAGATTCCGTT
>DASTSB010000478.1:0-5846 GCA_035760885.1 Steroidobacteraceae bacterium | reverse complement strand
TGGCCGTCTTGCTTCCGTGCCGGTGCGCTTCATCAACGATGATTCGTTGATGCGCGTGATCGAGCGAATCGTCAGTCCACTCGGGCGGCGTATCGATGAAGGTGTGCCGATGGTCGATGCGCGGTTGCCAGATGGCTCGCGCGTCAACGCCATCATTCCGCCGCTGTCGCTCGTCGGGCCGGTACTGACCATCCGCAAATTCGCCAAGCAACGATTTTCGATGGACCGCCTGGTGGAGATCGGCGCACTGACTTCCGGCATGGCCGAGTTTCTGCGCATCTGTGTGCACTATCGCAAAAACATCATCGTCTCGGGCGGCACCGGATCAGGAAAGACGACATTTCTCAACGCGCTGTCGGAAGCGATTCCCGCAGAAGAACGCATCGTCACCATCGAGGATGCCGCTGAACTCAAGCTGGTCCAACCGCATGTGATCTCGCTCGAGGCGCGCCCCGCGAACGTGGAAGGCCGCGGCGAAATCACCATTCGCGAGCTCGTGCGCAACAGTTTGCGCATGCGCCCGGATCGCATCATCGTCGGAGAGTGTCGCGGCGGTGAGGCGCTCGACATGCTGCAAGCGATGAACACCGGTCATGATGGTTCATTGACGACAGGTCACGCGAATTCGCCGCGCGATTTGCTGTCGCGTTTGGAAGTGATGGTGCTGATGGCCGGGATGGATTTGCCGGTGCGCGCGATCCGCGAACAGATTTCATCGGCAGTCGACATCGTCGTCCAACAGACTCGCTTCAGCGACGGCCGCCGGCGTGTGACATCGATCGTCGAGGTCGACGGCATGGAAGGCGATGTGATCCTCACGCAGCAACTATTCGCATTCAAACAGCGCGGCGTCGGTGTGAATGGCGAAATCTTGGGGGACCACGTGGGCTTCGGCCAAGCACCGCGGTTCTATGAAGCTCTGGAGGAGTCGGGGATCCATTTGGATCGCAGCATCTTCGGCAGCACCAACTCCGATTCGCGATAAATCTTGATGAGGGGAGGAGGTAATGTTGCGCCAACTACTTTCACCAGAGATGTTTGTGACCGGATGCGTCATGGCCGCCGTCACGCTGGTCTTTTTCGCCGTGCGTCGTACGCTCCATGGCTATGAACGTGCATTCGTCGGCGGGCTTGGCTCGCGGCTGCGCCAGAATTTTATCCTGACCGATCCACAGCAACTCTTCGTGATCAGCATTGTGCTCACGGTTGCCGGTGCGGTCCTCGGGTACCTATTAATCGGCCCCGTGGGCGCGGTCGCTGCCAGCATCATTGGCTTGTGCGGCCCGCGTGTCTGCGTCGCGCTGTTGGCGAAGCAGCGCGTGAAGCGCTTCGTTTATCAATTGCCCGATGCGTTGCTCGCGCTGGCTTCGGCATTGCGTGCCGGATCCAACTTGACGAAGGGATTGGAATTGTTGGCCACGCGGCAACCGCCCCCGCTCAGCCAAGAGTTCACGATCCTGTTGGCCGAGTATCGTGTCGGACGCCAGCTTGCCGATTCGCTGGCCGATCTACGCCAGCGCATCGATGCGCCGGAACTGGATTTGATGAACACCGCTCTGAACGTGTCGCGACGCGTGGGCGGCAACCTTGCAGACACACTCGAATCGCTCGCCAAAACCCTTCAAGAAAAGGCGCACATCGAAGGCAAGATCGATGCACTCACTTCCATGGGCCGTGCGCAAGGTTGGGTAGTCGGCTTGCTGCCGATCTTCATCGGCTTCGTGTTGTATCAACAGCAGCCCGCGCGCATGAGCCTGCTGTTTACCGAGTGGTATGGCTGGATCGTGCTGGCCGTGGTTGCGGTGATGATGGCGATCGCGGCGTGGATGATTCGCAAGATCGTGAACATCGATGTGTGAGGGACCACGAACATGATCGTGCTCATCTGCGTGCTTGCCGCACTCTCGTGTGCGTCGATCCTGCTGCTGCCTTGGGTACTGAAGCAGCGCCCAGCCGAACCGCAAACACGCGATGTGGCTTGGCGCGACCGGCTTCCGCCTGTGCTGCGTCTCTTATATCCACTGGTGCGTTGGTACGCATCCGGCACTGACCAGTCGCTGGTGTCCTACAAACGTGAAGTGCTTCAGACCCGCCTCAACGCTGCCGGAGCGAGCTATCTGATCACCCCCGCAGAATTCCTGGTGATCCGCCGTGTTGCCTGCACGTTGGGTTTGGTTCTCGCCCTCTACATCGTCTTTGCGCTGGACGTCCGCGATTCGCTCTACGTCACGCTCATCGCGACGCTCGTGCCGTTCGCGTATCTGTATCCAGATATCTGGCTGCGCGATGCCACGAAACGTCGACGTGCGCGGTTCGAAAAAGAATTTCCGTTCTTTTTGGACGTATTGGTCCTGGGTATGAAAGCCGGTCTGACTTTCACAGCCGCGGTGGAACAAGCGATGGAGCAATTGCACGACGGACCGGTGAAACAAGAATTCTCGCGCTGCCTGCGTGAGGTACGCACCGGTGTGTCACGACGAGCAGCGTTGGATCGGATGGCCTCCCGCGTAGTGATTCCCGCAGTCACCAACTTCACCGCCTCCGTCATTCAAGCGGAAGAAACCGGCGGCTCGTTGGGAGAAGTCTTGGCCGATCAAGCGCGCATGCGTCGCCAAGAACGCTTCTTGCGTGCCGAGAAGCTGGCGAACCAGGCCCCAGTGAAAATGCTCTTTCCCCTGATCGCGCTCCTATTTCCGATTACCTTCATCATCATCGGCTTTCCGATCGTGATTCAGCTCATCGACTCCGGCGCCTTCAAGTTGATGTAGACATGCAAACAGCCGTCGTTTCTGACCAAGGCGAGCTCATCGCAGCTCAGGTGCGCGTAGCCAACACGTTTCTGTCGCGATTGATCGGCCTGTTGGATATGAGCCGCATGGATGAAGAGGAAGGACTGTGGTTGGCGCCGGGCGGGAGCATCCATACGTTCGCGATGCGATTCCCGATCGACGTACTGTTCTTGGACGGCGAAGGGCGGGTGCTTTTGTATCGGCACGCAGTCAAACCTTGGCGCATCGCCTTGGCGCCGCGAAGAACCCGGTACGTGCTTGAACTTGCGGCCGGCCGCGTTCGCAAGTTGCAGCGGTCGGCATCCAAGGTGTCTCTACATCACGACCGGTCCGGCGGCTTGCCCTGCCGTGCGCGGGTCCACGAACAATAAATAAGTAGAGATGATGTACTTGTCGCCCGACCGCGGCGGCACGCCTTCGTGTTGGTACATCCAATAAGGAGGGAACATCAGCAGGCGGCCCGCACGCGCTTGAATGGAAATGTTCAGTTGCGGAAAGCGGGTTTCGCCGCCTTCCGCGACATCATTCAAATACCACAGGAGCACCATGTATCGGTTCGCGACGTGATGGATCGCATCGAAGTGGGTTTGAAATCCTTCTTCGCCGCCGGGTTGATAGCGCTTCATCATGAGCTCAGAGATCAATGGCGAGTTCGGCACGGCAATCTGCAACCCCACATCGGCGTTGTAGCGCTCGAGCGCGCGATCGATCTGCGTGCGAAACATGTTCTGAAAGCCGGGATCCGACAGCTTGCTCACATTGAGCTCGGTCCATGCCGAGCCTTCCAAGCCCGCACGTACGCCACGCCCGTTACGCTTCTGAAAACGAGCGAGCGCGTGGAATGAAGCGATCATTTGCTCGCACAGCTGCGGATCGAGATCCTGATCGTACGTGCGGATGAAATGGTTGAGCTCGTGAATCGCCATAGGCCTATATTACGCGCCTGAGTTTGCCGTTCGCATCGAGAAAACCCCGTGAGCACTGACGCGCTGCAGCTGTTCCATCAAGGCCGCCTGACCGAAGCAGAGGCGCTGGTACACAAGCGTCTCGAGCAACGGCCCGAGGATGCCGAAGCGCTCGTCGTGCTGGGGATGATTGGACTCAGAACCAATAATTTGATTGACGCCCAGCAAGCGCTCGAACGCGCAGCACGAGCGAGCCCGCAGCACGCTTTAGCGCACCATTACCTCGCTCGTGTATACGACGCCCAAGGCAACGTCGATGCGGGTTTGAAGATGCATCGAGCGGCGGTTGGCTTAGAGCCGAGCCAGCACGTGACTCGGCTGCACTATGGCGTTGCGCTGGAGCGCGCGGGCAATCGCGACCAAGCGGTGATTCAGTACGCGCGAGCGCTGAACGATGCGCAAGCACAAGGTCGATGGGAAAACCCGAGTACAACGCCTCCACTGCTGCGGCCCTTGGTTGAGAACGCCGTGCGCACCGTGCGCGCGTTGCGCACGCAGACCTTCGAGTCTTTCCTTGTGCCCTTGCGGGAGAAATATGGCGCCGGCGAATTGAAGCGAGTCGAACGTGCGTTGCGCATCTACCTGCGCGAGGAAGCGCCGCAGTATCTCGATGAGCGGCAACGCCCGACGTTCTTCTATTTTCCCGATCTGCCGCCCTATCCGTATTTCGATCTCAAGTTGTTTCCGTGGATTCCGCAGTTCGAGGCCGAAACCGGTGCAATTCGCGAAGAACTGATGAAGCTGTTGCCGTCTGTGTCGCAGAGCGAGCGCGTATTCACCAGTACCGAACTCGAACGCGAGAATTTGCGCGGGATCGAGCCGAGTTGGAACGGCTATTACTTCTATCGTCACGGAGTGCGTCGCGAGGACAACTGCGCGCGCTGTCCGCGCACGGCGGCCGCACTCGATTCGGTGCCGTTGTCGCGCGTGCGCGAGCATGGGCCCGAAGTGCTGTTTTCGGTCTTCACGGCCGGCACGCACCTACTGCCGCATCGAGGCGTGACTAATACGCGCATCGTCGCGCACTTGCCGCTGATCGTGCCGAGAGACTGCGCCCTCAATGTCGCAGGCGAGATTCACGAGTGGCAAGAAGGCCGGATCGTGGTGTTTGACGACACGTATGAACATGAAGCGTGGAACCGCAGTTCGAGTATCCGCGTCGTGCTGATCTTCGATTTGTGGAATCCGTTTCTCACCGAAGCGGAACGGCTTGCCCTTGCCGACATCATCGCTTCGATCGGCGATTTCCGTGTGGCGATGGAAGCCGCGTGACTACAGGTTGCTGTAGCCGAACCGATCGATGATCAGCGCGTCCTTACGCCTCACCAAATCATTCAATCCGGCATCGTAATAAGTTGCCACCTCTTTGTGCTCCGACCTGTTGGCCCGCGGTGCCGTCTGCAAGTAGGCGAGCGCTTCGGACGATAACGAAACACCAACTGCGTCCAACATCGATGGCAGCTTCTCCCTAAGCTGTTCCATTTTCTCGATGCGAGCCGCGCGCGTGTCGGTACCGAACAGGTACTGGAACAGATAGCTGAAAAATCCCAAGCCCGAATCGCGAATCGGTGCGAGCGCAAAAGCGGGCAGATTGAGCCCGCGACCCGTGTATTGATTGGGAAGCGAGCTGAGCACCTCATCGAGAAGCGGGCCATCGTCCGCCAGGTTCAACATGCGCTCGATGGTGTGCGCGAAATCCAGTGAGCCATTCTTGCTCAGCGTTTGAAAGAGTGCGTTGGGTTGCGGACGCGAGCGCTGAAACGCATACCAGGAAACGTAATAACTCCACGGGCTGCGCGCGAAGCCGAGGATTGGAAGATGCACGTAAGGTGCTGGAATCAGCGAACGCGGCAGGTGATATCCAACTTGCTTTGCACCCGCAACGAAGCGGATCAGAAACTCGTTGACGAAGGTTCCGCCGGACTTGTGCAGGTGCAGGAAGACGAAATGCGGTGTCAGGATCATGGCATGGCAAAAAAAGTGATGGAGCGATGACGTGAAAGCGCTTTGCGCGTCAAGTGCGAAGGTCATTGCGCACTTTCGCAGTACCCACTCTCTCGTGAGCCGTCATCCGGGCGATTTTGGTTTTCAC
>DASTSB010000477.1:0-2806 GCA_035760885.1 Steroidobacteraceae bacterium | reverse complement strand
GTCAGGCGCCCGATAGCGGTATCCGCGGCCTTTTGCAGCCGGCGGATTATGCCCGTCGCCCCCCGTTGTTGCGGCGCCGTCACAGCAATGCACTGTGGTGAACCCCGCTGCCCGCGCGATGGAAAAGCTCTAGATTAGGGCCTGCGCTGCAGTGGCAATCAGACAAATGCGCAGATTGGAGGCGCCTAATCACGCAGCTTTCTGCTCGAAAGTTTGAACTGGCGCAAGTTTCTGGATTTGGAAAACGGGAACTGGTTCGAGCGCCTGAACGCAGCTTATTGTCAGATACGAGCACGGTTCGCCGAGTCTCGGAGTCTTGTTTATTCGTATGTGAGACGGGGTTCGGCACGCGACGCATCGACACTCAAGAACTGCGATACGTCGATTCTTCGGTCATAGGGGACTGTTCATGGGCATCTTAGATTTAGGTCGGTACAAGGGAATCGTCTGGGCGATCACCGGCTTTCTGGTGTTTAACGCCATCATTCTCGCGTACAACCACGGCACCGCCGGGCAATTCGCCGAAAGCGTCGCGGCCGTGAAATTCCTGTCGCAGCAGCAAACTCAGCCACGCGCCGTCTATGAAGCGGGTGTCGCGCTCGGCGAGAAACTGCAGCAAGGCGCGAAGATCGATGACGATCTCGAAGCGCTGCGCAAAGCGGCAAACATCTATGACCACGCGCTGAGTGGTCTTGCCGGCGGCGGCATGATCTCCACCCCATCGGGCGATGTCATCTCCGTCGGTTCACTGAGCAGCGCCGAGGCGCAGGCCTCAGTGGCGGCAACCGTGAAGGTGTGGGAAGCGTACAAACAGAAACTCGACCCCATCTTGCGATTCGCAGGTTCGCCGTACCCGGCGGAGCCCGCCATGCCTGTCGCACCGCCGGCGGCTGAGAAAGGTAAAGCTGCAGCTGCTGCGCCCACGGGTCCGGTCGGCGTTCAATACAGCCCGCGCGGCAAGCGCCTGGTCGAGGCCGTGCAGAAGTTGAATGAATTCGGCGCCGCTTCGTACGCACAGTTGGGCCGCACCATGGGCGAACTGGGCGCGAAAGTCGAAGCCGATAGCGATCACCGCGCTGCAGTACTGCGCGGCGTGCAAGTCGGCGGTATGGCCGCAGCCGCGTTGTTGCTTGGCGCGATCTTCTTCTACTTCGCCCGCAACATGCGCAACGACGAAGCCGTGTCGAATCGTGCACGCAAAGAAACGGCTGACATTCTGCGCACTGTGAACGAAGGTCTGTTCCTGCTCGACAAAGACCTGAAGATCGGAACCGAGCGTTCGATGGCGTTGAACTCGATCTTCCGCCGCGAAGATTTTGCCGGCCAAACCTTCGATTCGCTGCTCAAGGGCATCGTTCCGGAGAAGACGCTCAAGACCGCGATGGACTACGTGGCGCTGCTCTGGGGCGAACGCGTCAACGAAAAGCTGGTCAAGACCATCAATCCGTTGAACGAGGTCGAAGTGCACTTCGATAACCCGGCCGGCGGTTTCGACACGCACTTCCTCGAATTCGATTTCAACCGCGTAAAGTCCGAAGGCAACAACCTTTCGCACTTGCTCGTGACGGTCAACGACGTCACCAAGCGCGTGATGCTCTCGCGCGAATTGCAAGAGTCGCAAGAAAAGGCGCAAGCGCAGCTCGATCTGTTGTTGCGCATCCTGCACGTCGAGCCAGACAGCTTGACGGGGTTCCTCACGGACGCGGATGTGTCGCTCAAGATGGTGAACTCGATCTTGAAGGAACCGGCGCGCGAGGAATCTGCGTTCCGCGCCAAGATCGACGGCATCTATCGTCAGGTGCACGCGGTCAAGGGCGAAGCTTCGGCTCTCGGCTTGAAGACGGTGGAGCAGCGAGCTCACGCCTTCGAAGAGTCTCTCAACGATTTGAAGGGCCGTTCGACACTTTCGGGCAGCGACTTCCTGCCGCTCGTCGTCAAGCTAGACGATCTCTTCAACCACTTGGCGCAGGTTCGCGAAATGCTGGGTCGGCTCGTCGACTTGCACCAAGCGATCGCAACGCGCCGCACCGCAGGCGGCCAAGTCGAAGCTGCAAAGGTCGACCAATGGCTCGCCGGCAAAGCCGAAAGCCCCGCTCCCGAAGCCGCTCCGACAGCGCGCGCGAGCGATTCCGGCGAAGCTGCATCGGGATTGGAACGCACGCTCGAAGATCTCGCCGCTCGTGTCGCGAGCAGCCAGTCCAAGCAGGTCGCGCTGCGCTGCACCGGCTTGGAAGCGGTGCCGGAAAGCTATCGCCGTGCGGTCAAAGACATCACGATTCAGCTGGTTCGCAATGCAGTGGTTCACGGCATCGAAGATCCGAACGAGCGCGCGAAATCGCGTAAGTCGGCCACGGGAACGCTGGCAGTCGAATTCCATCAGCGCGGTAACGAAGGCTACGAACTCGTCGTCCAAGACGACGGTCGCGGCTTGCAGCTCGAGCGCATCAAAGAGGTGGCGGTGCAACGTGGTCTGATCACACAAGCACAGGCCGCGCTGCTCGATCCGCGTCAGACGATGGCCTTGATTTTCCGCCCCGGTTTCTCGACTGCAGATCGCGTCACCACCGACGCGGGCCGCGGTGCGGGGATGGATCTAGTGCGAATCCTTGTGGCCGAACTGGGCGGCCGCGTCGGACTGGCATCGGCAGGGGGCCGATTCTCGAAATTCAAGATTTGGCTGCCGGCGACCGAGCGCGCCGTTGCCGCATAACCGAAACAAGACTGTAACGAGGGACAGCAATGGCGAGCGCAACCGCAACAGCTCAACCGTTGACGAACGGTAAGCTCAAGCTCATGATTTGCGACG
>DASTSB010000476.1:0-7254 GCA_035760885.1 Steroidobacteraceae bacterium | reverse complement strand
TATGAGACTCAGCAAAGGGGGGTGTTGGTTCCGCGCCGTTGCTCAAGTCTCTTCCATGGTGCACAGGAGAGGATGTTGATGTTGCCGGGCGTAGGTCGTGACCTGGGCAACTTTGGTCTCGGCGATTTCGTATGTGTACACGCCGCAGACGCCTTTGCCTCGGGTGTGAACCTCCAGCATGACGCGCGTCGCCGTCGTACGATCCATGGAAAAGATGCTTTCCAGAACGTCCACGACGAACTCCATCGGAGTGTAGTCGTCGTTCAGCAATACGACCTGGTACAGCGGCGGTTGCTTGAGCTTCGGCTCGGCTTCCTCAGTGACCAGCCCGCGTTCATGTCGTGTGCTCTCTTCCGCCATCTAACGTCGACGCTTTGCCAGTTGAAATGCTTTATAGGGTGGAAAGCTAGACATTACAAGGCAGCATCCAACGCAATTTGTGACGCAGTTCAAACCCAGTTCAATCGCTGAAATTCTCGCCATGTACGTTGCTTGTCGTCGAAGACGTTCCAGCTCGTTCTCATGCAGTGACACATCAAATCGTCCAGCCGACGTTCGGGAACACGAATCGCAGTCAGCGCATTCCGACGCACTACACTCGCGGTCGATGAGAGATCCGGCCCAGAGATTCGGGCATTAGCGACAGGTTTCAATGCAGCGTGATGGGTATATCGTGGCGCGCCTTGAACCGGCTGACCGGGAACCGGTCCTAAGCGTTGCGGCAGCGCCGTAAGCGCAGCCGCTTTCCGGACATTTAGCCAGCCGGAACAATCCCTTGTGACAAACTATGGCGACTCTTTATCATGCGCGGCGCAGCTTTGGCGCTGGCAATAACGAATCATTCATGAATGCAAAGTCGGCAGTGCTCATCCACGTGCGACCGCAAACCTCGCGTTTGCTCGGCGCTCGCTTTGTATGGGCCGGGTTCATTCACACCAGCCGGCCAGCGCAGTGCTGATGTCACTATCAACCACCCTGCGCGAATTTCAGGAGCTCTCACCGCAGCAGTGGCTTGAGCGCGCCAGCCGCACGATGCCGCGCGTATTGGCCGTTGTGCTGATTGTCGCGATCGCTTGGGAATTTGTACAAATCACTTGGCTGCTGCTGGAACCGAAGCCCGACACCAATCCGATCACGATCACGCCCTCAACCACCGCGTTGAGCTCCAAGCCGAAGAGCGTCGACGTCCCCGCGATCGTGAATGCGCATCTGTTCGGTGTTGCGCAAGCAGAGGCGGCTCAGAACCCCGAAAACGCACCACCCTCTCAGGCGAACCTCGTGCTGAGCGCCGTCTTTGCAGCAGCGGATCCTGCCAAGGGCATGGCGATCATCGGCGAGTCCGCACAGAACGCGAACGTCTATGCAGTGGGTGACGCAGTCCGGCCTGGAATACGTCTGCACCAGGTGTATTTCGATCGCGTGATCTTGGATCGTAACGGCCAGTTAGAGACGCTGGCGCTGCCGCGTGAACTCGCCGCCGGGATGATCAATCGCCCAGCTGCACCGGCGCCGCAGAATCAGGTGGTGGAAAACATCCGGCGCATCGCCGAAACCAATCCGGCTGCGTTGGCCGAAATCGTGCGTCCGCAGCCCGTGTTCGCAAACGGCGTGCAGCGCGGTTATCGCGTGTACCCAGGTCGCAATCGGCAACAATTCGCTCGCCTAGGGCTGCAACCGGGCGATCTCGTGCTCGCGATCAACGGCACGCCTCTCGACGATCCACAGCGTGCACCCGAGATCTTTAACACTATGGGGAGCGCGGACCGTGTAACAGTATCGGTCGAACGTAACGGTCAGACTCAGGATCTTACGTTGAACTTTGCGCAGCTCAGCGTGCCCGATCCGAATGCGCCGCCGGACCCGAAGCCGTTCGACCGGCCGCTTAAGCCGATTCCACCTGACGAAGACTGACCGAATGAGAACCCAGCCCAAGGACCGTCAATGACGACCTTCGCGATACCCAACGGGCACCGAGTCGCACGACCGACCCAGCATACAAAGCGCCACTGGCTCGTACTCGCCGCGCTCTTCGTGTGCGCCACCGTTTCGGCTCAGCAGCCTGCGGCAAATCAGGGCCAACCGACGATCACGCCCTCGTTCAGAGACGCGGATCTGTCGCGCATCATCGAGGCCGTTAGCACCATCACAGGCAAGACTTTCATCGTCGATCCTCGCGTGCGCGCTCAGGTGACGATCCTTTCCTCCACGCCGATGTCTCCGGACGCTTTCTATCAGGCGTTCTTGTCGATTCTGCAGGTGCACGGATTCGTCGCGGTCCCCTCGGGCAACGTCATCAAAATCATTCCCGATGCGAACGCGAAGCAGGTACCCGGGGACGATCTACCCGATCACGTGAGCTCGACGTCGGATGAAGTCGTCACGCAGGTGATTGCCGTGCGCAACGTCAGTGCCGCGCAGCTGGTCCCGATCTTGCGGCCTCTGATTCCGCAATATGGGCACCTCGCGGCTTACCCCGCCTCGAACATGCTGATCATTTCCGATCGCGCGGCAAACGTGAACCGCATGATGCGCATCATTCATCGCATCGATCAGCAAGGCGACGAAGACATCGACATCGTGCGTTTGGAGAATGCGAGCGCCGGAGAAATCGTGCGCGTCGTGAACACACTGTTCTCCGGTCCCGGCGCACAACAGGAAGCCGGCAGCTCCGCGGCCAAACTCGTTGCGGACGACCGCACCAATAGCGTGTTGATCAGCGGCGAGAGCTCGCAACGTCTGCGCCTGAAGACGCTGGTCACGCATTTGGATACCCCACTCGAAAGTGGCGGCGATACGCAAGTCCGTTACCTCAACTACGCCGATGCCGAAGAAATCGCGGGCAAACTGAAGGAGCAAGTTCAGGGCATCGCGCAAGCGACGCCTGGCCAACCTGCTCCTGCAGGTGGCGCCGCCGCGGCAGATCGCAGCGTGACGATTTGGGCCGACAAGCAGACCAACGCACTCGTGATCACCGCGCCGCCGAAGGTGATGCGCCAGATCATGTCGGTAATCGATAAGCTCGACATTCGGCGTCTGCAAGTGCTCGTCGAAGCCATCCTCGTGGAAGTGAGTGCGAACAAGGCCGCAGAACTCGGCGTGAACTGGGCGATCGACGGCAGCGACTCAAGCGGCAACACCGTTCCGATCGGCACCTTCAACCAAGACGTAGGTAGCGCCAGCATCGGCAGCATCGGCGCGGCGATCGCGCAGGGCGGTCAAGCGCTCGCGACGGGAATTCCGAAGGGACTCACCTTGGGTGCGGGCCGATTCCAAGACGGTGCGGTGAACTTTGCAGTGCTGTTGCGCGCGTTGCGCGGCGATTCGAGCACCAACATATTGCAGACACCCTCGGTCATCACGTTGGATAACGAAGAAGCCGAAATCAAAGTCGCGCAAGAGATTCCCTTCGTCACCGGCCAATACACGAGCGGCGGCGGGACCGGCACGAACAATAACGGCATCGTTAATCCGTTCCAGACCATCCAGCGTGAAGAGGTCGGCACGATTCTGAAGATCACGCCGCAGATCAACGAAGGCAATGCCGTCATGTTGAAGATCGAACAGGAATCGTCAGGTGTGAGCCAAGGCGTGCAAGGCGCCGTCGATTTGGTGACGAACAAGCGCACCATCACGACCAAGGTGCTGGTCGAAGATGGTCAAGTGATCGTGCTCGGCGGATTGATCTCCGACACCGCGCGCGAGGGCGAGAATCGCGTACCGATCTTGGGCTCGATTCCGCTCATCGGGGAATTGTTCAAAACGCGCAGCGGCACCAAGGAGAAGAGCAATCTGATGGTGTTTATCCGCCCGACGATCTTGCGCGACGGCGTTGCAGCCGCGTTCGAAACGAATGCGAAGTACAACGTGATGCGCGATCAGCAGCTGGCTCGCCGCAAAGGACGCGTCACGCTGCTCCCCGGCGAACGTCAGCCATTGCTGCCGCCGATCGAGGAACTCTCGAAGTATGCCGATCCGACAGCGGGTGAAGCGCCGCCAGCGCCGAACACGGTTCCTAAGGTACAAACCGCGCCACTGACTGAAGGCGCACAGCCGCAGTCACAGACTGCGCCTCCGGAAACTCAAAGTCCGTCATCCCAACCGGAAGCACGGCCGCCTGACGTGAAATCGCCAGACTCGGCCGTCGATCTGCGTCCGCACGGAGAATAGTCACGCATGAGCACCGAGGCTCCGACTCGGCCGGCCGACGCGCCAGCACCGCAGAACGCCAACCAGCTACTTTCGTTCGCGTTCTGTAAGCGTCATGGCGTGCTGATCCAAAAGGTTGAAAACGGCGTTGCCGAAGCTGTTTACCGTGCCGGTGCACAGCCCGCGAGCGTAGCCGAGGTGCGTCGCGTGCTCGGGATGCCTTTGCAATTGCGCCGAGTCGACGCCGAAGCATTCGAACAGTTGCTGCGCGCTCAGTACGAGGGCGGCACGAATACGGCAATGCAAATGGTCGGCGGGATGGAAGACGACACGGATCTTGCGCATCTTGCCCAAGATCTTCCCGAGCCTTCCGACTTGCTCGAAAGCGACGATCAAGCGCCGATCATCAAACTAATCAACGCGATCCTCACGCAGGCCGTTAAAGACAACGCATCGGACATTCACATCGAGCCTTTCGAAAATCGGCTCGTGGTTCGGTTTCGTGTCGATGGCGTGTTGCGCGAAGTTCTGCAGTCGCGGCGAGCCGTTGCTGCGCTCGTCGTCTCGCGTATCAAGGTGATGTCCAAACTCGACATCGCCGAAAAGCGTTTGCCCCAGGACGGCCGCATTTCGCTGCGGGTCGCAGGTCGCGCTGTCGACGTTCGCGTTTCCACGATTCCCGCCGGTCATGGCGAACGTGTGGTGCTCCGCTTGCTGGACAAGCAAGCCGGTCGCCTGGAATTGGAATCCTTAGGAATGGATCCGCGCACGCGGACCATGATGGATGAACTCATCCACAAGCCTCACGGCATCATCTTGGTCACCGGCCCAACGGGCTCCGGTAAAACGACCACGTTGTATGCGGCGCTGGAGCGCATCAACGACAACACTCGCAACATCATGACGGTCGAAGACCCGATTGAGTACTACATCGACGGCATCGGCCAAACTCAGGTGAACACCAAGGTCGAAATGACGTTCGCGCGTGGGCTGCGTGCGATTCTTCGCCAAGATCCAGACGTCGTGATGATCGGCGAAATCCGCGACCTAGAGACGGCGCACATCGCCGTGCAAGCCTCGCTCACCGGCCACTTGGTGCTTTCAACGCTTCACACCAACACGGCCGTCGGAGCGGTAACCCGATTGCGCGATATGGGTGTCGAGCCATTCCTGCTCTCATCCAGCTTGATCGGCGTGTTGGCGCAACGCCTCGTGCGCGTCCTGAATCCAGCAACGCGCGAGCCGTATGTAGCGGGCGATTACGAACGGCGGCTACTAAACATTCCTGCCGATGCGCCCTCGCCTACGCTGTACCGTCCTTCCTCGGATGCAACGCTAGGCTTCAAAGGCCGTACTGGCATTCATGAACTCGTGCTCGTGGACGACACCATGCGGACCATGATTCACGACGGCTCCGGCGAGCATGAACTCGAACGCTACGCCCGCACCCTCACGCCAAGCATTCGCGACGACGGCCGCACTAAAATCTTGTCCGGTGTCACGACGCTGGAAGAAGTGCTGCGGGTGACGAGAGAAGACTGAAGCGTTGGCCGTTGACGGATATCCGTTGACGGCCGGAAAGACGATCTGGCCCTCAACCCACAACGGTCAACCGCCAACATTCGCAATGGGTGCCTTCGAATACACAGCAGTCGATGTTTCCGGACGCGAACGCAAAGGCGTTCTGGAAGGCGACACTGCCCGGCAAGTGCGTCAACTTCTGCGCGACCAGAACCTGCTTCCGGTCAACGTTCAAGAAGTCTCCCAGAACGAGAGCAAGCGCGATCGGGCGCGATTCAGTTTCCGTCGCGGCGCATCCCCTGCTGACCTCGCGATGATGACGCGCCAGCTCGCAACGCTGGTCCGTTCGGGACTGCCGCTCGAAGAAGCACTGCTTGCTGTTTCAGAACAGACGGAGAAGCCGCGTATTCGCAGCATCATCATGGGTGTGCGCGCGAAGGTCATGGAGGGCCATCCTCTCGCTGACGGTTTAGCAGATTTTCCTACGGTGTTCCCTGAGCTTTATCGCGCCACCGTCGCTGCGGGCGAGCAATCCGGGCATTTAGATACGGTACTCGAGCGCCTTTCTGACTACACCGAAGCGCGCGAGCAACTGCGCAGCAAAACGATCAACGCGATGCTTTATCCCCTGATGCTATTCGTGGTGTGCATCGGGATCGTGTTCCTGTTGCTCACGTTCGTCGTACCGAAGATTGTGGTGCAGTTCGAGAATTCGAAAGCGCAACTACCTTTCCTCACGCGCGCGCTGATCGGCATTTCCGATTTCGTGCGCCAGTACGGCTGGATCTTGGCGATTCTGTTGTTTTTAGCCGGCTACGGCTTTAAACGTTGGCTACGTGATCCCGCCGCCCGCCGCCGCTTTCATGGCTTCTTATTGCGCGTGCCGCTCGTCGGTCGCGTCGTGCGGGGAACGAATACCGCGCGTTTTGCGCGCACCTTTTCGACGCTGACTTCGAGCTCCGTTCCGGTGCTCGAAGCATTGCGAATTGCCGGTGAGGTCGTGACGAATTTACCGATGCGGGATGCGGTGGAAGATGCAGCAGCTCGCGTCCGCGAAGGCGCCCCGATCGGCAAGTCGCTCGGCGCGCCCAAGATCTTTCCGCCGATGATGATTCATTTGATCGCAAGCGGCGAGACCAGCGGCGACTTAGAAGAAATGTTGGACCGAGCGGCGACCAATCAAGAACGCGAAATGGATTCGATCCTTGGGGCGGTCGTCGGATTGCTCGGGCCGTTGATGATCGTCGTGATGGCAGGGTTCGTCCTACTGATCGTGCTCGCCATGCTCCTGCCGATTTTCCAACTCAATGAAATCATTGGCTGAAGTTGATTAGCCAACGATCTTGGCCTAGCCCAAGCTGCAGGCTGCGCGAAGTAATACGTTCGTCACATCTCTGGTCCTGCACGCAGTACCGAGCATTGCCCTATTGATTGTTTGCCACTGCATGTCGATATACTCGCGCCGTTCCTGCCTTCATTGATTCTTAGCTGCGGTCCTGCATCGATGAGCGAGAAGCCGGAAGCCGACGACTTCGAAGACGAAGAAGATGGTGCCGCCGTCGAATCTGAAGATATCGACGTCGACAA
>DASTSB010000475.1:0-5885 GCA_035760885.1 Steroidobacteraceae bacterium | reverse complement strand
CGATCTGATCGGTCCCACGCTCGAAGCCGCGGTTTCTCGGGGCGATGCCACTCTGCCGATTGCTCAAGCACCGCATCTGGCTCCTGGCGACAAACTCTACGTGAAAGCTGATTTTCCGGAGAACCAAGCTGAGAGCTATTTAATGATTGTCGGCTTTCTGCGCGGCCCTACGAATCCGCCGCCGAAGAAATGGTTTTTCAGTTGCCGCACACATAAGAAGGCATGTGCCGATGGGCGCTTGACGGTGACGGTGCCTGAAGGCGCCCAACAGGCTTTGATCTTCCTTGCGCCGGAAACCGGCGGGGATTTCAAGACGCTCGTAAATGCAGTACGCGCTCGGCCCGGTGCCTTCGTGCGCGCATCGCAAGAGTTGAACCAAGCGACGCTCGATCGCTCGCGCCTGGAGCGCTATCTCGCAGCTATTCGCAGACTGAACGCCGCGAACCCGGCAGTGCTGAAAGACACCACTCCTTTACTCGCACGCAGTCTCGGCATCCGCGTCGATGAGAAATGTCTGGATCGATTGCCTCAACTACAGGCGCCATGTTTGATGCAAGGTCAAGACACTCTCATCCTCAACGATGGCCATAGTGTCTCGATCGTCGAAGCGCTCACCACGGGGCCTGCAAGCGACCTCGTGATCGCAGCGAGCGCCACCCCGCAGATGAGCTACGGCTACTACAGTCCATACCTCGCGACGCTGCGTGACTTGGGCCGCCTCTTCGATTCCTTTGGTGTCGCGAACTATCAATACATCCCGGCACTCGCCACCGCGCTTGGCAATGAGCTCACGCTGACCTTGAACACTGCGCCTTCGTTTCAAGATCCGAAATCGGTGCTGGTTGCGTCGCTGCCCGCGATCGAAAAGGCGTTGCCACCTCCGCTTCACGCAGTCAGCCCGGCGGATATTTACTGCGCGCGGCGCAATTCGCTGATCCTCCCAGTGGAGGGCGCACCGCTCGTGTTCTCCACCGAGTACGCGCATGACACCTTCCTGCGTGTAACGGGCAAAGATGGCGAAGTGATCGATTTGCCCGCAACTGCAGATGCATCGCAAGGTGGGTTCGTGGTCGACACATCACCGCTGTCGAGTGCGAGCCTGAAGGATCGCTTTCAAGGTTCGCTCCACGGCTACTGGGGTTTCGAGAAATTTCAGGGGCCCGGCTTTCAACTTGTGAATGCGAACACGCAGGCATGGGCGCCCGCACCGACGGACGACGGCTCTTTGATTGTCGGCCGCGAGAACACTTTGCACCTGCAAGCCGGCAGCATCGCGTGCATCGATCGCATCATGGCCAAAGATCCAAGCGGCAAGGAGCTGCGTGTCGAGTGGTCGCCTGTTAAAGCGAATGAAGTGCAGATCAACTTACCGCTGCAGCAGGCAGAACCCGGCCCGCTCACGTTGCTGGTATCGCAATACGGAAGTGCCGAACCCAAAACGCTGGAATTTCGCACATATCCGGAAGCAGGCCGCTTTGAAATGTTCTCTCTGCATGCGGGCGAGACTGCGGGCGTGCTTAAAGGTAGTCGACTCACAGATGTTGCGAGCCTCACGCTGAAAGGCGTCGAATTCGTACCAGCGCAGTCCAGCTCTGCTCCGGCCGCAGACTCGATGCCAATGGAAGCAGCTGTCGATCCAAGCGCCCACAGCGATGCATCGCCCGATTCACCGATCGCAGCAGTGACATCCCTGGCGCCTGGAGAGCAGATCAAGGCGAGCGTAAGGCTGCGCGACGGAAGAACCTTTCCAGTGAACGTCGCGATCACTGCACCGCGCCCGAGTGTGGAGTTACTCGGTAAGAGCGTGCGACTTTCGCAGCACACTCAGGAGAGCAACGTTCAGCTCGCCGGCGAAAATCAGTTGCCCCAGGACGCGAAGCTTGTTTTCTCCGTGCGTGCGAAGTTGCCAGCCACGTTCAGTCGTGACGCGAGCATCGAGGTGGCCAGTGTCGATGAGGCTTTCTCGACTGCGCTCACGCTCACGAACCGCGGGCTCGCACTTGCAGATGCAAAGGTCGCCGTTGCGACATTCGATCCCGAGCAAGCATTTGGTTTTTCCGCGTTCGGCCCACTTAAGTTTCGAGTCGTTAACAAGGGCGTCGCGGGGGACTGGATGCAGTTGGGCACGCTGGTGCGGTTGCCCACTTTAGAAACGTTGCAGTGCCCAGCCTCTGCCGAGGAAAAGTGCAAGCTCACGGGCTCGAAGCTATTCCTTGTCGACTCGGTCGCCGCCGATCCGGATTTCAAAACTGCAGTCGAGGTGCCTGATGGCTTCCCCGGTCGCTCGCTGCCCGTGCCTCGGCCGATCGATAAAGGCCTCTACATCAAACTGCGTGATGACCCGGCCGTGGTGAACATGGCAGTGCTCACTGCGGAGCAGTTGCCGGCACCGCCGAGCGAGAATTCCGAAGCAGCGGCCCCCATTGCTGCAACCGAAGCCGCTGCGCCTCAGCAAATCGCAAATTGAGACGGAATTTTTCCACGGAGGGACACAGAGTGCACGGAGCAGGTGGCGAAGATAAAGAGGTACCAAGCCTGAGCACACAAGGCGTAAACCGGACGTAAGTCAGGGCACGCGCTTTCGCTTCCGAGCATTTGCCGTCCGCCGGCGCACTTTGTGTTGCGTCCGAATCCTTCTTCGGGCGAAAGGCTCAGCATTCAAAACCGATGCGGAGCAAGCTCACCCGGATCGCAGCTATACGCCTTCACCGGCACGAGCGGGGCAGGTTTCGAGTCAACTCTGAGGATGACATTCGCGCCCTTGCTTGCCACCCTGCGGAACTCCTTGTTGCTGCGCATTCTCTCTTTATAAGAAGCGAGCGACTGGTCGATGCCGTCTTCCTTGAAGTTCATTTTGAACGTGCCGACATAGTCGCATCGACTCACTTGCGCCTCATCGGTCGCGATTTTCAAGTTCGCGGTGACTTCCTCCGGCTCGCTCGCGCACGCACACAAACCAACCGCCGCTAAGATCACAGACGCTGAACGCCACATTGCGAGCCTCCTTTTCGATTCTGATTTTCTCGGGAATGGATCAATGCCAGCTGCCCTACCGAGTGCTGCGGTTGCGGAACATACATCCATGCGCTATTCGATTCCATATCTTCAAACCGAAATCAGCAAAGTGCCAGGCTGCGTTTTGATTCAACGCTCCTTAGCTCTCTCCTGCGTGCTCGGATGAGACGAGAAATAGCTGAAAGCTCCCGAGCGCTTTCCATCCCCCTGCTGCTGTTCGATTCGCTTGAGCAAATTGCCGAAGCGAGACGTTGCGATTCCATGTTCGCGGAGCCAAGCTCTCGAATATTCGTCCGCTTCGCGCTCGAAGTCGCGGGAGTGCTTCATGTGAACCATCACGGTCGGCAGGGATGCTGCGAGACCGGAGATCGACCCCACATCGCCGAGCAGCCCGAACATCAGCGCAGCGGTTCCCGAATTCTGGAGCAGCATGCGTAGCGAATGACGATTCACCACGTGCCCGACCTCATGTGCAAGAACCGCGACAATCTCCTCGTCGTTCTGCGCCAGATTGATCAGCTCATCGGTGATGACGACGATTCCGGACGGAAGCGCAAACGCGTTCGGCCCGATCGGACCACCCTTACGAAACTCCAGGCGGTAGTCGTGCTCGTCACCAAGCTCAGACGTCATCGTTTCGAACCGCTCGTCGATTTCCTGCTTGCGGTCCGCCGGGAGTTCAGAAGGCTTGAAGAACGCCCTGTCCATCGCCTCGAGGCCGCCTTGGCCAATCGCTGCATCGACACTCAATGGCGTGTTGTACGCAATGCGCTTCGCGATCGCTGGTACGCCGAAGCGAACGAAGGCGAATGCTCCAATCGCGATCAACACCAGCGCAGCGATCGCAATCGGCCAACGTTGCTCGAGAGAAGAAACGAAGTGTTCCTGCGAAAGGGCATTGAGCTTCGATAACCACTGATCGATTGCGTCGTTATCAGCCACCTCAACCACCGCACCATCCTTGAACGTGATCCGGCGCAGGGTACTGCCGATTCGTTCAGAGACTTTGGCATCCAGCAGCGTGGAGTCGTATGCGATCGATACGCCGCGGATTTGGATCGACCCGTCCAAGAACAAGGAAACCTCGACCGCGTATGCGGCCGAGGTTTTGCCGTCGAAGAATGTTCCTTGCAGGCTCATTCTTCAAAGACCGAAGTCGAGATCTAGAAGATCGCCCATCTCTTCGCCCGTCGCCGATACCTGCTGCTGCTCGCTTGCGACGAACGTGTTCAAGCTACCCGACATGTGAAGAGTCAAGACGCTCAATTGGTAGCGGCGAAAGCGAACTACCGCCCAGGGAAAGTAGAGCCCTAACGTGAGAACGATGAGCACGGCACTGCTGAGATAAATCCAAGCGACGCGCGTGATCGATAGCTCCGACTCCAATCGATTGCCCTCGATCCCGGTCCCAGTTAGTGCTGCGTTCAATGTCAACGCGTGCACGGTCGCGAAAACCAGCGTGTAGCCGATACCCATCAACCCAATCGTGATGACCATTGCGGCATATGGGGATTCACCGCCTGTCCCGATCGCCGCCGTCATTAAACCGGCGACTCCGCCGAACAGCATAATGGAGAGCATCATCACCAACACAACACCTACCGCAGCCAAATACGCTCTGTAATATGAAGCCGACGAAGCAACGAAGTGGAATTGCGTTTTTCCATAGGTCGTCTTGCCAATCACAAACCGGTGCTTGGCGAATAACCAATACGGCGCAATCAAACCAGCCGTAAGCGGGATGAGCAGTGCCATTCCCAAGTAGATTTTGGCTGCCTCGCCGTAGGTACCGGTAAATCCAAACCGAATGTTTCGCCACGAAGTCATGCGCGTTTGAAATCGGCGTGACTTCACCACGAGAAATGGTGTCACGATGACAAAGAGCACGATGAACGGGATTGCCCACAGCGGCTTCACGCTATTGAGCACGACGTAAGGAAGGATGAATGCCGCCGCGATCAGACGGCCTTTGAGAATCTGTCTCGGCTGTCCGTGGTACTCAAAGCTGGAACCGGCGAGTCTCGTGCTGCCGTAGAAATAGCGGAGCTTTCTGACCTTTGCCCACGCCGAGTAGATTCCCAATGTCACGATCGTCAGCAGCAAATTGACGATCCAAATTCGGAAATACTCTGCGCCTGTTGCCGTGAACTGGAATCGCTGCGAACTCGGCAACTCATTGTTCGTTGCCGCAAACGGCACGTCCGCCTCAATTGTTGTGCTGCTCATAAGAGCGCCCCCACTCCCCAGTTTGTTACCCGCCTTCCAATCGATGTCTTGCCTCGCCTACCGAAGGCATCGACTTCCACCAATGGTGATACGCATTGGTGGCGTCAGTTTTCTTAGCCGTCGCTACGAAACGCACGCGGCGCACTTGGCACGTCCCCGGCTCGGCGATCTAAGCTATTCATCTGATCGACTCATAGAGCTGCCGCACTGCCTGTTCCAATGATTCCTTTACGGCCGCTATCCAATTCGCATCGTTGCGAACCGAAACAGCCAACGCGTTCGTCTTGTATGGAGTGGCGGCCTCCCCTGCGACTTGTTTTCCGTTGAGCGTGCCCGAGATGACACAAATGATCGCATCGGTGTCGTTCGAGACTTGTTGCACACTGCTAACGCCGTAACTGGCCATGACGCCCGCAAGACCTCCTGCTTGCGCCGAAGCCATCCGGTGAGGAAAGGCATCGACAATACGAAAGTGCGACAGATTGAATTCGATGTGAGCAGTATCCTCGGGCTTCTGATTCGCCAGCTCGCTTTTGAGGTGATCCAATATGCTCGGCTGGAAATTCGAATCTCCCAGTTCGACGGTCGACGATGTGATTCCCGCACGCTCGGCCTTCTTTTCGTGATCTGGTCTGTTATCTCGC
>DASTSB010000474.1:0-5664 GCA_035760885.1 Steroidobacteraceae bacterium | reverse complement strand
TCAAACTCGTCTCTTCCGCCGGCACCGGTCACTACTACACGACCACCAAGAACAAGCGCCTCCATCCGGACAAAATGGAAGTGAAGAAATTCGATCCGAAGGTCCGTAAGCACGTGACCTACAAGGAAGCGAAGATCAAGTGATCTCAGTTGGCCGTTGACGGTTGACGGTCCACAGCAAGAAAACAAAAGCCCGCCATTGGCGGGCTTTTTTATTGGGCTGGGCACCATTTTCCTGATCGACTCGGCACCGGGCCAAAACAAGAAAGGCGCCTCGCGGCGCCTCTCCCAACCTCTTAATGCCAACGGTCAACCGTCAACAGGCGATTGTTCTCACGCTGGCTGCAACGAGTAGCTGCGCAGCGTCGCGGCGAAGTCCTGCAGCACTTTGATGCCGCTGGCCTCAGCCTGTGCAATCCAGTCCCTCAGGTGTTGCAACAACGATTCGTTGCTCATGTTGGAGCCGTTCCAGAGCACGCGCAGGCGTTCGCGGAATTCGTGAACCGTCTTGAGCGTGTGGTTCGACGCGAGCACTTCGTGCAGGGTCGACTTGGCTTGATGATCGAGCAGCACCGGCTCGCGCACCAACAGCTTCTTCACGCGGCGGCTCAGGTTGCCGCCCGCTTTCCGCAATTCATTGCGGAACACTGGGATCGTGACGTTGCTCGTATAGGCCCGCAGCACGTGCATACGGTTCACGATCACCGCACGCACCGTCTCGAGATCGATGTGCTTGCGAGGCGCGACCTTCGCCGGTTCCGGCGCGATGCGAATCACGCGCGCCAAACCGAACAGGCTGAGGACCTTGATGTAGGCCCAACCGATATCGAATTCCCACGGCTGGATCGAGAACTTGGCCGAGCTCGGGAACGCATGGTGATTGTTGTGCAGCTCCTCGCCCGCCACGATCACGGCCCAGGGAACGATGTTGCGCGCGGCATCGGGGCATTCGAAATTGCGATAGCCGGTCCAATGACCGAGCCCATTGATGACGCCGGCTGCCATCACCGGAATCGCGAGCATCTGCACCGCGATGATGATGATGCCGGGAACGCCGAACAGGAACAGGTCCATCAGCACCATCAGCAGGATGCCGATGTTCCGATGGCGTCCGTAGACTCGTCGCTCCATGAAGTCATTGGGTGTGCCGCGACCATACTTCTCTTGCAGCTCCGGATCGCGAGCGACGGCTTGATAGAGCTCGGCGCCTTCCAGCAGCACCTTCTTGATGCCGAAGATGACAGGGCTGTGCGGATCGTCCGGCGTTTCGCAGCGCGCATGGTGCTTGCGATGCACGGCCACCCATTCGCGGGTGACGATGCCGGAGCTCATCCACAACCAAAAACGAAAGATATGACGCAGTGCGGGATGCAAATCGAGACTGCGATGAGTGGCGTCACGATGCAGGTAGAGGGTGACCGCCATGAAGGTGAATTGCACCATCAAAAACGCGGCGAGTACGTAACCCCAGAAGTTGAGATTCAAAATGCCATACAAGAAATCGAGATTCACGGATGCGAGACCTACGGTTAACTCTGAGGATCAAAAGGCTGGGGGACTATAGCGAAGCACCTCTTGGCAGACAAATGAGCCATTCCCTACTCCGGCACTTGATAGTCCAGGTTGTGACGTCCGCACGTCCCATACTGTGAAGCCGATCTCACGTTATTCAATGAAAAACCCCTTGGAATTGATCTGACATGCCCGAATTGCCCGAAGTCGAGACGACTCGTCGCGGGGTCGCCCCGGTGCTTGTAGGTCAAAGGATCGCAGAGGTGCTCGTGCGCGAACCGCGTCTGCGGTGGCGAGTACCGAAGCACTTGGCCGAACGCGCTCGCGGTCAACGAGTGCGAGACGTGCGTCGGCGCGGCAAATATTTGCTCATCGATCTGGAGCAGGGCGGGCTGATCGTGCACCTCGGTATGTCAGGCAGCCTGCGTGTACTCACACAGCCCACAGAACCAATCTCGCACGACCACGTCGACATCCTGATGGCGAACGGCACGTGCATCCGCTTCAACGATCCCCGCCGATTCGGCTGTGTGTTGTGGGTCGATGATGACCCGCTCAGTCATTCGCTGCTGAAGTCACTTGCTCCCGAGCCGTTATCCGACGAATTCGACGCCGCGTATTTGCAGAAAGCGGCAAAGGGTCGACGGGTTGCGATCAAACAGCTGCTGATGAACAGCCAGGTCGTTGTTGGCGTCGGCAACATCTACGCGAGCGAAGCGTTGTTTCGCGCTGGAGTTCGGCCGAGGCGCGCCGCGGGACGGCTCAAAGCGGCCGAGTTTGCGGCGATCGTGAAGGCCGTAAAGGCAGTACTCGCCGAAGCGATCGAAGTCGGGGGCACGACCTTGCGCGACTACATCAATCCGCAAGGCATGCCGGGCTACTTCAGACAAAAGCTATTTGTGTATGAGCGCTCAGGCGAGCCGTGCCGCAAGTGCCGCACACCGATTCGCCACCTCACGCAAGGACAGCGATCGACGTATTTTTGCCCGAACTGCCAAAGGTGAGATGGTTGATCGTTGGCGGTTAGAAGAGCGTATTGAGGCGGCAGCTTCTGGTTGCTGACCGACAACCGCCAACTGGCAACCGCCAACCGCCAACCGCGATCCTCTAGTACACCACTCCTACACCGACACCGCGCGGATCGGACAGCGCTTTCACTTTGCCCGTCGTGTAGTCCCACGTGACCATTTGCATGTTGCCGGGCTGCGCCGACTGCCGCAGTTTGTGCCCGAAGCGCTGCAGGGTTGCCTGCTCTTCTTCTGTGAACGCACCGGGCTCAAACGAAAGAACGTCCGGCTCATATTGATGATGGAAGCGCGGTTTACGAATCACTTCTTCGGGCGGCATACCGTCGACCCAATCGATCGTCGCGAGCAACACCATGCCCATGATGTAGCTGCCGCCCGGCGTGCCGAGGATCATGAGTCCATCCGACTTTTCGACGAATGTCGGTGTCATGCTGGAGAGCGGTCGCTTGCCGGGTGCGATTGAATCCGCCTCGGCACCGACCAAACGAAATCCATTCGGCACTCCCGGCTTTGCCACGAAGTCGTCCATCTCGTTGTTCAACATCACGCCCGTCCCCGGCACCATCAGCCCGGAGCCGAAGAAGAAGTTGATCGACATCGTGCCCGCAACGCGATTGCCTTCAGTATCGAGAATGGAGAAGTGCGTTGTCTGCGGACCTGCGGGCGCCGGTTGAATTCCGGGCAACGCATCGCTTGGCGTTGCGCGATCCAAGCGAATCGAAACGCGCTGCCCGTCGGCGTAGAACGGGCTAATCAATCGCTCGACAGGAATCGAAATAAAATCGGGATCGCCAAGATACTCAGCGCGATCGCGATGGACGCGGCGCATCGCCTCGACGATGAGATGCTTGCGGGTGGCGCTGTCGAGATCATCTAGATCGAATCCCGACAAGATATTGAGTGCATCGATGAGGCCAATGCCACCGGATGAGGGTGGCGGCACGGTAGTGATGTGCGCGCCTCGATATTCACCCTTCAGTGGCGCGCGCTCTTTCACTTCATATTTGCGGAAGTCTTCGAGTGACCAGATGCCGCCCAGTTTTCTCACGCCTTCGACCATCCGATGCGCGACGGCACCTGTGTAGAAGCCCTCAGCTCCGTTGTCCGCAAGTGCTTGCAATGTTCGGGCGAGCTCCGGCTGTCTGATGATAGTACCGACGTCGGGGACTTCGCCTTTTCTCAAGAACACGGCTGCCGCAGGGCCATCACGAAATTTGTCGCGCTTGGCTTTGATGCCACCGCGCAGGCGTTCATTCAGAGGAAATCCTTCGCGGGCAAGACGGATCGCTGGCTGCAAGCTCGTCTTGAGCGGCAACTTTCCGTATCGCTGCGCTAGATGCGCGAAGCCGGCTGGCTCGCCGGGAATTCCCGCAGCCAACGCGGTGTCCCTCGAGCGTCCTTTCACCACATTGCCTTGCTCATCCAGAAACATGTCGTGAGTCGCCGCAAGCGGGGCGACTTCGCGCGCATCGACCATCACATCGTAGTTATCCGACGCTCGATGCAGTAGCCAAAATGCTCCGCCGCCTAAGCCCGAACTACTGGGCTCGACAACAGCCAATGCCGCACTGACTGCAACGGCGGCATCGAATGCGTTCCCGCCTTGCTTGAGAATTTCGAGTCCGGCATCGGTGGCGAGCGGATGTGCACTCGCTATCGCCGCCTGCGGAGGCTTCGTCGGCTGCGCAACGCCGATTGCAGGGAGAACAACGATCCAGAGCAGCGCGCAGCATGCGCGCTTACGTGCGAATGAAAACATGGAGAGAACTCAGGAAGTGCGACGGCGAGCCCACGCCTTCTGCAATGCCGCTTTCACGGCGGGATGCACGAACTGCCCTACATCACCGCCCAAGCTCGCAATCTCGCGAACCATCGTTGATGAGATGAAGTTGAACTGTGCAGCAGGAGTCAAGAAGACGTAGTCGACTTGATCGGAAAGGTGCCGGCTCATCGTGGCCAGTTGAAACTCGAATTCGAAGTCGGAAACGGCACGTAGTCCGCGGACCACAACATGCAAATTGTTCTGGCGTGCGAACTCCACCGTGAGCCCCGTGTAGCCCGTGATCTCGACACTCGGAATGTCCTTCAAAACCTCCTTGGCGAGTTCGACGCGCTCCTCCAACGTAAATAGCGGCGCCTTATTTGGATTCGCAGCCACCGCTACCACGACTCGCTTGAATATCGCCGCCGCACGGCGCACCAGATCGTGATGGCCATTGGTCAACGGATCGAACGTGCCGGGATACATCGCGCCAGTCATAAATTCCTCGTGATCACGCGCCAGTTGCAGCGTCTGCGGTAACGCGAATCAAATGATAGCCCACCTGCCCAGCGCGGCTGCTTCTGTGCAACGACCAATGCGGCGGCAGCGACAATGCGCTCGAACTATCGCATTCAACATACACCCACGCGTTTGGCTTCAACCAACCCGACTGCAGCAGTGCGACGCTCTTCTTCAACAAGTCCGACGCGAAGGGCGGATCCAAAAACACTATGTCCCAGCCTTGCCGCTTGCCGTTCAAATAACTTAGCGCATCTGCGACGACGACATCTGCATCCATGCATTGCAAACGCTGCAATGTCTCGCGCAGGTAGCGTCCAATACGCGGCTCGCGATCGACAAAGGTGACATGCGCGGCGCCGCGCGATAGCGCCTCGATTCCAAGTGCCCCGCTGCCGGCGAAGAGATCCAGGCAACGTGTGCCCACGATGTCATGTTGCAGCCAATTGAACAGTGTTTCGCGGACGCGATCGGGCGAAGGTCGAATCGCATCGATGGAAGGAAACTCGAGCTTCCTACCACGCCAGCGTCCACCGACGATGCGCACGCGATGCGGAAGGCGATTGCCTGGCGCAGTGCCGGATTTATGCACGGAGCGACTCATGCACGGCATCATAGCGGTAGAATCGCCCGCCCGACCGCACCGATCCTCCGCCGATGTTTGGATTCAAACGCAAGTCCACCGCGCCACCCCCTGCACCTGATGAACCGAGCGCCACGCAACCGCCTAAACAAGGTTTGTTGAGCCGCTTACGGCAGAAGCTCAATCGCGGCGATTCCTGGCTCACGTACGACCTCGCGAATCTGCTGCCAAAGGGTCGCATCGATGACGAGGTGTTGGACG
>DASTSB010000473.1:0-2392 GCA_035760885.1 Steroidobacteraceae bacterium | reverse complement strand
GACGACCGAGTGAAGACGCGAGGGACTGAAGTTCGTTCGACTGCTGTCCGCGCGCACAAAGTGGTGCATGCGCTAGACAAAGATATTCTTGTTGTTTTGATTTTTTTCTTCTTCGCGCTGTTTCCTCGAATCCCCCTCCACCCTCGCGTCCTCACTCGGTCGCCCATACGAGCTGGCTCTTACGAACCGTATTCGAGCGCGTCTTCCTGACATGTCGCAGCGCTGCGACGGGGTGGATCTTAGTCATACACGCCATGACTACGCAACTACCCGTATACAACTTTTTTCTCTGCAATGATCGGGCCAGCTCGAGCGTGCAGGCGCTTGACTGCTCAATGGCTGAGGCATTCAGCGGCGTTGCGGTAGCAACGTGAGTGGATTTCCGGGCGAGCCTTGCACGCGGATTTCGAAATAAAGCATTGGCGTGCCTTGGGGTCCTGCGCCCATGGTCGCAATACGCTGCCCCGCTTTGACGCTGTCGCCTTCTTTGGCCAGCACGTTCTGCGTGTGACCGTACGCACTCAGATACGTCTCGTTGTGCTTCACGATGATGAGCTGTCCGTAGCCCAGCAGCCCCGATCCTGTGTACACGACCTTGCCATCCGCCGCTGCTTTGACGTCTTCGCCGAGGCTCCCACTAATCGTGAGTCCATAGCCGCCGTTGGGACGCGTCGTGAGCGTCGGTGTGCCGCCGTCCACGGGCCATTGCCAATGAATCGGAGGACCAGCCGGAATCGCGGGAGACGCCCGAGCTGGGATTCTCGTGCGTTTGGGAGCGGATGAAGGCGTTCGCGTCGCAACTCGCGAACCGCCGGGCGGCCTGAGGATCAGACGCTGACCTGGATGAATGACATAGCCGCGGCCGATTCGATTCCAGCGCGCGACTTCGCGATAGTCCAACCCATGGCGCCACGCGATCGAATACAAGGTGTCGCCACGCTTGACGACGTAAGTTTCAGGAATGCGAGTCGGCGCCGAAGAGCACGCCGCAAGGATCGCGGCGATGAACAGTGCAAGCAGTGAGGTCCAACGGTTGACGCGGCTCACGAGCGGCGCGGCTTCAACTCAGTCCCTTCAGGAGCGGCACGAAACTGACCAGCCCCAATTTTTCGGTGTGCATCTCATCGCCACGTTTTGTCATGCGAACCAACTCCTGCCGACCTTCTGGACCTACGGGCGCAATGAGCCGTCCGCCAGGCGCAAGCTGATCGAACAATACCGGAGGAAGTGCGAGCGGTGCCGCCGCCATCAAAATCGCATCGTACGGAGCATGCGCGGCCCAGCCCTGGAATCCGTCTCCATGACGCAGATGCACGTTGCGGATCCCGAGTTCCTTCAGACGCGCGCGAGCGCGCTCGAGAAGATTGCCGATGCGCTCGACGCTATAGACATAACTCACCAATGGCGCGAGCACGGCCGTCTGATAGCCGCATCCAGTGCCGATCTCGAGCACCTTGCGTGGCGGCGTACCTTCGAGCAGGGCTTCAGTCATGCGCGCGACGACGTAGGGCTGCGAAATCGTTTGGCCCTGCCCAATGGGGAGCGCCGTATCTTCGTAAGCGCGAGTGGCCAATGCCTCATCCACAAACAAATGCCGCGGCACGTTGCGAATCTGTTCGAGCACTCGCGGATCGTGGATGTTTTGTTCGCGCAATCGCTGAACCAGTCGTTCGCGCGTTCGTGCCGAGGTCATGCCGATGCCGGCGCGGCTACCGCTCGGAGGAGGATGCATCAAGAGCTTCTCCCCGCCAGCCACTCACTCACCTCTTCGATCATCGTGTGCCGCGTCAGATCGATTTGCAGCGGCGTGACGGAGACGTATCCGGCGGCGATCGCATCGAAGTCGGTGCCAGGGCCCGCGTCTTGGCCAGCTCCCGCAGGTCCTACCCAATAGACAGGTCGGCCGCGAGGATCTTCGGAGCGCACGATTCGTTCGGAGCGATGCCGGAAGCCGAGTCGCGTCGCTTTGATTCCGCGCAGTTGCTCGTACGGCAAGTCGGGAACGTTCACGTTCAAAATCGTCGCCTGATGGAGTGGTGATCGCTGTGTGCGCATCACCAATTCCGCTGCTACGCGCGCGGCGGTCGCGAAATGCATTCCCGAGTTTGGCTGGATGACTAGCGAAACCGCGATCGCTGGCAGGCCTAGAAATCGTCCTTCGATTGCGGCAGCCACAGTTCCCGAATACAGAACATCGTCCCCGAGATTGGCACCGTCATTGATCCCGGAGACGACCATGTCATGCTCATAATCGAACAAGCCAGAGATCGCGAGGTGCACGCAATCCGTCGGCGTTCCATTCACAACCAAATAGCGGTCTTCGGCATACGGCATCACCCGAAGCGGCATGTCGAGAGTCAGCGAATTGCTGGCGCCGCTGCGATTGCGATCT
>DASTSB010000472.1:0-8126 GCA_035760885.1 Steroidobacteraceae bacterium | reverse complement strand
AACGGACGTTCCGCTGCTTTGAAGCACAAACCCCGGGACGAACCCGGGGTTTGTTCGAGAAACTGGAGCGGGAAACGAGGCTCGAACTCGCGACCTCAACCTTGGCAAGGTTGCGCTCTACCAACTGAGCTATTCCCGCATCGTCACTTCGAGAAGCTTTGGGCCGCTCCCGAAGAGGGGCGATATTCTAGGGCCGGAGTTGAGGGTGTCAAGCAAGGAGACACAGTGATGAGGTGATGGAGTGATGAAGTGAACAGCGGATCTCATTCCACGGGATGATTCACCACCAAATCACGCTTGGTCGTACTGCGAGCGGCAATCAGATCTGACGACCTGCGCCGTTCACCCCATCACCTCATCACTTCATCACGTGCTCTGGCTGGTGCCCGGGACCGGACTCGAACCGGTACGGAGTCGCCTCCGAGGGATTTTCGTACTCGCTACAGCTTTCGCTGCTGAGGGGTGAGCTCATTTGGAGTGTGGCAGAGCGAACATTGAGGTTGATAAATGGAGATCGGACGGCGAGAGCCGGCCGTTTCGTTCAGTGCATTCTTCTAAACAACCGCACAATGTGACCTGCGATGCTTGTACGGACGTTGTACGGGTGCTACTTTTGCTCGAAATAGGAGAGAGCCATGGCTGCACCGCGACGTAGAGAGCAACGACTTGAGGTTCGACTAACTGAGGAAGCAAAGAACGTGCTGCAGCAGGCGGCTGCGACACAGCAAAAGTCCATCAGTGCCTTCGTCTTGGATAGCGGCTTGATCGCCGCGGCCGAAGCGCTTGCCGATCGCCGGGAATTCCGGCTGTCCAGCAAGCAATACGATGCCTTTGTCGCTGCACTAGATGCGCCGCGGCGATCCAAGCCGCGGCTCCAAAAATTGCTTGCGACGTCCAGTGCTCTTGAGTGAACACCCTCGCTATCGAAAAGCTCCGCAAAGAGCATGTGCTCGACGCTTTCGACTGCGGCAAGGAAGATTTGAACCGATTTCTGAAACGCCACGCGCTCGCTAATCAATTGGCGCAAAGCGCACAGACGTATGTGGTAGCCAACGACGTGGTTGTCGTTGGGTACTACACCCTCGCAGCCGGATCTGTAGCGCATGAGGAAGCGACCGCTCGCGTGAAGAAGGGGCTCGCCCGCCATCCAATTCCTGTAATCCTGCTTGCGCGGTTAGCGCTTGATACTTCCATGCGAGGCAGGGGATTCGGTGCTGCGCTGCTGAAGGACGCGCTTGTTCGCACGGCTGCTGCTGCCGAGACTATCGGTGCGCGAGCGCTGCTCGTACATGCAAAGGATGAAGAAGCACAAGCGTTCTACAGGCATTTCGATTTCGAGCCTAGTCCGACAGATCCATTGCACTTGTATCTGATTATCAAAGATCTTCTACGACTATTGCGGTGATTGCGATTCTTGACGAGTGCTGGAGTTAAAAGCAGACTCGTCGCACAACAAAAATGCTTCTCAAGGATTTCGAGGAGATCTCACGCGAACTTCTGCAACGCAAACAGCACTCGCGAGGAAGTGGTCCTGAACTTCGGCGTGAACAAGAGTTGGGAGCGCGGTCAGAAGCAAGAGCTCGAAATCGAGCTCAATCACCGCATCGTGCTGAGCCCGTTCGCCGCAAAGCGGCTGACTCAGCTATTGCAGCAGCTCATGAAGGAATATGAGACGCGATATGGGGCGTTGTCGGAGTAATTTGCTGCGAGAGTTCTCCGGCGGCCCCAAAACTCATCGCCTTGGTGCTCCAATGAAGGAACGAAAAAGTGGTCGCGCGCTGTCTACGTCGATTGCAATTGCCCTCATCATCGCGTGGTTGGTCGGTATGACGTCCGGCTCCCGAGCCAACACGCTTGTTCTAACTCCGACGGTGTACGAGGGTGTGGATTGTGCGCACTTGATCTCAATCTATCGGCGGGCTTTTTCTGCAACCGGATTTACATTCGCCGGAAGATCGGTAAAGACGGTGTTCGATCAGACCATGACAAGGATCGAATTCCATTTCCCTGTTTCGGAGTATCGCGGTAAGCCACCCGGCGCGGTTTCCTTTGTGTTTATCTCTCGACTTTCCGCGGGTCGACCGATCAACACGTGCTCGGTCGAGGCGCACGGGTTTGGTGGCGACTCGGAATCATATAGTGACGAAGAGTGGGATCTCCTCATTCAGCGGATGCAATCTGCTTACCAAGCCGCTATGTCTCGCGTGGAGGCAGCAACGGGCACACGAGTAAAGTGAACGACCAGCGGTATCGGCATTCGATCAGCTTTAATGCTTTCGGTGCTGGCTAGCAGCCGATGCCAGCGATCGTGCTGCATATTCAATCCAAATTCGGCATCACGCTGCGGGTTCCGCAATCGCTCGAGATTGGCCGCGCCAATGCGTTGGTGACCGAGCAGAATCCGCTCGAAGCAAGAAAGCCTTCAGCGAGTGTCGGCAATGATATGGACGCACTCGTGGCCGCAGCCAGGGCTATGCTTGGAGCAGCAACAGGAGGCTATCCAATGCTCGCTATTGATCAGTCGATACACGTGGCTGATGCTCCAGCAGTCGCCTGGATTGTTGACGGTGAAGGCAGTTCCCAACAGGCTGGCAGCGATTCGCACGTCATGGGTCGATGCAAGCTGGTAAGGGTCGATGATGAAGGAACTGGCGCGGCGACGCTCTATCCGCTGGAATCGACACGTTAGAATCGTGATGTTGCGGTAGGAATCGTGAGAGTGTTTGAGATCCCATGAAACAGTTCGAATTTCTAACTTGCTCGGCAAGAAATTGGTTGTTTGCGAGCATGGGTATCATCACATTGACGATGGGAACAGGAGCCGGAGCCACTACAATATTTATCCACAACCTTGGAAGATACAATGGGATCAGTTGCGATAAATTGATGGATGTTTACAAGCATGCCTACATTTCAGTAGGTTTTAAGCTTGATCGCATGGAAACCATGCCAGGTTTCTATGAGATGATTTTCTCCTTTCCAAATCCTACCGACCCACAGAAACCCGCTGGCGGCGGGTCTTTCCAGTTCTTCCTGCCGAAAACAAAAGAGGTCAGCTGCAGCGCCTACATGCCCACAATGGGCGTGCTCGGTCACTACGATGCGTACAACCTCGAGCAACATAACGCATTTGAAAAGGTAATTTTAGCTGCAGACCAGAAAGCGCAAGCGCTAGTCACGAAAAAGGTGGGCCCGCCGGAGCCAGAGCGTGAATAGAAACGTCTCAGGAGTCTGAGGCGTGACTTGGTGCCCGGGACCGGACTCGAACCGGTACGGAGTCGCCTCCGAGGGATTTTCGTACTCGCTACAGCTTTCGCTGCTGAGGGGTGAGCTCATTTGGAGTCTGGACTTTCTCTTTGCCTTGCTCGCATCGCGAGGTTAGGCAGGGGCCGTCAAGTCTCTACACTTCCCATCTCGAGTCGCGCCGCAAATTCGCGCCGGTCTTACTAACCGCTAACCGCCAACCGCTAACCGCTTCGAAAGGTTTAGCTCGGGATTGCAGTCACCCTGACGTGGACTGTTTCCCCGAATTTGACCCCATTCACACCGACCGTTTCCGATCGGGTGCTCAAACGTTTAAGTCCCTTGCGTCTACCAATTTCGCCACCCGGGCATGGGCGCGAATTGTAAGCCAGCCGGCCTGCGATCGTGGACCAGATTTTTGCGACAAGTCGTTGCCTGAAATGCCTCTGCTACACTGCCGCGCCACTTTCATCGCAACTGCGGCTACAACAAGTCAAAGCCGACTCGCACAATGGTCGAATCCACTGCCGCTTTCTCAGATAGCGCTGCGCTTGCAGTGCGAGATCTGCATTTGTGGCGCGGCGAACGGCATCTCCTGCGCGGTGTTTCGTGCGACTTGCGAGGCGGCGAGTTGCTGCAAATCGTCGGGGCGAACGGCATCGGCAAGACGAGTCTTTTGCGATGTATCGCGGGATTGCTGCCGATGGAAACGGGCGAAGTGCTCTGGAATGGTCTCTCGATTTTCAAGACACGCGACGACTTCAATCGCTCGCTTGCTTATCTGGCGCACTTGAACGCACTCAAAGCCGATCTCACGCCGATCGAAAATCTGCGGGCCAGCGTCCAACTCCGGCACGAAGTGACGCAAGACCAACTTGAGTCGGCCCTGGCGCGATTACACGTACTTCAGTGTGCAGCTCTGCCGGTCCGATCGTTGTCCGCGGGTCAGAAACGGCGAGTGGCATTGGCGAGGGTCGTCTTGCTGGACGCGCCGCTTTGGATCCTCGATGAGCCGATCACTAATCTCGACCGCGAAGGCATTGCGATCGTGGAACAGTGCATCGCGGAGCATCTAAATCGCGGCGGGATGGTACTCACTGCTGCTCACCAATTGCTCCTGCAGGGTAGAAGCGCAGCACGCACGATGGAGTTGCATTAGTGCGGGCGGCGCCTGGACTGATGCGCATCGTGGGCGTGGTGATGGCCCGTGACTTGCGGTTGGCCGTGCGTCACTGGGACCAGGTCGTGCAGCCACTCATATTCTTTGTGGTGGTCACGACGCTGTTTCCGCTCGCGATTAGCCCGGCGTTGGCACAGTTGAGACAGATCGCGCCGGGCGTGATTTGGGTCGCAGCCATGCTCTCCTCGCTGCTCGCACTGGAGTCGCTGTTCCGACCGGACGTCGAGGACGGCACGATGGAACAGTGGGTGCTGTCCGGTCAGCCGCTCTCGGTGTTGCTACTCGCGAAAACCGCAACTCATTGGCTGCTGTCTGGGCTGCCGCTGGTCTTGATGGCGCCATTTGTGGGAACGGGTTTGGGATTGCCCTCGTCGGTATGGCCAGTAGTGGCGGCCTCGTTGGCGCTCGGCACCGGTTGTTTGAGCATTTTGGGAGCGATCGGGGCTGCGCTCACCGTCTCGGTACGTCGCGGCAGTGTTTTGCTGGCGTTGCTGGTGCTGCCACTTGAAATGCCGGCCCTGATTTTCGGCGCGCGTGCGATCGACCTGGCGATTCACGGCGAGACCGCGGCCGGTCCGCTAAACTTGCTCGCCGCCATGCTGCTGCTATTCGTTAGCCTCGGCCCCTGGGCGATGGCGGCGGCGATGCGGATTAGTGTGGAGAGCTGAGAACTAGGGACTACTGACTGGTGACTAGCGGATAGTCAGAACGGCTGCCGCCAATTGGTGCTTTGATACGACCGTGACGAACATTTCATTCAATTTCATGTCTCTAAGCGGGGACGATTGTGCCCGCCGACATCTATTACTGCATCGTTTCGCAGGTCACTGTGTCTCCGATTCCGTTTCTTCCTCTCTCTATCCTCTAGTCCCTAGTCCCTAGTCCCTATCATGTGGCTCTGGTTTCACAAGCTCAGTTCGCCCCCTTACGCATACCGCACTGCGGAGCGGTTGCGGCCGTGGTTTCTGTGGCCGGCGCTGATTGCGATGATGGTCGCAGCTTATGGCGGGCTGGTGATCGTCCCGCCTGACTACCAGCAGAAAGACGCATTTCGGATCATTTATGTCCACGCGCCGGCGGCAATTCTTTCGTTGATGGTCTACACGAGCATGGCCATTGCGGCGGCAGTGGGTGTGATCTGGCGGATCAAGCTCGCTCACGCCGTTGCCGCGTCGTGTGCGCCGATCGGTGCTTGGTTCACTGTCATCACACTGCTGACAGGCTCGATCTACGGCAAACCCATGTGGGGCACGTGGTGGGAGTGGGATCCGCGGCTGACCTCCGAGTTGATCCTGCTATTTCTGTACCTCGGCTACATGGCGCTGCGTGCGTCATTCGACGATACACAACGAGCCGATCGAGCCAGCGCCATCCTCGCGATCGTGGGCGTGGTGAATGTCCCGATCGTCAAATACTCCGTGGTCTGGTGGAACAGCTTGCACCAGGGCCCCAGCATCTCGAAGTTCGCGAAGCCCTCGATCGATTCCTCGATGCTGTGGCCGCTCTTGCTCATGCTCGTCGCCTTTATCCTGTATTTCTTGGCAGTCCTATGCGATCGAGTTCGAGCGGAAATTTTGAAACGCGAACGCGATGCGAACTGGCTGACTGAGTCGGTCGCCGGAGTCCACCCGTGAAAGAGTTTTTGAGCATGAGCGGTTACGGCGCGTACGTGTGGAGCTGCTACGGCATCACGGCGATGGTGCTGATCGGAAATCTTTGGAGCGCCCGCCGCGATCGCGATCAAGCGTTGTTGCACGCGAAGCGCAGGGCGCAAGCTCGCAAAGGGGAAAGTGCATGACACCACGACGTCGACGCATGATGCTCGTTGCCTTGATCGTGCTGGGCGTCGGATCGGCCGTGGCATTCGCGCTTTCGGCATTTCAGGACAATCTGCTGTACTACTACTCGCCTTCGGATGTCTCGGCCGGCAAGGCACCGACGAATCGTACGTTCCGAGTCGGTGGCATGGTGACGAAGGGCAGCTTTCAGCGTCCGCCGAATAGCCTCGAAGCTCATTTCGTCCTCACGGACTACGCGCACGATGTGAAAGTGAGTTACACGGGCGTGCTGCCTGATTTGTTTCGCGAAGGTCAAGGCATCATCGCGCGCGGTCGCTTGAATTCGAACGGCGAATTCGTCGCTGAAGAAGTGCTCGCGAAGCACGATGAGAAGTACATGCCGCCGCAAGTCGCGGACAGCTTGAAGAAGCAATACGAGAGCCAGCATCCCGGCGCTGCTGCAGCACCCGCGAGCGGGCCGTAGTCTTCCGCGGAGATTTCCATGATTGCAGAGCTCGGCCACTTCGCGTTGATCCTGGCGTTTTGCCTCACGCTGCCGCAGGCATTCTTCGGCCTGGCTGGCGCAGCGTTACGAAGGCCACATTGGATGGCCGTCACGCCGCGTGCTGTCGCGGGCCAATTTGTGTTCACCGCACTCGCGTTCGGCTGCCTCGCGTATAGCTTTTTGCAAAATGACTTCTCAGTTCTATACGTCGCCGAGAACTCGAATTCAGCGTTGCCGATGTTCTATCGATTTGCAGCAGTGTGGGGCGCGCACGAAGGTTCGCTTTTATTGTGGATGTTGGTGCTCTCCATCTGGACGCTCGCAGTCGCAGGCTTCGGCGGCTCGATGCCGCAGGCGATGCAGAGCCGAGTTCTGGGTGTGCTTGCGTTGATTAGCGGCGGATTCGCGTTATTCATTCTTACGACGTCGAGTCCCTTCGAACGATTGTGGCCGGCCGCTGCAGATGGGCGCGATTTGAATCCTGTGCTGCAAGACCCGGCGCTCGCGATGCATCCGCCGATGCTCTACACCGGCTACGTCGGTTTTTCTGTGCCCTTCGCGTTTGCCATCGCCGCAATGTTGGAAGGCAAACTCGATTCGATGTGGGCGCGATGGGTGCGCCCTTGGACGACCGTCGCCTGGATGTTCCTGACGCTCGGAATCGCGCTCGGCAGTTGGTGGGCGTACTACGAACTCGGTTGGGGCGGATGGTGGTTCTGGGATCCGGTCGAGAACGCATCCTTCATGCCGTGGCTCATGGGCACGGCGCTCATTCACTCATTGGCGGTGACTGAAAAGCGTGGGCTGTTCAAGAGCTGGACGTTGCTCCTCGCCATTGGTGCGTTCTCGCTTTCTCTGCTCGGAACGTTCTTGGTGCGTTCCGGCGTGATCGAATCGGTTCACGCCTTCGCAAGCGATCCCAGTCGCGGACTGTTCATTCTCATTTTCTTAGCTGCATGCGTCGGCGGTGCGCTCGGCTTGTACGCTTGGCGTGCAGCATCGACTGGTTCGCCGACGACCCCGACACGCTCGTGCGCTGGCGGGAATCGGACCACGGCCAGCACGTCGAGCTCGGGATCGCCGAGGTCAACCTCGTCGGCCTGCTCGGCGAGCTCGGCGCGACGTGGAGCCGCGACGGCCAGCCGCTGCTGCCGGTCGGCACGATCTACGACCCGTTCGTGACGCGCGCGCTCGAGCCGTGGTCGTTCGGGATCTACGCCGGCGGCCAGTCGATCCTTGTCGGGACGCCATCCGGGGTGACGCTCGCGCCGGAGGGCGGCGCGCACCAGTCGATCATCACGCCGTCGATCGGAATCGAGCAGCCGGGCTGTGTCGCCTGGGAGCCGGCCTTCGGGCAAGACCTGGAGTGGACGCTGCTCGATGCGCTCTCGCGACTCGGGCGCCCCGATGGAAGCTCGGC
>DASTSB010000471.1:0-11558 GCA_035760885.1 Steroidobacteraceae bacterium | reverse complement strand
ATCCTCGATCATGCCGTCGAAGTTCCAGTTATCGTTGATCTCATCGGAAGGCTGGTGATAGCTCTTCGCCTCGTATGCTTCGATTTGCTCTTTGCCCCAACCCGGCGGCTTACCGATGAAGTCGGTGCCGGTGTCGAGATACACAGCGGGCACGCCGATCTTCGCAAAGTTGAACTGATCCGAGCGATAGAAATAACCGCGATCCGGGAATTGATCCGGCGTTACGACACGCTCCTGCGCTTTCGCCGCTGCTTCGACCACCGCATCGAGCGTGGATTTGCCCTTGCCGACGTAGACGACATCGTGTGTACGGCCCCAAATGTTGCCGCCGTCGAAGTTGATGTTCGCAGCGATGCGGCCGGGCTCGACCGTTGGATGTGCGGCAAAGTATTGCGAGCCGAGCAAGCCCTGCTCTTCAGCAGCAACGAACAGCAGCATCACCGACCGTCGCGGCGGCTGCGGCAGCGCTTTGATCGCCTTGCCGATCGCCAACACCTGAGCGACACCCGCGGCGTTGTCCATGGCACCGTTATAAATGCGATCGCCCGTCGCATCCGGCTCACCGACACCTAGATGGTCGTGATGCGCGGTGTAGATTACATACTCGACATCCAACTTCGGATCGCTCCCTTTCAACACGCCGTATACGTTTGCCGTCGTGGAGCGATTCAGCGTGTTCTTGAACTCGAGCGAGGTGCGAATCCCAAGCGGCACCGGCTGGAAGTCTTTTGACTTCGCTGACTCCATCAGCTTGCCCAAGTCTTTGCCGGCGAGCGTCATCAATGCTTTCGCCGCATCTTCGGTGACCCAGGCTTTCGCCTGAATGCGCGGCTCATTTTCTGCAGGCAACTCGACTTGCTCGCCGCTCCATGAGGTTTGCACGACCTGGAATGGATAGCCGGCCGAAGGCTGGGTGTGAATGATGATCGCGCCCGCTGCGCCTTGCCGGGCGGCGCTTTCGTACTTGTACGTCCAGCGTCCGTAATACAAACGCGTGTTGCCCGCGAACAGATTCGGATCCCAATCCGGATCGTTGTTCATCATCACCAACACTTTGCCTTTGAGGTCTTGACCCTTGAAGTCGTCCCAGCCGAACTCAGGCGCTTGAATGCCATACCCGACGAACACGAGCTCTGCGTTTTTGATCGACCCGTGTTCGCTCTGCACGCCGCTCGCTGCGATGTATTGATCCCACCACTTCAGTTGCAGCGATTTATTGCCGCGCTTGAACGTCCACTGCTTCGGCATCTCGGCCGTAATGCCAACCACATCGAACGGCTGTTGATAGCTGCCGTCCGACCCGCCCGGCGCGTAACCCATCTGCTTGAGTTGATCGACCAGATAATCGCGTGCCTTCACATCGCCCGGCGTTGCAGGTGCGCGCCCCTCGAATGCATCGGAAGACAACATCGTGATTTGATTGCGCAGCACATCCGCAGTGATTTGTTGAGACGCAAGCTGCAACGCTTCGGTGCTTGCAGCTTGGTTGGATGCTGTTGGCTGCTCTCCCGTCGTCGAGGGCTGCTGCTTATTGCACGCGGCGAACAGAACAGCGGTGAACACCAGAAGCAGACGATTACGACGAGCTGTATACATATGGGCACCAATTTGCCTGCGAATTCAAAACTGTAGCAGGTCGGTTGTCAGTTGCGAGTCGACGGTTGGCAGCCAGACAAAGCTTCACGGACCACGGCTGTTCCCGTTCGCCGTTGCGAGTTGACGGTTGCGAGCCAGAAGTCGACAGCGGACATCTCCCGGTTCCCGGTTCACCGTTGTGAGTTGAGAGTTGGCAGCCAGAAGTCGACAGCGGACATCTCCCTGTTCCCGGTTCACCGTTGTGAGTTGACCGTTGGCAGCCAGAAGTCGACCGCAGGATCTCACCTTCCGCGATTCCCGAATCCCAAGTCCCGAGTCCCGAGTCCCGCCTCCCTGTGATGCAGTCGATGGCCGGGATGCAGCCGCTTAGGGGAAACTCCGCGCGCTGCCTTGCGGGATGCACTTGATTGCCACCGACCTGAACCGCCGTCACACGGTGCGCGGGTGATCCGGCCGATAGCGAGCATCAGAATGTCCGCAAGGGTTGCGGCAATGGATTCGATCGGAAATTGATGGTGGACTTTTCTTACTTACTGTTCTTGGGCGTCGCCGTGATCGCAGGATTTCTCGGCGCATCGCTCATCATGAAGCGGGCCGCAACACCGGCTCCCGCGAAGAGCCCCATTTCCGTGGGCAAAATCGTGTACCAAGATGCGCCCACAGTCAGAGTCGTGGACTCACAGCGAGTCGATCGCCTGCGCAAAGTGGTACGGCTCAAAGTGGGCGAGCAAGCCGACATCATCGAGACGCCCAATGGCCAGCGTCCGCGGCTCCGCGTGACGATTCGCTCTATCGAACCGAATCCCGAATGCGTGGAGATTGCGGTGGAGTTCGGCGATAAGACCGTGAGTTGCGGACCGGCCGTCCGTGAAGTCGGCACAAACTTGTTCTCGATGCCTCGCACCGGACGCGATGAGCCGCGCAGCTCCGTGTTCCACTATCAGGAAACGGGCGACGCGCTGGAACTGATGCGCTTAAAGATCCGCAATATCGATCCCGCCGAACAGACCGCCGAAGTCGACGCGCTGTACGTCAACGGCCGCTGGCCGAGTGCGTGAGCGACCCCTCGGAGTTCTGATGTACAGGGATGTACGAATGCCGCGAGAGGCATGGATGCCGGGAGCGGCCTGTCACCCTCGTCATTACAGCCGAAAGGCGTGACTTTTGTCCCTCGCTCGCCACCTTCGGCGGCGGGCGCCTCTCATATATAAAGGAGCGATGTCCGCTCCTGATTGCCTCCCCCGCTCCTTCTACGCCCGCGAAACGCTGACAGTTGCCCGCGAACTGCTCGGCATGCACGTGGTTCATCGCGACACCACGCACTTACGCATCGGGCGGATCGTCGAAACCGAAGCTTATAAAGGCCCGCACGATCTCGCGGCTCACTCGTCGAAAGGCCGCACCGCGCGCACCGAAGTGATGTTCGGGCCGCCTGGACATGCCTACGTGTATTTGATTTACGGAATGTGGAATTGCCTGAACGTCGTGACAGCGGCGTCTGGTGTGCCTCACGCGGTGCTCATCAGAGCATTGGAACCCATTGCTGCAATCGATCTGGCGACGCATGGCCCTGGGCTGCTGTGCCGAGCGATGCATATCGATCGTGCTCTCAATGGCGCGGATCTGCAGGGTCCAAAGTTATGGATCGAGCGGCCCAAAGCGTTCACCCGTCCCAACATTCGCCGCGCCACTCGCATCGGCGTGGACTACGCAGGCGATTGGGCACAGAAACCCTGGCGGTTTTACGACGCCGCCTCGCCTTATGTCTCCACCGTATCCGCGACAGCACGCAAGCGAGCATTGTCTGAAGCAAAAGCGCCGACAAACGTGCGCAGCAAACCCCAGTCAGATGCCCTTTGAATCGCCGTAACCAGCGCCATTTCCGCCTGTCACCGTGCATCCTCCTGTGCTCTAATCCGCGCCGCCATGTCCACCCCCGCCCGCGAATTGTTTTCGTATCGCAAGTACTGGGCGTCCCGCTTCGGGACGGCTCCGTTCTTGCCGATGTCGCGCGAGGAAATGGAGGCGCTGGGATGGGACAGCTGCGACATCATCGTCGTGACCGGCGATGCGTACGTCGACCATCCAAGCTTCGGTATGGCGATCGTCGGTCGAGTATTGGAAGCACAAGGATTTCGCGTCGGCATCATCGCGCAACCGGATTGGCGCTCCACTGCGGATTTCGAAAAGCTCGGGCGACCCAATCTGTTCTTCGGCATCACCGCCGGCAATATGGATTCAATGGTCAATCGCTATACGTCGGATCGCCGCGTCCGTAGCGATGACGCCTACACGCCGAATGCAGAAGGCGGTAAGCGTCCCGACCGCTCGGTGATCGTCTATTCGCAGCGAGTGCGCGAAGCATTCGGCGATACACCGATCGTCATCGGCGGTATCGAAGCCAGCCTGCGACGCATCGCGCATTTCGATTACTGGTCGGAAAAAGTGCGCCGCTCGATTTTGCTGGATGCAAAAGCCGACCTCCTCGTTTTCGGCAACGGGGAACGCGCAATCGTCGACGTGGCGCATCGGCTCGCGAAGGGCGAGAAGGTCGAGTCGATCACCGACCTGCGCGGTACTGCGTTCGTTCGCCCCAACATTCCGGCGGATTGGATCGAAGTCGATTCCACGACCATCGACGAGCCGGGCAAGTTGAATCCGCCGGTGGACCCATACGCCATGGAAGCTGGCGGTTCACGGTTGGGAGTTGACGGTCAGAACGCAGATGGCGCGAGTTGCTCTTCCGCCAACGGTCAACCCTCAACCGACAACTCAGCGGGACCGCGGGCCCAAGTCGTGCGCTTCTTCCGCCATGTGCCCACGAGCGATCGTTCGCATTCCGTCATCCGCATGCCTTCGTTCGAAGCCGTTCGGGATGATGCAGTGCTGTACGCACACGCATCTCGCATCCTGCACATGGAAGCGAATCCCGGAAATGCGCGCGCCTTGGTGCAACGGCATGGTGATGTGGATGTATGGCTGAATCCGCCGCCGCTGCCGTTGTCGACCAAAGAGATGGATGCAATCTACGAATTGCCGTATCGGCGTGTACCGCATCCGTTCTACGGGAACGCGAGGATTCCCGCGTACGAGATGATTCGCTTCTCGATTGCGATTCAGCGCGGCTGCTTCGGCGGCTGCACGTTCTGTTCGATTACCGAACACGAAGGCCGCATCATTCAAAGCCGCTCGGAGAATTCGATCATCAAAGAGATCGAAACCGTGCGCGACAGCGTGCCCGGATTCACGGGCGTGATTTCGGATCTCGGCGGACCGACGGCGAACATGTATCGTCTCGCGTGTAAGTCGCGCGAGATCGAAGCAGCGTGTCGCAAACCTTCCTGCGTGTATCCGGGCATCTGCCCGAATCTAAATACCGATCACACGCCGTTGATCAAAATCTATCGGCGTGCGCGTGCGCTGCCTGGCATCAAGAAGATTTTGATCGGCTCCGGCGTGCGCTACGACTTGGCGGTCGAATCGCCCGAATACGTTAAAGAACTCGTGCAACATCACGTGGGTGGGTATTTGAAGATCGCCCCTGAAGCGATCGGCGAAGGCCCGCTGTCGAAAATGATGAAGCCGGGCGTCGGTACGTACTACCGATTCAAAGAACTCTTCGACAAGTATTCGAAGGAAGCGGGGAAAGAGCAGTACTTGATTCCGTACTTCATCGCGGCGCATCCGGGCACCACCGATGAAGACATGCTTGAACTCGCATTGTGGCTGAAGCAGAACGGCTATCGCGCCGACCAAGTGCAAGCCTTCTTGCCCTCGCCGATGGCCACCGCCACCGCGATGTGGCACTCCAACAAGAATCCGCTTCGCAAGATCACACGCACGAGCGAAGAAGTGCACATTCCTCGTGGCTTGAAAGTGCGACGGCTGCACAAGGCCTTCTTGCGTTGGCATGACGCCAACAATTGGCCGATTCTGCGTGAAGCGCTGCGTCGCATGGGCCGCGCGGATTTGATCGGACCGGGCAAACATCAACTCATCCCCGCCTGGCAACCAGCGGGCACCGGCACCGAGCAGGCCGAGGGCCGCCGTGCGCCAGCACACAAACAACGCGTTCGCACTCAGCACACGGGGCTGAAGGGCGTGCGCCTTCCGTCTGCTCCAGGAATGAAGAAAGCGAACGCAATGAAAAGACAGAAGAGTAAGTAGCCGCAGAGAACGCAAAAAAGAAAATGTAACAACGAAATGAGCTGCTGAGCCCATTCGAGGTTCTGTCCTGACGGTAGTCCTTCCTGACGCACTGCGTCCTTCCTGACGATAGTCCATCCTGATTGCGCAGCAATCCGCCGTTTTACGCACGATGCGCTTCGCACGAAAAAAACCCGCCTTGCGGCGGGTAACAGGGGGATCGAGGAAACACAGAACGCTAGAAAGGGAGAACTAAAAGACGTGCGTAAGTTGAACCGCACCCCAGAGAGAATCTCGGACAGCATCGCCGTCGCGAAGTTCAGAGCTTTGATAGTTCAGCGTGTACGTGAGCTCGGTGCTGTCCGCGAGCTGCATCGCCAAACCTACCCACGCGTCGATCAAGAAGTGTTCGATCTCATCGGATGAGTAACGAACATCGCTGTCGCGAAATTGGCCTTGCAGGAATGCGTTATAGGCACGCGCTTTCACCCGAACGCCAGAGAACACATACAGCTCATCATGCGAACGCGAGTTCGCTGGAACGGGAGCGGCCATGTAGTCCGTCAGCTCCGGAGCGAAGCTCCACCACTCGCTATCCAATCGGCCCATGCGTGCTGAGATGGCGACGCTGGCCTCAGTCAAATAACCCACGCTTCCCGTCACGGTCGTTTTCACATCAAGCCGGCCGCTGGGGTGCGCAATCCATAAATATTGACGCGCCACCATGTAACGCGCGGTCGGCTCACCGCCCGCTGAGATTTGATGGCCGTAGCCCTCAGGGCGTTCACCGCCGACCACTTGGTGAACTGCTGTTTGCAAGTTCCGCGAGATTCCGAGCCCCAATACGCCCACAGTAAAGCTGCTCACCCAAGCAGTACGCTCATCCTCGACGTGCACGCGGCCATTCGCGACGTACAACAGGCTCGCGTACGGACGTTCGCGTGTCAGCGCTTCGCTGCTCTCGAGATCCGCAGGCGTAAACGTAAGCAACCCGAACTGACGCGCGTAATGCAGCTCGCCCTCATCGCCCAGTGCGAGCGCATCGAGACGCGCGAGCAGAGGATCCGCCGAAATCAACGCATCCCGTGCAGCCGCACCGGATTGCGTGATGGCGATGCCGCCGGTGTAGTCGCGATCGCGATGCCGACCGGAGAACAAATCGTTGTCCAAGTGGATTCGCACCGGCGCGTCGTCGTCGATGCCTTGTGCCGATACAGTACTCACGAAAAAAGCGAATACAGTTGCGGCGAATAAAGCCGCTGCAAATTTCACAGCCCTCATACATCAGTCCTTTCCCATTGCAGCGCATGTCACTTCTGACGTTTCGCATTGCGCTGCACCGATCACTTTTTGTTGGCTGCTACTTTCTGCGAATCGGTCGATGCGATAAATGCGGGAAAGGGAATGACATTCGTGAATGGGCGTTCACGAATGGAACGATGGTGATGGGGTGATGAGGTGAAAGCGCATCGAAAATGCGCGGTCGGAAGAACTTCTTATTTGGACATTCCAGAACGTGATACGGAGGAGTCACCCGCCATCGCGAAGATCATGGTGCGGAGACGTCGTTCACGCATCACCTCATCACTCCATCACTTCGTCTCGGCCCGCTCCAATTCCCACTGCATAAACGGCACCCCATGGCGCACATACACGCCGATGCCTGCATGGACGAAATGTTGCGAGAGTTGCTTGCGGTACCAGGCTGCCGAACGCAGGTGGACGTTCGTGTCGCTGCAGTTCGGATCGACGTTCTCGCGCCAATCTTTTACGGTCGGTGCGTGGAAATACAATGCGCCGCGGCACCAGCGCGCCAAGTTCTTGAACGCGCGCTTCGCATCGCGCTCATCTAAGTACTGCATGACGTCGTGGCAGATGACCAAGTCGAACTGCCCGCGCGGTTCATAAGTGGTAAGCGAGCCTTGAATCCAACCCATCCGGCTACATAAGTGTTCGCTGACTTCCACCCCTACATAACGAGCTTCGGGAAACGTGCGTAGCAGCGGGCGTCGCATCCAGCCGAGCCCACAGCCCATATCGAGAATGCGAGCCACCGGGATGTCGAGCTGACGCAGCAGTGCACCGACGACGGTTGCGCGTCGTTCCAATTCGGCGCGCGAAACTGCTTGGGTGCGTCGATTCACGTAGAAGCGTCGGTAGTAAGCGGCGTCGAACGGCTGAGTCATAAGGATTGAGCGAGTTGAAGAGGCGCGCATCATGGATGAGCCTGGCGTGTTACGCCACGGCGTATGGCTCCATATAGGAACCTGTGCGAACCCTTGTGCCTTGACTACTGACGCCGCGACCCAAAGTAGCCGGCATGTACCCCAATTGTTCGACAGTCAAGGATCAACGCTGTGGCCGTTCGTAATCCGCATTCCTGGATGTGGGCGGAAGCCTGCGAGTTGTTGGAGCAAGCGCAGCGCATGCAGCGCCAGTTCTTCCGCTTCGGCAGAGCGGTTGAAGCCGAGCCGCGCTGGGAACCGCCTATCGACATCGTCGCTTACGGCCATGAAGTCCAGGTGACGGTCGCACTGCCCGGCGTCTCTGCGGACAACGTCGAAGTGCGCATCGATGGCCATGGAACGTTGTCGGTGAGCGCACAACGGCGGCTGCCGCTGACGAGGCATACGACGGCGCTCCACCGATTGGAGATTCCCTACGGACGCTTCGAGCGGCGCATCGCATTGCCTCAGGGTCGCTACGAATTGCGAGAGCAAGCTTGCGTGAACGGCTGCTTGGTACTTCGCTTGGAAACGGTTTAACCGGAGTCCACATGACAGATAAAGATCGAATCGAAGAGACGGCAGAAACGACGAGCAACGTGTCGGACGACATGCTGATCATCGTCCCCGTGCGAAACATGGTGCTGTTCCCCGGCACCGTGCTGCCTGTCGCCATCAATCGCGACCGCTCTCTAGCAGCGGCGCAGGAAGCCGTGCGCGCCGAGCGCAAAGTGGGCTTTCTCTTGCAGCATGATCCTGAAACGCAAATACCGACGGGCAACGATCTGTATCGCGTCGGCACCGTCGCAAACATCGTTCGCTACGTGACGGGCCAAGATGGAACGCATCACCTCGTCGTACAAGGCGAGCAGCGTTTCCGCGTCCTCGATTTTCAGAGCGGCTTGCCGTTTATGGTCGCGCGGGTGGAAATGCTTCCCGAACCGGCGAGCAGCAACGCCGAGGTCGAGGCGCGTGCGCTCAATTTGAAGCGGCTCTCTGCTGAGGCGATTTCCTTGCTGCCGCAAGCGCCGGCTGAGTTGTCGAATGCGATCCAGGCTGTTGAGTCGCCCTCCACACTCGCTGACCTCGTCTCCAGCTTCATGGACATCAAAGCGGCCGACAAACAACAGCTTTTGGAAACGACCGATCTCAAGGCGCGACTCGACCGAGTCACGGAACTACTGACTCAGCGGATCGAAGTGTTGCGCTTGCAGCGGCAACTCGAAGAGCAGACCCGCGAAGCGATCGATGAGCGCCACAAAGAAGCGCTGCTGCGCGAACAACTGCGTCAGATCCGCAAGCAGCTGGGCGAGGACGGCGAATCCGGCGAAGAGATTCAGGAACTCACCGAAGCGATCGAAAAGGCCGGTATGCCAGAAGACGCGCTCGAGCAAGCCAAGAAAGAGCTCAAGCGTTTGGAGCGCATGCCGGATGCAAGCGGCGAATATTCGATGCTGCGCACCTGGATCGACTGGATGACTGCCCTCCCGTGGTCGAAGCTCGACAACGAGTCGATCGATATCGAGCGCGCACGCCGGGTACTCGATGAAGATCACTACGGCCTCGAGAAGATCAAACGCCGCATCCTCGAGTACCTCGCGGTCCGCAAGTTGAACCCGCAGGGGCGCAGTCCGATTCTGTGCTTCGTCGGGCCTCCGGGTGTGGGCAAGACGTCACTCGGCCAAAGCATCGCCCGCGCGTTGGGCATTCAGTTTCAGCGTGTGAGCTTGGGTGGTGTGCACGACGAGGCCGAAATTCGCGGTCACCGCCGCACGTACATTGGTGCCTTGCCGGGCAACATCATTCACGCGCTTCGCAAGGCGGGTACACGCAATCCGGTGTTGATGCTCGATGAGATCGACAAATTGGGCAGCGGCATCCAAGGCGATCCGTCGTCCGCGCTCCTCGAGGTGCTCGATCCGGAACAGAACAACACATTCCGCGACAACTATCTCGGCTTGCCGTTCGATCTATCGAAGGTGATGTTCATCGCTACGGCGAACATGCTGGATACAATTCCCGGGCCGCTGCGTGATCGTATGGAAGTGATCGAACTCACCGGCTACACCGAAGACGAGAAAGTCGAAATTGCAAAGCGCTATTTGGTGAAGCGCCAGCTCACGGCGAACGGTCTAAAGCCTGAGCAGGTGACGATCACCGAAGAGGCACTGCGGCACATCGTGCGCGACTACACCCGTGAAGCGGGCTGTCGAAATCTGGAGCGTACGATCGGTGCGGTCCTGCGTAGCGTTGCAGTGCGAATCGCTGAAGGCAGCATCTCCTCGCAAACCATCGATGAAGGCGATCTCGCACCGATTCTCGGGGCGCCTCGCTTCGAGAATGAAGTGGCGATGCGCACCAGCGTCCCTGGTGTGGCGACTGGACTGGCCTGGACACCGGTCGGCGGCGACATCCTGTTCATCGAGTCGACTCGCGTGCCAGGCTCAGGAAAGTTGATTCTGACGGGCCAGCTTGGCGATGTAATGAAAGAGAGTGCGCAGGCGGCGCTGTCGTTGATGAAGTCGCAAGCGACCCGCTTGGGATTGGATCCGAGCGTGTTCGACAAGTCGGATGTACACATTCACGTTCCGGCGGGTGCGATCCCGAAGGACGGCCCAAGCGCCGGCGTGGCGATGTTCACCTCGTTGGTCTCGCTGTTCACGGGACGCACGGTCGGCAGCGACTGTGCGATGACAGGCGAAATTAGCCTTCGAGGGTTAGTGCTGCCAGTCGGCGGTATCAAGGAGAAGACCGTCGCAGCGCATCGCGCAGGGATTCGCAAAGTGCTGCTACCCGCGCGCAACCGCAAGGATCTGGAAGATGTGCCGCAAAGCGTTCGCGATGAAGTGAACTTTGTGTTCTGCGAACGTGTCGATGATGTGATTCGCGAAGCTCTCGGGCTGCAGTTCAATGTGACGCAGGTCACTGCCGCGGCTTAAAGCGCGCTTCGCTTCGCCAAACGAGAAGGCGCACGGTGTCATGCCGCGCGCCTTTTTCTTTGCCGTTCGAAATTAACAACACCTGAATCGTCGAGTGCTCTTACGCAGTGCATCGCTTGCGCATGAATCGCATTGCAAGATGGAAAATAAGAGAGTAACTAGTCAACACATAGGTCGCACGTTGATGCGATCGCTTCTTTAAATTCCTCCCGCGCACTGATTTGTGACGCATCTCTTCGGATCGCGCTTCGGAAAGGCGCAACGTGTTACTGCGATGGAACGTCACTTCCGACGGAACATGTTCGGCTTTGGATCAGTCTTTGTCTTACGTTGCTTTGCGCGTTGGTGGAATGGCTCAAGGTGTGTGAATTGAGGCTTATGCTCGAAGCGAATTCGATGAACTGTGACTTTGATGTGATCGATGAACGCGCGTTGGCACGCGCAATGAATCCTATTCATCCAAACGGATGCTTAGGTAAGCACATAAGTATGGAGGGCGGTTTCAATGCAGTCAGACAGCCCGAAAGGAAGTTCGCAGCGTAACGAGAACTTCGTTGAGGCGTTGAGCGCGTACAGTCGGTTCCATCGCGCTCAACACTGGTCGGGAACCTTCGGCGAGTTTCTGCGCACCATTGTCCCGGGTAACGCGCGA
>DASTSB010000470.1:0-5973 GCA_035760885.1 Steroidobacteraceae bacterium | reverse complement strand
CGTTGCATCGGCACGTAGTTCCATTCCAACCGTTCTGATGCATCGAACGTGAACTGTGTGCGCTGGCGTGCGTCGTCAGGCAATGCGTCCAAGAGCTTCTGCGCAGATGCAGTCGCTTTCGCCGCGGCGTCATCGTCGATAGTTGTTGGGTTGGTGTTGCTCTCGTCTTCTGACATGACGCTCGCTCCGGCAATGGCGATGAATGCGCACGCTGCAATCATGATTCGCAGGACGTTCATGGAGCTCCCCTCGGGACTCTGAGAAGCTAGGCGCACAATTTATCCGAAAGACCCTGGCGCGAGCGTCAAGAAGCAATACGAGCCCGGTCTATATTCTCGACTAATGCCGCGTGCGCCGCTCTTGGGCGAGGATGGCTTCGAGCTGCGTGGCCTGCACCGGCTTGACGACATGCAAATCGAACCCGGCTTCGAGCGTCTTGCGCCGATCGTTTTCCTGTCCCCAGCCGGTGAGTGCGATCAGCATCGTGTCGGTACCGACAGGCAGATCGCGGATCCGCCTTGCCGCTTCCAAGCCATCCATGCGTGGCATGCCCAGATCCAGGAATACGACGTCGGGTTCGAACCGCGTGGTTTGTTCAACCGCTTCGATGCCATCGTTGGCGGTGCGTACGTCGTGACCCATCAGTTCCAGCAGCATGGCGAGCGACTTGGCGGCATCGATGTTGTCGTCCGCGACCAGAATGCGACGCGTGTTGCCGAGTGTGGAGGCAGGCTCCAACGTCGGTGCCTTCATCGGCGCATCGAGCGAGGTCAATGGCAGCCTAACCGTGAACACACTGCCTTTGCCAGGTCCGGGGCTGAACGCCTCAACGTGACCACCGTGCATGGAGACCAAGCTTTTGACGAGCGAGAGGCCAATCCCCAGTCCGCCGCCGGTCCGGCCTTGATGCGATCGAACCTGCGAAAACAGCTCGAACACGTTCTCGGCTTCGCCTTCCGGAATGCCGATCCCGGTGTCGATGACGCGAACGACCGCTTGCTCCCCTTCGCGACGAATCACGACGCGGATTTGGCCGCCAGGTTCGGTGTACTTTGCTGCATTCGAAAGCAGGTTGATGAACACTTGCGACAATCGATCAATGTCGCCCATCACGTAGAGATCGTCGTCGGTCGCATCGATCGAAAGCGTGTGGTTTTGGTTTTCGATCACGGTGCGTGTGGACTCCACGCTGCTCGCAACGACTTGCGCCAGGCTGAGCGTTTGGCGGCGCAGTTCGAGCTTCCCCGATGTAATGCGGCCCACGTCCAGCAGATCGTCGACGAGCCGCACGAGATGCGAGAGTTGCCTATCCATCATGTCGACCGTTCGCAGCAACGTCGCATCGCCTCGCGTCGTGAGTCGTGCGATCTGCAGCCCATTGCGGATCGGTGCCAACGGATTGCGAAGTTCGTGCGCAAGTGTGGCGAGGAACTCGTCCTTTTTTCGATCGGCAAGCCGCAGAGATTCCTCTGCGTTGCGGCGCTCAGTTACATCGAGAACGAATTCCACGAAGTCTGCACCCACTCTGCGAGCAGCGAACAGGCCCCACCAACGCGAGCCATCTTTGCGGTAGTACTGCTTTTCGTAAGGCGTGGTTTCGCCGTAGCGCTTTACCTCGTCAACCGCGTCGAGAGAAGCACGATGGAACTCCGGGGGCGTTAGTTCCTGCCAAGTCTTGCCAAGCGCTTCTTCGCGTGTGAAGCCGGTCATCCTCAAGAACGCGTCGTTCATGTCGGTGAGTCCAAAATCCTCGTTCCAGAACATCACGCCCACGGTTTTGATCTCGAACGCGCTTCGCCACCGTTCTTCGGCTTGGCGCTTTTCGGTGACGTCGGTGAAGAGAATCGCAACGAGCGGTCGATTGGGTTCCCCAATTCGAAACGCGTAGACATCGAACCAGCGACGCATTGCGTGCGCGTATTCGACGAAGCGAGTCGGTTTGCCGGTGCGGGCGACCTGGCCGTAGATATCGAACCAGTGTTGTTCCAACTGCGGCTCCAGTTCACGCATCCACTTGCCGACCGCATCGCGCAGCCCCGTCTGCTTTTCGAACGCGGGGTTGATCTCGATGAATCGGTAATCGAGCGCGCGATCGTCAGCGTCGAATTTCACCTCGGCGATACAGAAACCCTCGTCGATGGAATCGAACAGGGTGCGATAGCGCGTTTCCGCGCGCTCCAAGGCCGTGGTGACTCGCTCGCGCATCTCGTTCTCTGCGAGCAGCTTTTGCGTCGTCTCGCTGGCCGAGCAGTAAAAGCCTACGACGGTGCTGCCGTCGTGATCGCCAAGCGGTGTGTATGAGAAGGTGAAGTAGCTGACCGGCGTTCCGGGTCGACCGGCCAGCCGCACCGGCTGGTCGATGAAGTACTGTGCCTTGCCGTTCATCGTTGCCTCAACGATCGGTCCGTACTGGTCCCAGACTTCGGCCCACAGTTCGGCATAGGGCTGTCCCAGAGCCTTGGGGTGCTTACTGCCTACGACGGAGATGAAGCTGTCGTTGTAGAGCGAAAGCAATTCAGGTCCCCACGCAATGTACGTAGGTTGAGCAGCGCCGAGCATCAGATCCACTGCAGTGCGCAGTGTGCTCGGCCAATTCTCTACAGGGCCGATGGGCGTGGAGGCCCAGTCGAATGCGCGAATGCGCTTGCCCATCTCACCGCCATCGCTCGGCCATTTCGCCACGTGCGCACACCCTAATCTGTTGTGGTGCAGTAACCCGCGAGAGCTCCGAAGAGTTTCGAGCAGCGTGTGCGCCCAAACACACGCGAATCTGAGAAGCGCGTCAGGCGAGCGTCTGCTGCCGAACCGCTTATGCGGCGAGATCCTGCTTGGTGCGCTGCGCATCGCCCCAGAACCACTCGACCTTCGCTGCGCTGCGTTGCTCCGCTAACCAATCCCGGAACAACGCGGCTTTCACGCGCTCGAGCGTCGCTGGGCATTTCTCGGCTCTCTGAACCGCGAGCACTTGCACGACCCAGAACTGGTCGTCGAGTTCGATCACCTGAACGGCGCCCGCGGTTATATCCAACGAGCCGAATTCGCTGCGCGCTGCTCTGCGCTCGAGGGCGCGGAATGAGAGGCCCTGACCTGAGCCGCTCACGAATGCTGTCTGGGCTGCGGTCGCGATCGTAGTTTGGCCATCGCAGATCTCTCGGGCGATGCGCTGTGCCGCTTCGGCGGAACGCGCCTGGAAGAGAGCGAGCTTGATCTCATCGAAGTCATGCGAGTGAGCGGCGAAGTGCGATTCGGCTCGATCGCCTACCACAAGCTGGCGCAGCTTCGCGGCACGCGCTCGCTTCGTGGCGAGATCCTGCAGCGCGGCCATCGTGACGCCCGAGTTACGAATCCAGGCTTGCAATGCGGCGACCGTGAACAAACCGCGGCGGCGGCGCATCGAATCGAACGCAGCTTGGATATCACTCGCGCTCACTTCGACGTGACGCCGCTGCAGTTCGCCTTCGATGATGCAACTGTCGACCAAGCGCTGCATCAGTGGCGCCTTCTCCCAGAGCACGTCGAGCTGCGAAATCGCTTGCTCCACCGCCATGGTGATGCCATTGACGCGCAGCAGCTCTGAGTCTCGCCACCGATGCAGGCCGCGCAGCGCCCAAGGCAGTGCGTCATCTGGGCACACGCTGACGGAGATCGTCTGGTTGGCACCGGCCGGACGAATGAGGGCGTCGTAGTGAACCGAGCCGTCGAACGATTGATCTTCCCAAACCAGCTCTAGCGATGAGTCCAGGTGGCGCATGCGCACGTTATGAAAATGGGCGAGCGCTTGTGTCGGCTGCATTTGAGACTTCGTGATTTCCTCCAAGCTGCCGAGCACGTCTGCAAGTGTGTTGTCGATTGCGTTAGCCATACTGCACCGAAAGTTGTGATTCATTGACAGATGCATCGCCCGCCAAGAAGTCGGCGATGGCATCGGAAATCGGCAGGCCCGTGAGCTGTTCAATCCAGCCGTACTCGCCGGCGGAGTTGAGCTCTAAAAACACGTAGCGATCATCGGGCGTGAGAATGAGATCGATCGTGCCGTAGGTCAGGCGTGATTGCTTCACCAGATCGACGCAACGTTGCACGATCTCGCGCGGCAGTTGATGCGGTTTGTGCGGAGTCGAGCCGAGGTCGTAACGCCGCCAGTCGAAGCGGGTGCGATTCGTGCTCTGCGAGTGGATCTCCGCCGCGAATACTTTCTCGCCCACCACGGTCACGCGGATTTCGACGCGCTTTGGCACGTACGCCTGCAAAACCAGCGGGCCATACGAAATCGAATGGGCGTGCAGCACATCGCGTGTGCTCACGGTGTTGGTGTAACGCATGAATTCCGAACCCATGCGGCTGCGCAACGTCAACGAACCGATGATCTTGCTGATCAACCGGCCGTTCTCGCTGCGGTAAAGATCCAAAAACTCGGCCGGGTCGTTGCTCACGATCGTCGGAGCCAGTTCGAAGCCCAGTGCTTGGGCTCTCGCGAGTTGCGAGCCCTTGCGTTGCGCCACTTTCATCTCGGAAGGGGTTCCGGGCAGTGCGCGGCAGTCCAGAGAATCCCAAACAGCAGCGAGGAATTCGCTTGCGTCCTGCTGCATTACGCTGCGCACTTCTTCGTCTTTGATATCGGCGTGGATCTCGGGCTGTCCGGGTTTGCGAAACCATACGGCATCGAGTCGATCGAAGCGGTGCGTCTCGCCATTGACTCGCAGCGTGTACTTGGAAACGCCAGGGCGATAACTGATCGTGAGGTTCGCGCGTGCCGGAAAGTCGGCGGTATCGAAGCGCAAGATTTTCAAGCCCCGAGCTCGTAAGCGCGCTTCAACTGCATTCGCCGGCCCATCGCCGGGTGTGCTGACGATCAAAATCATGTTCGAATCCTCTTCAAGCGAGGCGCGCCGGGCGGCGCGCCTCCGGGAGAGCAAAATCGCGATTAGCTGATATCCCACTCATCGGCGAGGTGACGCGAACCGCAAGTCCAGGACACGGTCATGCGTGCGCCCGAAACGGCTTGCAACTCTTCGTCCGTCAATTCGACGGCGACGTCGGACAGATCATTGATTTCAATTTCAGCAACTTGATTGTTCATGATGTTCTCCATTAATGATTCGTTGGTACCGGTCTGTCAGCGAGCTTGCGCCCGATCAGACGGTCCACTCGTCGGCGAGGTGACGCGAGCCGCACTTCCAAGACACGGCCATCATTGCGCCGGCAACAGCCTGCAACTCTTCTTCCGTCAGCTCGACGGCGACGTCGTTCAGATCGTTGAGGTCGTTGATTTCGATTTGCACTTCGTGGTTCATGTGATGTCTCCAATTGAGATTGAGATGAATGCCTGACGATTCAGGCGATGCTCGCTTGCGCGAGTTCGGTGTTTACCCCTGCGCCGGCAGGAGCAAAGCGTTCGGTGAATGCGATGACGAGGCTCATACGACGCTCGCCAATGCACGGGATTGAGTTTCGACGCGGCGATTGCTCAGAGCGATCACGCGGCCGGCCATGCCGATCGTCTCGGGACGATGCGCGATGATGATCCGGGTGAGTTTCAGCGCCCGCACCGATTCGTTGACGCTGCGCTCGCAGTTCACATCGAGATGGCTCGTCGCTTCATCGAGCGCGAGGATGCGAGGCTGCTTGTAGAGGGCCCGAGCCAAGAGCACGCGTTGCTTCTGTCCGCCAGAGAGCGTGGTGCCCATATCGCCGATCAGCGTGTTGTAGCCCATCGGCGTCGCCATGATGTCGTTGTGAATCGCGGCGAGCCTTGCACACTCTTCAATGCGGTCGCGATTCGGTTCGGCGTCGAAGAAGGCAATGTTGTCCGCGATGGAGCCAGCGAATAAGTCATCTTCCTGCATGACCGTGCCGATCATTTCGCGATGTGCGGTGCCGAGCTGTTTGAGACTCACGCCGCCGACGAGTACTTCGCCTTCCGTCGGTTCGAGCAGTCCCAAGATGATCTTCAGCAGGGTGGTCTTGCCGCAGCCG
>DASTSB010000469.1:0-4380 GCA_035760885.1 Steroidobacteraceae bacterium | reverse complement strand
CCTAGCGAAAGCACAGTCGTTGGGATTCGCGGTGGTTCGCACACGTGTTCTGGGAGAGATAGGACTCAGCATCGTCGTACTCCGCGCGCCGGAGGGCATGTCGACTCGTCGTGCACTGAAAACTCTGCAGCAGGCGGATCCGACAGGGTCGTACGATTTCAATCACCTTTATTTGGAAACCGGCGAAGTCGCTGCTTCGACAGCGTCATCGCAAAACCAGCCCTCGGCCGTTCCCACGAACATGAAGGTCGGGCTGATCGACGGCGGCGTGGATCGCTCTCACCCCGTATTTGCAACGACAGAGATTCACGAGCGTGGCTGCGACCAGCCTCATCCGAGTGTGCACGGAACCGCTGTCGGTTCATTGCTCGTGGGCCATTCCGCGCAGTTCGAAGGTGCGGCACCAAACGCACAGCTCTATGCAGCGGATGTGTATTGCGGAGAGTCGACGGGCGGTGCGGTTGACGCGATTGCGAATGCGTTCGGTTGGCTGATCCGGGAACGTGTCGCAGTGATCAACGTGAGTCTCGTTGGCCCAGCAAATCGAATCCTCGAACGCGTGGTTCACATCGCCGTAGACCGTGGTCATCTTGTTGTAGCTGCTGTCGGCAACGATGGACCGAGTGCGCCTGTGCTCTATCCCGCCGGATACCCAGGCGTGATTGGCGTGACGGGAGTAGATGTTCGTCATCACGTGTTGGTCGAAGCCTGCCGAGGCGAACATGTGCAATTCGCCGCGCTCGGGGTAGATCTCTCGGCCGCAACACTCGAACATTCGTTTGCGCCAGTTCGCGGCACCTCATTTGCATCCCCACTGATCGCCGGCATGTTGGCGCGGATGGTCCATGAACCCGATCGTGCGAAGGCGGAATCCGCGGTACTCGCACTCACCCGCAAAGCCGTCGATTTGGGACCGCGCGGCCAGGACAAGATCTACGGTCGTGGATTCATTGACGTGCCGATACGTTTCGCAAAGTCGGAAAAGTAACGCACGCTGCGAATTCACCGAACCGGCGACGCAAGCGTCGTCAGACTTCCAGACACAAAAAATTCGAAGTCAGGGATTAAAGGACCGAGCCAGGTCGTATTCCTCTCAAGACTGCAGATGGGCTGCAGATCAGAGGAGGAAGTATGAAAACGCAGATTCAGATCGGGTTTGTGGCGGCAGCAATCTTCACCACCAGCATCGCGAGCGCGCAAGTTTTCGGCGGCGGTGGGCTGACAGGTAGCCTGGGCGGCTCACTGAATGGAGCAATGAACGATTCGGGCCTCATGATGCAAGGCATTGGCAACGGTGCACTCGGCGCCGATACAGGCACGTTTTCCCGTGCTGGCGATCGGCTCGGCGAGCGCACACGTACGACACGGCAGCATGTGAGAGATCGCACAACCTCGACCATCGATTCGGCCAAGACTCACGCTGAATCCCTTGGCGGCCATGTGAATGAGCGAGTTCAGAGCACGACGGGTGCCCTCACGAGTGCAGCCTCCGACGCAGGTTCTACTGTGGATCAAGCGGCAGCGGCGCCGAATGCACTCACCGGCTCGACGGGTGATTCCGCCAACGCTCTGAACAACACGCCGGCGATTGCAGATGCGTCGCAAACGATTTCGAACTCGGCGGCCAACACGCCTGACTCGAATTCGCAACCGAGCACCACGCCTTCGCTGCCATTGAACGCGACGAACCTGGATCAGTCCGCCGCCGGTTCCGATCTACTCGCTGCGCGGTCAATCAGTGGCCAAGGATCTGCAAGCGGCAGCGCGAACGCTTCTCGCGACGGCTCGTCCGCCACAGCGAATGCCAGCGGCGGCCCAAGTGCGAGTGCCAACGTCAGCAAGTAATGGGTCCGAAGTGATGGAGTCTTCGGACCCCATCACTTCATCAACTCGCGATAACACTCGCAACACCGATCGGTTCATTGGGGCAATCGGTGTTCGTGCGCATGCGCTCATTGCGGTGTTTGTTGATGCACGACCAATCGCCAGCCTTTTTCGTTCACGTATGTGCTGCTGATCAGTGCAGCATACGGATCGCTTCCATCGCGTTGGGCAGTCACCTTATAGATGACCACCGCGGAGTCTTCCCCAAGCGAAATCACTCGCGAGTCCTCGATCTGAAATGATCTCCATGGCTGAGCGGCCAACGACTGCAGAATGCTGTCTCGCCCCTCGATGCGCAATCCGCCCGGAAACAGCATCACTGCATCGTCGCGAAGAACGCATGCATAGAACTTTGCGGCAGCATCACCTTGCGTCGACAGCGCACGCCACCCTTGCTCTTCCAGGTCGATTAGCTCGTGCATATCCGGAACTCCGGCTCTGTGGTGTCGACGAATGCGCCCCCATCCTAACCTTCCCCCGTCAAGAACGGGGGAAGGGACATGATCGCGACGTACACCTCACACGCGCAGCGCAGTTGTCAGTTGAGCGTTGACGGTTGGCGGGAAGGAGGTACCGATACCCAATTACACCTTGCACGTCACACGCTTGCACTCTCTTACCCCGTGTTCCCGATGCTCCCTGTGGAAATCTCTTATCCGTGCTCTCTGCTCTCCGTGCTCTCCGTGTCCTCCGTGTGAAATCTTCTGGTTTCAGTGTCGGTTGGCAGGAAGAAGCGAATCGAGGTTCGATTGCCATCGCTCCTTCCCCCGCTCTTCTGCGGGGGAAGGCTGGGAAGGGGGCAACTCATTCGGAAATTTGAACAGGATGAACAGGATTGACAGGATGGTCCGAGTTGCTGCTTTCGTACTCCCGCGTCTTCATCCCGCAATCATGCGCCCCCATCCTAACCTTCCCCCGTCGAGAACGGGGGAAGGGACATGATCGCGGCGTACACCTCACACGTGCAGCGCAGTTGGCAGTTGAGCGTTGACGGTTGGCAGTAAGGAGGTACCGATACCCAATTACACCTTGCACGTCACACGCTTGCACTCTCTTACCCCGTGTTCCCGATGCTCCCTGTGGAAATCTCTTATCCCTGCTCTCTGCTCTCCGTGCTCTCCGTGTCCTCCGTGTGAAATCCGGTTCTGATTTCTGGTTGGTCTGCGCCTCTCAGCGCGACTCATCGAGCACTTCGATCGCCGAAATCGTCGCATTGTTCACGACCGGTTCGAACGTGAGATTGATCTTGCCCTGCGCCGAAGGTTTGATGCCCGTGAACGTCTTGGTCACAACGCGCAGGCTGCCCGCTTCTTTATAGATGTCGAAATCCTGCAGCAACGTCTGGCCGTTGCAGAACACGTGGAAGACTCTGCTTCCGGGTCCACCGCCTCCGGCCAGTTGTGGTCCGAAATAAAATTCAGCGAAATGCAACACCACGGTATAACGACCGCGCGTATCCACCGGAATGACGTAGCTGAAATGGCCATAGCGTTCCGCGCCGAATAGCTCTGGGTCCTCGGTGCCGCTCACTTTGCGATGATCGATGCCGCGAATGCCATTGATGTAATAGTCATCCGCTCGCCAACGCTGACCTTTGTGATCTACGAACGAGTTTGGTTGCGTGATGATGCGAATGGGCTGCAGCTTTCCGGATTCCCCGCGCGTGATCTCCAAGCCGCTCAGCGTCGGAGTCGTCACTTCGTTGCTAAATCGCAGCCGTAGATAGCCATCCGCACCAGGCGAAATGTCTCTAAACACTTTCTCGTCGGCCGTATCCGGACCGTTGGCGCTGATGTTCACATCGAATGTCGACAGCAGCGGCTGACCGTTGAGCGTCACACCAAAGCTCGCGAGCTTCTCCTCGCCCGCAGGGAATGGCGAGATAAAGAAGAGACGCAATTCGTAAGTGCCGGGCTGCAGTGGAATGTCGTAACCAAACTGCCCGCTGCGCCAATTCGCGAAGAGAAACGGTCGGCTCGTCGCGCGCACGAAACCGCCGTTGCGCGGCCACGGTCCGCCACCGTCGAAATAGGTATCGGGCGTCCAGCGAACTCCGGAACTGTCGATGACTTCGCTGCCGCTATACCCCGCCATGAGGTGAAGCTCATCGATGGCATTGCCAGTTGGCGCGCTGGCCGGCTGAGCCTGACTCTGGACACGCGACGATGCTGGTTCGTGCTTCGATCGGGCGTTGAGTACGAACCCCAGAACGACCGCGATCACTACGATGATGATTGCGGCAGCGGATACGATCCGCCCGGTCGGCCGCTCAACCCGCGGCAGATTGCCTGGAGCGCTCAGAGAACCGGCGCCTGCGGCATCGGCGGCCCCACGATCCGGTTCGAGATGGGCGGGTTGCACTTCAGACGCGAGCACGAACTTCGGGACATAAGTCCCGGCCGGCAACGAAATTTGAATCGCGCTACGGTCCTTTTCGTAGATCTCTCGCAGTTTCTTGCGCAAGCGGTGCGCTTCGACTCGCACCACGGCGTCTTG
>DASTSB010000468.1:0-6244 GCA_035760885.1 Steroidobacteraceae bacterium | reverse complement strand
GCCGCGATCTGGAACATCGTCGCGTTCTTACAGCAATTACCGACGCTATCCGCCGAGCAGTACTCGCAGCTCGTCAAAGCGGCGGGCGGTGAGTCGGAGCATGCAGATGAGCATGGGGATCAGCACTCGTAGTCTCTGCAGAGTTTCAATCAGCCATACTCTTTGCATCGGCAACCGTGAGTACACTGCCTCGCATGAACCGCCGCGATTTCGCCAAATGCCTCGGCTCCGGCCTACTGGGCTGCCTCATCGCCCCCCGCATGACGCGGGCTAATACGCCTCGTGAAGTCGCCATCACAATGGATGACTTCGGCCTCGGTGCCGACGCCGGCCTCGCCGAGCAGCGCACTCGCGCGATTCTCTCTGCATTTCGAGCCCACTCGATTAGATCTGCCATCTTTGTCACTGGCAAAAATGTGGACTCCGACTTAGGACAGCGCCTGCTAAAGCTGTGGAACGATGACGGCCACATGATTTGTAATCACACGTACTCGCACCATGACTACGCGAGCAGCCTTTTGGCGGAGTACACGGCGGACGTACTTCGTTGCGAAGCACTCATCAAGAATCACAAACAATTTCGCAAGCTTTTTCGCTTTCCCTACCTCAACGAAGGTACTACTGCGGAACAACGAGATCGAATGCGCGTTTGGCTCACCGATCACGGCTACAGGAATGGTGCCGTGACAATCGATGCCTCGGATTGGTACATCGACGAGCGGCTGCAAAAGAGGCTCGACATCAAGCGCGATGCGGATACCTCTGGCTATCGCAACTACTATCTCCAACACATCCTCGATCGCTCTAACTATTACGAGGATCTAGCGGTTCGCACGATAGGTCGTCGCATCAAACACACACTGCTCATCCACCACAACACGCTCAATGCGCTTTATCTCGGCGACATCCTCGACCAATACACGCGACTCGGCTGGACGCTCATTGACGCCGAGGAGGCGTACACGGATCCCTTATTCAAGCTGCAGCCGAGCACGCTGCCTGCGGGCGACAGCCTGGTCCTCGCTCTCGCCATTCAAAAAGGGAAAATCCAGAACTCGCGCAATCCGCCCGAAGACGGCGTGTACGAGGCACCCCGCATGGATCGCTTGGGATTGTGAAGCGCGTTAAGATCCGCACCCTCAACGCGACTCGCGATATCAATCGACGATGACCGACTTACCTCCTTGCCCGCAGTGCGGTTCCACGCTCACCTATCAGGACGGCGACACGTTTGTTTGTCCGGAGTGCGCGCACGAGTGGCCAACCGCTGCTGCAGCCGAGCCCTCCGCCGTTGATGAAACGCGCGTTGTTCGCGACGCTGTCGGCAACGAACTGCACGATGGCGATGCGGTCACCGTCATCAAAGACCTGAAAGTGAAGGGGTCGTCATTAGTCGTGAAGATGGGCACGAAAGTGAAGAACATCCGTCTCGTTGAGGGCGACCACGACATCGACTGCAAGGTGGACGGCATCGGCCCGATGCAGTTGAAATCGCAATTCGTAAGAAAGGCCTGAAAGCGCGAAGCGCGTGAACGGTGTGGTTCTTCCTTCCGTTGGTAGTTACCGTTTGCAGTTGGCAGCAGGACCTTCTTCGCGACGCACTGCAGTGCATTCACACAGCGCACACGGTTTCCACCCGCAAGTGATGAGGCGATGTAACGCTGAGCACGGTCGAGACGGCGGCGTTCACTGCTCACCCTTCTCTTTCGCTTGCGAATTTCGCAATCTCGACTGCGAGCGCTTCCGTTAGCTGTTGGACGGTATTGGACTTGTAGACCAGTTGGGCAATGTTCAACTGACGCGCGGCTTCGCGGTCTTCGTCTCGAATGTAGCCGGAGGTCATGATGATCGGCACGTCCTTGCTGATCTCACGAATCTTCGCCGCCAGTTGCCGACCGGTCATGCCCGGCATGGCGAGATCGGTAATAACCACGTCGAACGCTTGCGGCGAGTGGGCGAACGCCGCTAGCGCAATCGAGGGATCGGTGAAACCGCGAACGTTGTAACCCAGTCTTCGCAAACTCTGTTCCATGAGCAGCACGAGAGAATCCTCGTCATCGACGTACATAATTCGCTCGTTGTTTCCCCGCAATTTCGTAGCTGACTGCGACGCGATGCCATTGGGAGCAAGCTCAGCCGCGGGTAAATACACGGTGACCTTGGTTCCCTTACCTGGCGCGCTCTCGATACCGATCGACCCCTGATGGTTTTCGACAATGCTGTGCACGACGGACAATCCCAACCCGGTGCCTTCTCCGGGTGCGCGCGTCGTGAAGAAAGGATCGAAAACTCGTTTCAACGTCGCGGCATCCATACCGCTTCCACTGTCTTCAACCTGAACTCGTAGATAGGCCCCCGGATCCAATGGCGCCCCGTCCGTCGCTGCAATCTCGGTAGACATCACGCGATCGAGACTCACGATCACGCTGCCCTCGCCTGCGTATGCGCGAGCTGCGTTGGTGACCAAGTTGATAAGAACCTGGTGAAACTGACTCGGGTCGGCGCGAATACTGGGCGCGTCCTGTGAGAACCGCGCTTCGATCTGAATGTTTCTCGGTAAAGTCAGGCGCAGCAGGTTTATTGCCTCCAGCGCGACGGGCTTAGGGTCGAACAACTTGTAAGTCGGCGATGAGCTGCGGCTGAATGACAGGATCTGTCGCACCAGATCCGCGGCGCGTGTACTCGCTCGCATGATCTCGGATGCATGCTGTCGCGCGCTCGACTCCACCGGAAGCTCACCCAGCAACAACTCTGCATTGCCACCGATTGCGGCCAAAATGTTGTTGAAGTCATGTGCAATGCCGCCGGCCAACGTCCCCAATGCTTGCATGCGCTGCGCTTGATGCAGTTTCGCCTGCATCTGCGATCTTTCGTTTTCTGCGTCGATGCGAATGCTGATGTCGTGCAACGTTCCAATCAGATTCGTACAACGTCCTTGGGGATCGAAGATCGGCACCAGCCCAACATCCGCTAACTTCGGGCCACTCTGAGTGGTGACCTCCCATCGTTGCCGCTGTCCTGTCTCGATTGCAATCGCGGCCCGCGCTAAGGTCTGTTCGCGAAAACCTGACGGCAGAAACTCGTGCAGCGTGTGCCCCACGATACGTTCGCTCAGATGCGGGAACATTCGATCGAAAGCGCTGTTCACGGACAACAATCGATACTGCCCCTCACCTTCCACTTGAATGTAGAAAATTGCGTCGTCGATGTTGTCGAGAATGACGGACCGCAAATGCTCGTCGTGCCGCATCTGCACTTCCATGCGATGCCGCTCGATCTCGTTGAGCCGGACGCGCTCGCTGAGAATCGCGACATAGGCCAAGCGCGTGGCGACCTCGACCCACTGCTCTTCCTGCGGAGTCGGTCGCCGACATTCTCGGTAATACATCGCGAATGTGCCCAACACCTGGTGCTCCGGCGTGAGAATCGGAACTGACCAGCACGCGACCAACCCGTGCGGCAACGCGAGCTGCCGATAGTTGGCCCAAGCGGGATGCGTTGCGATGTCTTCAACGATGACGGGCTTCCCGGTGAACGCAGCCGTACCGCACGAGCCTGCATTGGGACCAATTCTTTCGCCTTCAATCGCCGATACGTATTCCTGTGGAAGATTGGGAGCCGCAACGTGTCTGATGCGATCGCCATCGAGCAACAAGATCGAACACAACATCCCGTGAGAACGTGCCTCGATGAGTTCGACGATGGTCCGCAGCATCTCGTGCAGCGGACGTCCCAGCGCGATCGATTCAAGAATGCTGCGCTGCGCCGCTGCAAATGCCTCATCCTGATCCGGAGTCTTCGACCCCATGGAATTTCCCATGCTGGCGCCGTTGCCAATGTGCCCGAATGCCGACTAACGGGCCGCGATGAGGCTTTGATCCCTACTACTCTGGGGTTGGCCGGTGATCAGAGACGCGCATTCACCGTCACCTCCGCTCGAACAGCGCCCGCAATCTGTGCCCGACGTCGCGTTCGTGCAGCATCGGGACGATCCCATGCCAGTCATCGTTGCCTTCGATGACGACCGGTCCTCGCGTCGAAATGGCAACGTCCCACCCGATCGAATGGATCTGCGGCAAGAATCCATGGAGTTCGAGGACGAGTTGCACGGCTTCCTGAAAATGGGGGATGCGGAATCCTTCGAACACAATGTGAGTATCGGGGTGCCGAGCGATGCGCCCTCCACCACCGGGTTTGAAGAATGCCTCGCGATGCAGATCACCCTTCTCGATATCAACGCCAATGCTCAACCCGCCGGCCGACCAGTTATCCACGACGCGACCCGCCGTTCCCATGCGGGCAGACGCACAAAAAAGCGTCGGTCTACCATGCTCGATGAACGTCACGAGTCGAATGGTGTTCACCGAAGCCGGATGCAGCGACTTCATCGTGGGATGTTGCTCGACTCGCTCCTGAAAGAGGAATCGCCCGTCGATCATGCGGCAGAACTCGTCGATTGAAAGCTCGACGCCATTGGACCCAATTCGACCGGCGTCGATGCAGAGTGGGAACGCACCGAGCCCCTGAGTTCCATCGATGCGCTTGCAGAAGCCATCGTAGCGAGCGCCCTCGCGCTCCACGATGCGCTCCAGCGGCATCTTCTCTTTGCGATCGAGCCAGGTTGCAGTCGCGCCATCAAACACCGCAAACGGTTGTGGCGTTGGCAGCCCGAGGCTCGACACGAACTGAGAAAACAGAAATTTGTCGCGCAGCGCGCAAACATAGTTATATGGCAATCCATCGATGCGCAGATTGCGCCGATTGCGATGTTTTCGGAACATCCGATAAGGCATCACATCGGTACCGCGGACATCCTTTCTGTCCAGCCCGTATAGATAATAGAAGTGATTGATCTCGCCGTAGCGAACCAACCACCAAATGAGTTCTGCAAGCACTCTCGGCTTACTCTTACGCGGCGCCTCCGGCCAGTACGAGCGCGAGAGTGCGTCGTCTGCAATCATGCGAACGAAGTAGTTCACTCCGCGCGACATTCGCTGCCCCATCTTGATCAACCGCTGACCGTGCGCCGGCCGTTGGGGCCGCAGCGAGACTGCTTCGCCGCTCGTTGCTGCGGTGCCCGCAAGGGTGCGATTGGCAGATCTATCGACACTTTCCCTTTCGTCACGACGGGCACTGACGTCCACCTCAAACGCATCCGTCCCAACAGCGGATGTCTTCTGCCGTGCTTCGATCGCCATGCAACCTCCTTGCAATGCGAGCTAAGAAACGGAATCGATGACCCAATCACGAGGATGCGACAGTTTCCTCGTTCTTCTTGCTGCGTCGCGCCGATCCGATTCTTGATGATTGCTCGTTGAACGTGATTTTGCGTGCAGCGCACATATCAGCCAGGCAACTGCCAACACGCCGACGTGTGTAACGTCGCGAGCCACGAAAAGTTCATTTCATACGAGTCTGGATTACGCAATTCCGCGAAAAGAACCCGTGGGGGTCTTTATTTGGCCGAGCGATCAATCTCAATAGACTGTTGCTCAGTCCACGATGCATTGACACCAAACGATCGCTGCGACGCTCTTTATTGCACGACCGCTTGGCGCCCATCGTGCCATGACACCTCGGAGGTCATATGCAGCGGCGTGAATTCATACAGTGCCTGGCCGCACTGTCCTTGGCTCAACCTTTCGAAGAATCATTTGCTGCCACGACTACCGTGCTCGTGCGGCAAGACATCCGCACGTTTAGCCAGGACTCGCATCGCGTCTCGCAATTGAGAAATGCCGTCTATAGGCTAGCTGGTCGCGGCTACACGGATCCGATCTCATGGTTCAACTACGCTGGGATTCACGAGATCGCGAGTACGGATCCGAATATCTCGAACGTCCCTAAAGCCATTCAGGCCCTGTGGCATCAATGTCACAAACGAGAAAGCTTGTTCTTTCTCTGGCATCGTGCGTACGTATGGGCGCTCGAGCGATTGATGCAAGCGTCCGTGGGTGACTCCACGTTCAGGCTCCCTTATTGGGATTGGTATACCGATCCAGCGCTGCCGGAGATCTTTCGTCCCAAGTACGTGGTCGTGAATGGAGTACGCAAGACCAATCCGTTGTACGTCGTCAACCGCAACAGCGGAGTGAATGCGGGTTACGACATTTGGACGCCGAAGGTCACAACCAATTTCAACGAAACCTCCTTCACGACCTTTCAGCAACGACTCAATTCCGCAGAACACGGAACGATTCACATCGCCGTGGGGACCAGCACGAACATGGGAAATAAGGCGACC
>DASTSB010000467.1:0-5546 GCA_035760885.1 Steroidobacteraceae bacterium | reverse complement strand
TTTCACGGGTGAGTTGGCGCGCTGTGGCGGAAACAGGAAATCTCCGAGATACGTCATCACATGTTTGCGCTCAGAGCCGATCTCGATCCAGTCCGAACCCGGACTGATCGTTTGCACCACGCTGCGTTCGGGATCGAGTTGTTCGCGCATCTGATCGAAATAGGCAACTTGCACGTTCGTTCCCAAGCGAATCGATCCGCTATCGGGCGGCAACTGTCCCAAGATCAATTTGATGAGCGTGGACTTGCCCGCGCCATTCGGGCCGATGAGGCCCCAGCGGTCGCCGCGCTGAATGCGCAGCGAAAGATCGCGAACGATGCAGCGCTCGCCGAAGCTCTTGGTGACATCGATGAGTTCAGCGACGAGTTTGCCCGAGCGTTCGCCGGCATCGAGCGTGAGCTTTACATTGCCCATACGTTCGCGTCTGGCAGCACGCTCTTCGCGCAGAGCTTTCAAGCGTCGAACGCGTCCTTCATTCCGCGTGCGGCGTGCCTCCACACCGCGACGAATCCATACCTCTTCCTGCGCCCAAAATTTATCGAACTTGCGATTCGCCACGGCTTCGGCCGCGAGCTCTTCGCCCTTGCGGTTTTCGTAGGCGGCGAAATTGCCTGGATAGGAACGCAGCAACCCTCGATCCAATTCCAGGATGCGGGTCGCAACGCGATCCAAGAACGCACGATCGTGAGTGATGATGATCGCAGCAGGCCCGCGCAGGATGAGTTCTTCCAGGTTCGTGATGGCATCGATGTCGAGGTGATTGGTCGGTTCGTCCAATAACAGCAAATCCGGCTGCAACGCGAGCGCTAGTGCCAAGGCGGCGCGCTTGCGCTCTCCGCCCGATGCGCTCTCAGGAGCCCGGTCCGCAGCAACATCGAGCCGATGTAAGAATTCATTCAGGCGCGCTTGGGCACCCCAACGTTCGCGCTCGTCCGGAATGTTCTCGAGCCCGCCGCGAATCGTCAGGCTGTCGGCAATGGTTGCAGCATCGGGCAGCGTGGGTTCTTGCTCTACAAAAACAACGCGCAGTCCGTCTTGCCTCGCCAGTTCGCCTTCATCGAGCGCCGCACGACCTGCGATGACATTGAGCAAGGAAGACTTGCCGGTGCCGTTGCGGCCAATCAGGCCGATGCGCTCGTTGGTATCGATGGAAAGCTGCGCGCGATCGAGCAGCGGGACGTGGCCATAGGCGAGTTCGGCGTTGCGGAGCGAAAAGAGAGGCATGAGCTGGATACTTGAGTCTGATTGCGGGCTAACTGCGGATTGGCACCCTAGCGAATGGATGCCAAGATCGCTGCATGAAGATTGCAAAACCTTTGCTGCTGGTGACGACCCCCGTGGGGCTCGTGTGGGGATTGTACGAGGGGTGGCGCCTTGCCGGTGGCCTCGTGTTTCTAATGGCCGCACTCATTGGGCTGATCGGTGTGGCCATGAGCTCGGTGGTGTTGACCATTCGCCGGGAACGGCGCGAAGAGGAGCAGAGGCTTCAATCTCAGAATAAAGCTGCCTCGGAGCCGAACGAGCTTTGATGAATGCGCCACGCCCGGCCGGCTACTGTTCGCTCGAACCGCTCGTGAAGGTCAGGCCGTCATAGCGAATTTTGGTCACGAGAATCGCCATCGAAAGCAGGCTGGTCACCACATTGGCCGTTACGATGGCCCAATCGCGACGCAGGGCTCCGTAGATCGCCCATAACAGAACCCCGGCGGTAAAAATTAGGTACATACCGAGCGAAAGCGATCGGGTATCACGATCTTTCAAGACTTTGATCGCCTGGGGGACAAAGGCGATGGTGGTCAAGGTTGCAGCAAGGTAGCCGATGGGATCGACGCGGAACATGAAACTCCTGGGATGGGCAGACAATTACGGGTGAGGGATCGAAATCGGATAGAGTTTTCGGCACCTATTCGTCCAACCAATGTCGAACACGGCGCCTGAGGGAACCACTATGGGGGTGGAACGTGGATAAAACGAAGACTTCGATTATTGCATCCCTGCTTGCGGCCAGTCTGTTCCTATGCGACTCGGCATTCGCCGCGCAGCTCGGTACGTACGTCGGCGGCGCACTGGCCTACTCCAAGCGGGACGCCGATGTGAACATGCTGAACTTCGATCGCGACATTCTTTTCGACAGACTGGCTTTCACGACCACCGAGCCCGGTACGGTTACGACCAAAGACGCGGATGTCGGTTATTCAGCAACGTTGGGATATCGAGCCTCGCCGCATTGGGCTTTCGAAGGCACGTACTCGAAACTATCGACGCTGAAATATCGATCCAATGGCCAACAAGGCTACGTGACCCTGTATGACTTCAGTAAGAGTCCCCCCGAACCCGTAACGTACCCTGGCGATGCGGATCTCGCATTCGATATCGAAGACAGCGCACTGCAGATCGATGCGCTTTACATCATTCCTCGCGGATATCGCTGGGAGTTCTATGGACGCGGTGGCATCGTCGTCGCGAACACGCGGATGTTCGGCAAAATCAGAGATCCGATCGGGACCGTGAAGCCAGAGTTCTCCGAATCGTCCAACACCTATCACGTCGGAGTCGGATTCACGTATTCATTTCTCGAAGTCTATGGGCTCAGGATGGAATACAACCATGCGTTCGGCGTCGCGGGTAACGGAGCGGGCGGCAAGCACGATATCGATGCCCTAACGCTGGGTGTGATCGTCGCGTTCTAGCGCATCAGCATCCGATCACGACTTCACACGGCCGATGCGCCGCCATTTCCGAGCACAACTGCTCGGGATGGCGGATGCGCCAAATTGCGAGATCCGCTCGCTTACCAATCTCTAACGTACCTCGATCGCTGTCGAGCCCCAAAGCTCGCGCGGCGCAGATCGTGATTCCTCGCAGCGCCTCACCGACAGTCAGTCCAAATTGCACGCAAGCCATATTGGCGGCAAGCAATAGGGAAGACATTGGTGACGTGCCGGGATTGCAGTCGCTGGAAACCGCCATATCGACTGAATGCTTGCGCATGAAGGCAATCGGCGGTTTCCGCGTCTCTCTTAAATAGTAGAAAGCGCCGGGCAGTAGTCCAGCAACGACGCCGTGGCGTGCCATCGCTTCGATGGCCTTCTCAGATGCGTGCTCAAGATGATCGGCAGAGCGCACTGCGCACTCGGCCGCAAGCAACGCGCCTTCGGAGTCGCTCAACTGGTCGGCGTGCATCCGCAGGGCGAGTCCTAACGATCGAGCTCGCTCGAAGATGCGACGCGTCTGCTCGGGGCTGAATGCGATGCGCTCGCAAAAAACATCTGCCGCATCGGCTAACCCCTCATCTATCACGGCAGGAAGCATTTCGTCGCAGATGAGCGCAACGTACTCGTCGCTGCGTCCCGTGTACTCGGGCGGAATTGCATGCGCGCCCAAGAATGTCGCGACGGTATGAATCCCGAGTGTTTCTCCGATCCGACGGGCCACGCGCAGCAACTTCAGTTCGGTTGGCAGATCCAAACCGTAACCGGACTTGATTTCGAGTGTGGTCACGCCTTCCTCGACGAACCTGCGAGCGCGTGTCAGCGACGCTTCCAATAGCGCTTCCTCACTGGCAGCGCGAGTCGCTTTGACCGTGGAGAGAATGCCGCCACCGGCGCGCGCAATTTCTTCGTAAGTCGCGCCTGTCAGTCGCAACGAAAATTCGTGGCTGCGATCGCCCGCGTATACAAGATGAGTGTGGCACTCGATCAATCCTGGTGTGATCCACAAGCCCGCCGCATCCGTGATGACGTTCGCTTGCCACTGAACCCGCTCGAAGTCATCTCGTGATCCGACCCAGGCGATGCGCCCGTTACGCACCGCGATTACGCCATTCTCGATCACGCCCAGGCCGCGGCCCGTCATGGTCGCAAGATCAGCGCCGATCCAAACTCGATCCCATATTTCGCGGTCTGTGTATGCACTCATGTCGATTGCAACCTTGGTGTGCAGCGAGTCTTATACTGCTGGCATGTCGTTGCAATCGCGCTTCCGCTTTTCGTGCGCTCGGCTGGCCGGGGGATGGCAGCGCAACGTGGTGATTTCCATCGATCCGGCGGGCGATATCGTAGACATCGCAACGGATGACGTCGTCACCACGGCACGATCGATTTCCGGTGCGGCCATCCCTGGCATGCCAAATGTACATTGCCACGCGTTTCAACGTGCGATGGCCGGGCTCGCCGAAGTTCGAGGCGATCATCAGGACAGTTTCTGGACTTGGCGCGAGCGCATGTATGCATTGGCGAACCTGCTAACTCCAGAGCTCTTGAATGCAGTTGCAGCCCAGCTCTATGTCGATCTGATCAAGAGCGGCTACACCTCGGTTTGCGAGTTTCACTATCTGCACGGTATTGGACCGGATCCGCTTTCCGCGAGTCATGCGTTGATCGATGCAGCCTCAAGTGCCGGCATCGCTCTCACTCTTCTTCCCACACTCTATGAGCGCGCCGGCTTCGATCAGGAGGCGCCAGCCGATCGGCAACGCCAATTCGTGCTAAGCGTTGATGCGTTCCTTCAGCTGCTCGAATCCTTGCGCAGTGCCAGCGCGTCTTCATCGCAGACCCATGTCGGCCTTGCGTTGCACAGTCTGCGCGCCGTCTCGTTGGATTCGATGCGAAGTGTTTTAGCGAGTAGCGTCGCAGCAGCGATCCCGATTCACATCCACATCGCAGAACAGCCGGCGGAAGTGGACGCGTGTAATAAGCATTTGGGTACGACGCCGGTTCGGTGGTTATTCGATAACGCGAGCGTCGACGCGCGTTGGTGCTTGGTGCATGCAACTCACGCGACGAACGAGGAGTTAACTGCCATCGCACGCGCAGGGGCCGGCGTGTGCCTGTGCCCAACGACCGAAGCCAATCTCGGGGACGGGTTGTTCGACACTAAAGCATTCATCCAGCGCGGCGGACGCTTCTCGATCGGGTCGGATAGCAACGTCAGCGTTGCTCCGGCCGAGGAACTGCGTTGGATCGAGTATCAGCAGCGTTTAGTGCGTCGCGAGCGCAATGTGATGCCCGATGACGCGAGTCGTTCGACGGGCGAATTTCTGTGGCAGCACTCAGCCCAGTCAGGTGCCATAGCGAGCGGACGACGAGCGGGCGTGCTCAAAGTCGGTGCGCGAGCCGACATTGTGGTGCTCGATACGAATCTTCCCGTGTTTGCCGGCCGTCACGAAGATGAGATGCTCGATGCGTTTATTTTTGCTGCCACTGCCGATGTAGTCCGCGACGTCATGGTGGGCGGGCGCTGGCTGGTGCAAGAGCGCAAGCACTTTGCTGAAACTGCAATTGCTTCCGGATATCGACGCGCCATCGCGAAGCTCCGGGAAGCAATGCATGGATGAAATGAGGTGACGATGGCATCTCAAGCACGTGTGATACGCGCACCGCGCGGTGCCGAGCGCAGCGCGCGCAGTTGGCTCACCGAAGCGCCGCTGCGCATGATCATGAACAACCTCGATCCGGAGGTCGCAGAGAATCCGAGCGAACTCGTCGTCTATGGTGGAATCGGCAAGGCTGCGCGCAATTGGGAGTGCTTCGATCAAATCGTCGAGA
>DASTSB010000466.1:0-3566 GCA_035760885.1 Steroidobacteraceae bacterium | reverse complement strand
GCTCGGCAAGTACAACGACTTCAACACGTTCTATTACCAAGCCGCATCGAGCACTTCGGGCGGTTCATCGGGTTCTCCTGTCATCGACATCGAGGGGCGAGTCGTCGCCTTGAATGCCGGCGGCAGCACGGGCGCTGCTTCAAGCTTCTATTTGCCGCTGGATCGCGTCGTGCGCGCGTTGCAGTTGGTGCAAGCGAATCAGCCTGTACCGCGCGGCACGCTCGAGACGGTCTTCCTGTACACGCCCTTCGATGAAGTACGTCGTCTGGGGTTGCGTCCGCAGACCGAAGCGGCAATGCGCAAACGCTTTCCGACCAATACGGGCATGCTCGTCGTCTCGGAAGTGCAGCCGGGATCGCCAGCCGAAAAGATATTGGAGCCGGGCGACATTCTGGTGCGCGTCAATGGCGAGCCCACCGCGGATTTCGTGAGTTTGGACGAGGTGCTCGATTCTGGCGTCGGCAAGACCGTGAAGCTCACGATCGAGCGTGGCGGCGAGTCGATGGAGCGCGAACTGGCCATCGAAGACTTGCACGCGATCACGCCGGATGAGTTCGCCGACTTCGGCGATGCCATCGTCCACAACTTGTCGTATCAACAAGCGCGGCACATCAACGCACCGATTCGCGGCGTGTACGTAGCCAATCCTGGTTACGTCCTCGGTGCCGCTGCGGTTCCACGCGGTGCCGTGATCACGGAGGTGAACGGCAAATCGACCGATAAGCTGGGAGACTTCGAAGCAATTTTCCGCGATTTGAAGGACGGCGAGCGAGCGACGGTACGGTTCTTTACGCTCGATGATCCGAAGACGACACAGTGGCGCGTCATTCATATGGATCGCCGCTGGTTCGCCGCTCGCACGTGCAAGCGCGACGATGCGTTGGGCGTGTGGCCGTGCCAGCAATGGAAGGAAGACGGCCAGGCAGAACCACCGAAACCGGCGACGACCACGTTCGCCAAAACGGCCGATCCCATCATCAATCGCGTTGCACCTTCGCTGGTGCTGGTGAATTTCGATATGCCGTATTCCGTTTCCGGAATTACGGAGCGGAATTACTACGGGACTGGCTTGATCGTCGATGCGCAACGCGGGTTGGTGGTGGTCGATCGCAATACGGTGCCGACGTCGCTCGGCGATGTGCGACTCACATTCGCCGGCACGATCGAAGTGCCGGGCCGCGTCGTGTACGTGCATCCGCTGCACAACCTCGCCGTCGTTTCTTATGACCCGAAGTTGATCGGCGCGACGCCCGTCAAGGCCGCGACGCTTCGTCCGACTGAATTGCAGTCAGGCGATGAAGTGTGGGCGGTGGGCATGCGGCCGGACGGCAAGGTGCAGTCGCGATCGGCGACCGTTGCGTCGGTCGATCCTGTGGCGTTTCCGCTTTCGCGCACGCTGCAGTTCCGCGATGCGAATCTCGAGACGGTCAGTCTCGTGAATGGACCGGCCGACTACGACGGGGTGCTGACAAACAAGAACGGCGAAGTGCTCGCAAGCTGGGCCAGCTTTGCATTCGAGTCCGGCCGCGAAACGACACAAGAAAACCGCGGAATTCCGGCGGACCTCATCGCCGAGATGGTGCCGCTCGCGCGCGACGGGCGCGATCTGTATTCGTTGGAGTCCGAGCTGCAGCCGATTCCGCTTGCCGGCGCCCGCAAGTTGGGCCTCACGGATGCTTGGATTCAGCAGCTTGAACAGCACAGTCCAGAACGACGGCAAGTGCTCAGCGTCGCGCGCCTCGTGGGCGGGTCACCTGCATCGAAGCTGCTGCAATCCGGCGATCTCATCTTGAACATCGACGGCAAAATCGTGAATCGATTCCGCGAGGTCGAAACGGCGGTTCAGAAGCCATCCGTGCACCTCAAGATTTGGCGCGATGGTGCGGAGAAGGCGATCGACGTGCCGACGGTTGCGCTCAACGGCAAGGATTTGGATCGAATTCTGGTTTGGGCCGGTGCTGTTTTGCAGCGGCCGCATCGCGCGCTCGCTGCGCAGCGCGGCATCGAGCCTACCGGTGTGTTCGTTGCGTACTTCGCATACGGTTCGCCGGCTACGCGTTATCAACTTTGGGCGGGTCGGCGCATCGTGGAAGTCGATGGGCAGCCGACGCCTGATCTGGATGCATTTATCGCGCAATTGTCAGGACGTGAGGACAAGTCCTCCGTTCGGCTGCGCACGGTCGGGTGGAATGGCGCAGTGGATGTGATCACGCTGAAACTGGACCAGCGGTATTGGCCTACATACGAAATCCGGCGGACACCTACTGGCTGGGAACGGGTTTCTCGTTAACTGCGTCCGCGAGCTGCATGGGCTCAGTTGGTATCATCGCAGCCTATGGCGATAGCGAGAGTTCTTCAGCAGCAGATTCAGGACGCGGTCGAGGCACTGCGGGCCGGCGATTTGGTCGCATTCCCTACGGAGACGGTCTACGGGCTGGGCGCGAATGCGAACAATCCCGATGCCGTGCGCAAAATCTTTCTCGCCAAGGGGAGGCCCTCGACCCATCCGGTGATCGTGCACATTGACCATCCGCGCTACTTGCAGCGTTGGGTGCGCGAACTATCGCCGGAAGGCAAGAAGCTGGCTGATGCATTTTGGCCCGGTCCTCTGACGCTCGTCGCGAAGCGCGCACCGGCCGTGAATGATGTGATCACCGGCGGCCAAGACACGGTCGCCATTCGGGTGCCGAATCATCCTGTTGCGCAACAACTCTTAAATGCGTTCGGCGGCGGCATTGCGGCGCCCTCCGCGAACAAATACGGGCACGTCAGTCCGACGCGAGCCGAGCACGTGCGCGATGAGTTCGGCGATGAGATCCAGTTCATCCTCGACGGCGGCGACTGCAAAGTCGGTCTGGAGTCCACGATCGTTTCGTGCGTGGGCGATGTGCCGCGCGTGTTGCGCCCCGGCAGCATCGGCTTGTCGCAGCTGCGAGCGGTGGTGCCGAACATTCAGGTTGGGCCGAATCCTTCTGCGCCGCGCGTACCCGGAACGACAGCACGTCACTATTCTCCGAGCACGCCAGTGAACGTGATTCCCAGTCGGCGGCTCGAGCAAGTCATGGACGAGTTCACGGGCAATCACGAGAAAGTAGCGGTGCTTGCGTTGCGTCCTCCGGCTACGGCGAATCCGTACATGACATGGATCAACGCAGGGCAACGTCCCGATATCTACGGCCGCAATCTTTACGCGAATCTGCGAACGCTAGACAAAGCGAGCGCGAAGATCATCTTGGTTGAAGAAGTCCCTGAGGGCGAAAAGTGGGATGCCATCCGCGACCGCCTCAAGCGGGCCGCGAGCGCAGTGAACATCGTGACGTACGATCAGGATATCGCCGCATGGGTTGCTGACTACGGCGAAGAGGGCGGCCCTGCCTAAGGTGCGATCACTCGGCCGAGACCGTGCGATCTCGCGCCCATTCGCGTAATCCCGAAATCCTCTCGGCCATGACGGTCGCCAGCGGGCGCGTCGTACGCATTTCATTCAATACGTCCGCAGCGCCGACCTTTTCTTTACGAGCGTGCGCCGCATAAAGCGCGGACACGATCGCCTGTTCGATTTCCGC
>DASTSB010000465.1:0-3596 GCA_035760885.1 Steroidobacteraceae bacterium | reverse complement strand
GATCGCGCCGCCGACTTCGTGAATGATGTAGCCGCCAGGCGCGATGGCTTTGCTGCCGTCCTCTTGGATCTTGGTGAGTACACGCCCGCCCATCGCCTCGATGATTTGCGCGAATGTCTTTTGCATGTGCGCAGCTTGACGTGTCTCGTGCTCGGACCACTTCCAATGAAAGCGCAGCACCGGAATGCCGAAGCGATCTTTCAAGCTAGGGTCCAATTCACAATAGGAGTTTTCGTTCGGGATCATTTCGCCACGGCCCGACATACCGATGATCGATCCGTAGTAGCGGTGCATGTCTTCCTTAAGTTTCTTGCCGTAGCCGCCTGCAAGCGAGCTCAGGCCGGCGACGTATCCAACGCTCGGCATGTAGCGACCCGCGCCGATCTCGATGTGATAGCCGCGTGCAAAGCCGAGCTTGCCCGCCTTCTGCTCTTTGTAGAGCCACCACGGCGAGTAAACGTGTCCGCCGCCCGCGCCGTCATCGTTGTGAGGCGGCAAGCCTTCGAGCGCGGGAATTTGTCCGGACACATTCGCGCCGACAGTGTCCATCAAGTACTTGCCGACTTTGCCGCTCGAATTAGCAAGCCCATTAGGGAATTGCGCGGACTTCGAGTTGAGCAAGATGCGCACGGTCTCGCATGCGCTCGCGGCGAGTACGACAACGCGAGCAGATGCACGGTGCTCCGCGCCCGTGCGCGTGTCGATGAAAACGACGCCGCTCGCACGGCCGTCTTTATTCAGCGTGACTTCGCGCACCATCGCGTTTGCGAGGATGTCGAGATTTCCGGTCGCGAGGGCCGGCGGTAAATGCACGGTCGTCGATTGATAGTTCGCCCGAATCGAACAGCCTCGTCCACATTCGGTTGCCCAAAAGCACGCAGCGCGGGAACGCATTGCTTCTGCCGCAATCGCTTGAGCCTTTGGATTGCCGGGGTGGAGCAGCGGCGCGATGCGCTTGTAATCGAGTGCTTTGGTCAACACCGCGCGGTGCATGGCGATTACGGGTACGCCGACCTTCGCCGCATCTTTGCGAATCAGTTGCTCGCCCGCGCGACCCGGTGGGGCCGGCAGCAAACAACCTTCCGGCGAATTGGGCGTGTTCTCGAGGCCGTCGTTTTCGCCGTACACGCCGATCAACATTTCGACTTTGTCGTAATACGGCGCTAGATCCTCATAATCCATCGGCCAATCGAATCCGAGTCCATCGCGCTCGCGCGGCTTGAAGTCGTACGGTCCGTTGCGAAGCGAAATGCGGCCCCAGTGATTGGTGCGACCGCCAAGCATGCGAGCGCGCCACCACCAGAATTGTTGGTCCTTTTCCGTTCCTGCGCTCGTGTACGGCTCGCCTGGAATTTGCCAGCCTCCTTGGACGGTCGCATCGTAGAAACCGAATTCCTTATCGGGCGTCGACTGACCGCGCAGTGGTGCTTGATCAGGCGTGTTGAACATCGGTGTTTCCGATTCGGGTACGTACTTTCGTCCCGCCTCCAACATCAACACCTTCGCGCCTTCCATGGTGAGCGTGTACGCCGTTTGCCCACCGCCCGCACCGGAGCCGACAACGATGACGTCGTAGTCGCGTTGAATGTTCTTGAGGTCGATAAATGCCATGCTCATTCCCCCACAGCCAGCGGCATGCGTCGCCTCGCTGATTTGGATTTGCGTGAACGCGACCGCGGTGGTGCGCAGCTCTGTCTGACGATCAGTTGAGTATTGAGAACGCGCTGTCGCGCTTCGGGTTTGTGGCCGTTCAGCAGCTCATAAAGTTCGTGCATTGCGGTGCGGCCGATTTCGCGCGCGGGTTGCGCAATGGTGGTCAAAGGCGGATCGCAATAGGCGGCAAATTCGATGTTGTCGAACCCTGCGACCGACACATCTGCCGGCACCGAAAAGCCATTGGATCGCAACCACTGAATCGCGCCGAATGCCATCTCATCGTTGAATGAGAAGATCGCAGTGGGCGTCTGCTTCTGTTGCATGAGTGCCTGCGCGGCCTCGCCGCCCGAATGTACCGTGAAGTCTCCGTGCGCAATCAATGTCTCATCGAATGCGATCTTCGCTGCCTGCAGTGCGGCCCGATGGCCTCGCAATCGATCGCGTGTAAGTGGACTGCTATCAGGACCCAAGATCACGCCGATGCGTCGGTGACCGAGCGCGATTAAATGCGATGTCATCGCGCGCGCCGCGCCAACGTTGTCCACTTTCACGATCGGAGCGGGGACATCCTTCACACATTCGCAGGCATTAACGAGAGGAATGGTGACGCTCTTGCGATCGCTCGACATCGCGCCGGGTGGAATTCGGGCGCGCAACTGAATCAATCCATCCGCTTGATGCGTTTCCACCAGCCCGACATAGTAGTTTTCGCGATCCTCGTGACCCTCTGTGTCGCCGAGAAGAACGGCGTATCCGCGTTGTTGTGCCACTTGTTCGATACCGCGAATCACTTCCGCGAAGAAAGGATTGGCAATATTCGGCACCAGCACCACGATGGAGTACGCACGCTTGCTGCGGAAATTGCGTGCCAACAGATTGGGCCGATAACCGGTGCGTTGGACTTCCGCGAGTACCTTTAAGCGAGTGTCGGTCGAGACTTTGTCGGGCGTGGCCAGCGCACGCGAGACCGTCGCGATAGAAACACCGGCCTGACGTGCAACCTGACGAATGGAGGCTTTCGTCGGTCGCGAGGATTTCTTAGATGGCCTGGGCACGATTGCTGAGTCCGTAATGCGTTTTCTTCACACTCGACACAGCGATTCCCCTGAAGGTGCGCGATCGAGCCGCGAGCTCGTCATGCGTTATGCCGAAACCGGTTACATTTTTAACCCGACCTCTTTATGATCACAAGTCCGGGAAGCTCTGAGTTGCATTACGATTTCGGAGCGCCGTTGACCGGTCCATAGCTCGGTTCGATGATGATGCTAACGAGCTAGTAAGCTTGCGGGGGACTCGACATGCGAGAAATCAAAGGGCCTGCGATTTTCCTGGCCCAGTTCCTTTCGGATCAGGCGCCCTTCGATTCTTTACGCTCGATCACACGCTGGGCCGCGGATCTCGGCTACATTGGCGTGCAAATTCCCACTTCCAATCCGAAGATTTTCGATCTGCAAAAAGCTGCGGAAAGCCAAACGTATTGCGATGAGATTCGCGGGATCTGTGCGGATGCAGGCGTCGCGATCACCGAGCTTTCGACCCATTTGCAGGGCCAGATGGTCGCTTGTCACCCGGCTTACAACGAGCTGTTCAGTGTCTTCGTGCCGCCGCATGTGGGCACCAGCCTCGAGGCTCGCAGCGAGTGGGCCAACGAACAAATGCGCTTCGCGGCAAAAGCGAGTGCGCGTCTAGGCCTCAAATCGCATGCCACGTTCTCAGGTGCTTTGCTATGGCAAACCGTGTATCCATGGCCGCAACGTCCGCCGGGTCTTGTGGAGGAAGGTTTCGCGGAGCTCGCGCGCCGTTGGCGTCCGCTGCTCGATGCCGCAGAAGAAGCGGGCGTGGATTTTTGCTTCGAACTTCATCCTGGCGAAGACCTTCACGATGGTGCAACGTTCGAAAGATTTTTGGATGCGGTCGAGCATCATCCTCGTGCGAACATT
>DASTSB010000464.1:0-2128 GCA_035760885.1 Steroidobacteraceae bacterium | reverse complement strand
TCGCATGCTGTGTTGCAGTGGTGCGATGAGGAATGGCGCGAGGAGAATCTGCCCGCCTGGCGCGAGCGACACAAAGCCATCGCAGAGCAGCGCTGGAAGTTATCCGAATATGAGAAAGTACCGCGCGAAGAACTCAAGGCTGAAGATCTGTGGCAGAAATCGCTCTTGATCTTCGAGCTTGGCGACTTTCCAGCAGCGATCGAGGAATTGCAGTTGCTGGTGGACCGAGAGCCCGCGATGGCCAAAGCTCACTTGATGCTGGGGAAGCTATTGCTTCAACACGGGAATGAACTGGGACTGCAGAGTCTGGCGCTGGCGGCGCGGTACGATGCTGCAATGATCGAGGATGCAGGCGGTGTGGGTTATAGCTATTTGGCAGATCGCGGCCGCAAAGGTGAAGCGCAACGCTTCTGGGATCGCATCCGCGCGGCCTAGTTCTCGCGCGCCTTCGAGCTCGCCGCGATGAGCTCACCTGTCCTACCGCCCGGCCAGCACGAACGAATCGATCTGCCACGGTTCGGGTTGACGCCGTTTGCTACGCGCTTTCCCTCCGAACTCAATCGGATCGAAGTGCGAATTCGCGGCGATGTGGATCGTGAGGTCGTTTTAACTCCCGACTTTATTCAGGCCAATCGCGTTGCGCTGCGCGCCGATTTTCACTGCGTGACCACTTGGAGCGTTCGCGGATTGAATTGGAGCGGAGTGCGCTTTGCCGACTTTTTCCGAAAGTGGGTCGTGCCCAAGGCTTCTCCGCAAGGAGACATCTCATTCGTCGTATTACGCGGCCAAGACGGCTATCACTCGAGCTTGCCGTTGCAGGATTTGCTCGCTGATGACGTGATGCTCGCGGATCGATTGAACGATGCGCCGCTTGGTCTTGAACACGGTGCGCCGTTGCGGTTGGTCGCGCCCGCACACTACGGCTACAAATCGGTCAAGCACATTCGCGCGATAGAGTTTTGGGGCGCTACGCATCGCTATCGGCCCGTTGGTTTCGCCTTCATGGCGCATCCCCGTGCGCGCGTCATGCTTGAAGAGCGTGGGCGCTGGCCCGCTCGGTTATTGCGTTTGCTGTACCGTCCGTTGGTCGGGCCGACGGCGCGTCGGTTCGAGAAGGCATTGCGTTCGCGTGTTGCTCAGAAATGAGCTGCGTCGGCTAGAACCCATCTCAGATAGGCTCTAGTACTCGAATGGCGCTTGCGTCTAAAAATCAAAAGGGGGGAGTGCAAATGAAAGGACGGATGTCTCTCATCGCCTGCTTGGCGATGCTCGTTGGGTGCGCGAGTCATGCAGAGGAGCAAATCGAACCGCGCCGCTACTTGAATGAAGTGTTCTCAGATTTTGTTCGCACCGGCGACATCGTTTATCAGAAGGACTTCAACGATGCGAAGGACGTGCAAGAAACATTGACGCTCCGAGTCTACGAACCGAAAGGGGACACCGCTTCCAAACGGCCGCTGATCCTCATCACCCCGGGCGGCGGGTTCGTGCAGCACGACGATCACTGGATGGACGATTTCGCCGAACCGTTGGCTCGCGCCGGTTATGTGGTCGCACTCAATCGCTATCGACTCGCGACGACGATCAACTCTGCCGAGGAGTTCAACAACGCTCTGTTCAGGGCGCTTTCGGATCAGCGCGCGGCGATCCGTTATTTCGTGAACGATGCGAAAGGCGCAAATCGATTCCGCGTCGATGTCGACAACATCTTCATCGGCGGGCATTCCGCCGGCGCGATCACGTCCCTTCATACGGCGTACTTGGATCCTTCTGACGCATTGCCGGAGCCAATGCAGCGAGCAATGCAGTCACACGGCGGCTTGCGCGGGAAGGGCGGAGAGCGTGATCAGTTCAAGATTCGCGGCGTGATCAATCTCTCCGGGCTCGTGACCAACTTGGATATCATCGATGCCAACGAGCCACCGCTCCTCAGCATTCACGGCGACCACGACGATGTCGTCAAAATCGACGACTCTGCGCCAGGTCGCTTCGGTTCCGTGTCGATCGATCAACGCGCGCAGAGCGTCGGTTTGGTTCATGAACTGCACATCATCGAGGGTGGATTGCACAACGACACTGCGCAGACGATTCGCTGCCCCGAATGTGTGCCGCTAGTTCGCCGCTTTGT
>DASTSB010000463.1:0-3659 GCA_035760885.1 Steroidobacteraceae bacterium | reverse complement strand
GAGCCGGGCGGCGCCGCGCGGTTCACTGTGGAGGCGTCGAGTTGTGAGGGAGTATTCATGACGACGGCGCTCTAGGAATGAAGAGCAACACAAAGTGCACAAAAAATGGACAGAGCACAAAAAGAGATTGTCTCTATTTTGTGTTCTCTGTGTCCCTTTGTGATCTTTGTGTTACGTCTTCTTCCATGCTCTTCGCAAGCTGCGGTTCGCGAGCAAGTTTGTCGATCGGGTCGATCACTTCGATCTGACGCTCGGGACGTACGCCGAGTTCGGTGAATTTGCGAGCGCCGGGTAGCACCTGGCGTTCGAGCGAGCCGACAGCGCTGTTGAACGACTCGACACTGCTGCTCAAATTGCGACCGACTTTGCTCAGGTGTCCCGCGAAGACAGCCAAGCGCTTGTACAAATCCTCCGCCAGTGTCCGAATCGTCTCCGCGTTCTGCGCGAGGGCCATTTGCCGCCAGCCGTAGGCGACCGCCTTCAAAAGCGCTACGAAGCTCGACGGCGTCGCGATGATCACGTCCTGGCGGATCGCGTCTTCGAGCAAGTTCGGCGATTCCGCGAGTGCGGCCGACAAGAACTGATCGCCCGGTATGAACAGAATGACGAAGTCCGGGCTCTTCTCGAACTGACTCCAATAACTCTTCGCGCCCAATTGCTTGACTCGTTCCGCGATCGCATTCGCATGACGCCGCAGCGCTATTGCGCGCTGCTCGTCGGTGGTTGCGTCTACCGAATCCAAGTAAGCATCGAGCGGAGTCTTCACATCCACTATTAGATCGCGCCCATCAGGCATGTGGACGATCATGTCGGGACGCAGATTGCCGTCGGCGACGCGCACGTGAACTTGTTCGGCGAAATCGCAGTGCTCGACCATGCCGGCGAGTTCAGCGAGCCGACGCAACGTCATCTCGCCCCATTGGCCACGCACTTCCGGACGTCGCAACGCATTCACGAGCGTACGCGTTTCTCGTTGCAGCGCCTGCTGGCCGAGTGCCACCGATTCCAACGAAGCTTTCAAACTGCCGAACGTTTCGGCGCGTTCCTTTTCGATGCGCAGCATCTGCTGTTCGGTCTTCGCGAGCGTCTCCCGAATTGGCGTCAGCATCGCTTCGATTGCCTTCTCACGTTCGGTGAGGGCGCCAACAGCGGATTGTTGATGCTGCGATAAGTGCTCGCGCGCAAGCTGCAGGAACAACTCGCTATTGGTTCGCAACGAAGCGCCCGCAACTGCATCGAACGAGCTTTGAATCCGCTGCATCGCGCGTTCGAGCGAATCTTGCCGCTCGCGCTCGAGTTGCTCCTCGGCTTTGACCTGCGCTCGCAATACGGCGAGTTCGACGTGCAGTTCCTGAGTGCGACGGCGCTGCTGAAAGGCAACGAACAGCCCGCCAATGATCAGGCCCAATATCAGTCCCGCAGCAGCAACGATAAGAAACGATGCGCTCACGCTTAACTCGCCGGGGTCAGATGCATCATGTAGTTCACGCTGACGTCAGTACTTTGTTTCGCTGTCTGCGAAAGCGCGTCGTAGTGCAGGCCGGATATATCCTGGACGCTGAGTCCAGCGGAGCGTGCCCACCGTGCAAGTTCTGCAGGTTTGATGAAGCGCTCGTACGTGTGGGTGCCTTTGGGCAGCAAATTCAGCACGTACTCGGCGCCCACGATCGCAAGCAGGAAGGACTTCAAATTGCGATTCAATGTCGAGAGAAACGCGTGTCCGTTGGGACGAACCAAAGAATGCATCGCACGCAGTACGCTGATCGGCTCGGGGACGTGTTCGAGCATCTCCATGCACACGACGACCTCGTACGGTTCAGTCGTAACCGCGGCATGTTCCTCTGCGGACTGTCTGATGTAGTTGATCTTGTGGTTCGTCGTTAGCGCGTGCAACTGAGCGACCTCGATCGTCATGGGTGCCAGATCGATTCCTGTGACGTCCGCACCCGCTTGTGCCATCGCTTCGCTCAGCAGGCCGCCGCCGCAGCCGATATCGAGCACGCGTTTGCCGCGCAATCCGCCACTGCGTTCGATCACATAGGCGAGCCGTACTGGATTGAGTACGTGAAGCGGCCTGAATTCGCCAGCCGGGTCCCACCAGCGCTGCGCAGTGCGATCGAAGCGGGCGAGCTCTGCGGGATCGTGATTCGCCGTGTCAGTCATGCGGATTCGTTCCTGAAATGCGGGCCCGCCAGCGTTCCACGCGCGCAAGCACAGCGGCCAGGTCGAAGCGAGCAAGTTGGCGGTTACGAACCAAGCGGCGTCCGGCAACCCATACGTCGCTCACTTGGTCGCGGTGTGCGTAGTCCGTGACGTGGGTGGCGATGTCATACATCGGCTGCGCATAAGCATCATTCAAGTCAATGCAGCAAATGTCGGCCCATTTCCCAGGCACGAGGGACCCCGTCACGTCGTCCAATCCGAGCGCGTGTGCGCCATTCAAAGTGATGATTCGCAGCCATTCGAGCGCGGGAATGCTCGGGGCGCGCATCGAGCACCGAGGGGCACGCGACATTTCCAACACGTCCTGTCTAAAGGCGTTGCCCGCGCCGGCCGCGACATTCAGTCCGTGCGTGCGGAAATCGTGGATGAACCGCTCCAATCCAGAACAGCACACGACATTCGCGCCCACGCGTGCGAGCCGCTCGAGTTCGGTTCGATTCAGATCCTGCGGATTGACGGCAATCAACAGCGCGGACAGAAGTCCCAGCCGCTCCAGACGTGCTCCGGCGGTTTCGCCGGCTCCGCAATCCGCAAACCGAAACGCGACGGTGAGTTCCAGTTCGTCGGCGGCGCGGCGAACGCGAGCGAGTGTCTCGTCTGACAGATCGCTCGTCGGTGCAAAATGAGTGGTGATGAGCGGATCGCTGCGATATTCGTCGTGGAGCTCGAGCCCCTTCGTCAGCGCGGTATTTGCGGAATCGGCCCATGAATTGGGGCGATCGTGCACCGGCAGGCCGATGCAAGCGCGCATCGACGCGGACGATGCGGCTTCTGCGGCGATCTCGGGAAACAACGCGCCGTCGGCGTAGCAAGTGACGCCGGCCATCAGCATGCGTGCGATCGACAGCTCTATGCTATCGCGCACGAATTCAGCGTCGATCCAGCGATCTTCTACTGCGCCGGCCGGCAGCAGGCTCCGCGATGTCTCCGCATCGGCGTTCACCAGGCCAGGCAACAAAACGTGATGCGATCGATCGACCCGTTCTGTCGGAGAAAAGCGCTCTTCGAGCTCGTTTGCGGGCCCCACAGCAAGGATTTGGCCCTGGTGGATCGCAATCGCGTGGTGCTCGAGGATGCGCTCGGCGGGTTCGATCGGGATGATCCAATGAGCCGCAATGAGCGTGTCGATGTGTTGCATGAAATGAGGTGTCCGGCGCGGCGCGAAGTATAGCTTGTGGGCCGATCGGAAGGTTCGGTCGGGCGCTTCGCTGTGCTAGAATTTGCCACTTCATCGCCCAGCCATTCGCAAGAGTGCGCTGGCCAGAAAACGGCTGCAGACGCGAGCATCAAAGCCACGTCGAAAGCCGCTCCCAAACACTCGGAACTCGAGTCGAAACGAACGCTGCATGGCTGAAATAGCGCGCGAAATTCTGCACGTCAATCTCGAAGACGAGATGCGCCAGTCGTATCTCGATTATGCGATGAGCGTGATCGTC
>DASTSB010000462.1:0-6387 GCA_035760885.1 Steroidobacteraceae bacterium | reverse complement strand
GGTTCCAGAAACGGGTTTGATGTCCGAAATGAACACCCGCTTCCAGCATCTGTCGCATGGACACGCTGGCCATGATCAAGTCTCCTATTGGGGGTTGGGCCTCCACACACCCCATGCGACGACCAACAAGCGGCTATGCGTCTGTCGGCACCCCGTCACATGTGTCGGTGCGTGTGAGAGATTCGTTGCGAAAAAAACGCGCGCTTTATACCATAAACTCCATGATCGTCCAAAAGTTTTTGCCGTGCCTCGAGAGCCGGATTGAAAGCCGGTTTTCGAGCCCAAAAACTGCGAGCATCCGCTTCACTTCCACGTTGGCGATCGATCTGCGCGAGGACATCTGATGCGCGGATTACTCAACTCCCTTCAGCGACGCAGCGACTCAGACTCGGCGTCGCGCCCCACGAGTGTCCATTCCGGAACCATGCAGGCCACGATCAAAACTCCGTCTGAGCAGGATTACATGCGAGCTGCCGGGCGGCTGGCTGCGGATGTGCTCGACATGATTGGGCCGTACATCGTCCCCGGCGTCAGCACCGATGAAATCAATGCGCGCTGTCACGACTACATTGTCAACGTGCAGGAGGCGATCCCTGCCCCGCTCAATTATCGCGGCTTTCCAAAGTCGGTATGCACCTCCGTGAATCACGTGGTGTGTCACGGCATCCCAGGCGACAAGCGGCTGAAACAAGGCGACATCGTCAATGTCGACGTCACCGTTATCAAAGACGGATGGCACGGCGACACCAGCCGCATGTTCACCGTCGGGAAGATTAGCCCCGCTGCACAGCGCCTCATCGATATCACGCACGAAGCGATGTGGATCGGGATCCGTGAGGTCAAGCCCGGCGCTCGTGTCGGCGATATCGGCGCGGCCATTCAGCAGTTCGTCGAAGCCCAGCACTACAGCGTAGTGCGGGAATATTGCGGACATGGCATCGGCCGGATCTTTCATGAAGATCCGCAGATTCTTCACTATGGCGAGCGCGGCCGGGGGATGGAACTGGTGCCGGGCATGACCTTCACTGTTGAACCCATGGTGAATGCCGGCAAGCGTCACGTGAAATTGCTCGCGGACGGCTGGACGGTGATCACCAAAGATCACTCGCTCTCGGCTCAGTGGGAGCACACCGTTCTGGTCACCGAAGGTGGGGTCGAAGTGCTCACACTCGGAGCGGCCTCGCGTTAAGAACGCGGGCCCAAGGCATGCCGGTAGTCACACCTGACGATTTGGACGAGATCGCAACTTCAGTTAGCGATCCTTACTGGGACTACCTCGCCTCTCTCCAGCCAACGCTTACTGCGAACTCCCACGACATCGGTGGCTTCCGGTGCGCTTTGACGGAAGGCGACGAAAAGCTCAAGCAACGCTTTCTGGACGATGAGCCCGTCGAACGCTTGGTTCGCGATCGAGCACGCCTAGTCGATTCACTATTGCGCGCCGCGTGGACGGTACACGTCGGGGAGTACGCCAAGGAAATCGATTTGATCGCAGTCGGCGGCTATGGTCGCGGCGAACTCAATCTGTGTTCCGACATCGACATCATGATCTTGCTGCCGAAGAGCGAAAGCTCGCCTTGGCAGTCCTCGCTCGAGCGCTTTCTGACCTTCATGTGGGACATTGGGCTCGAAGTCGGACACAGCGTGCGAACGATCGACGACTGCCAGAAGGAAAGCGCGGCGGATGTCAGCGTCGCAACGACACTGATCGAATCGCGCTTGCTCATGGGCCCAGAGTCGTTGTTCGAGGCGATGCGCCGCGCACTGGCGCCCGAGCGCGTTTGGCCCACTCGTGAATTCTTCGAAGCGAAAGTCGCGGAGCAGACAGCGCGCCATCATCGTTACTACGACACGGCGTACAACTTAGAACCGAACGTGAAGTCGAGCCCCGGCGGCTTGCGCGACATCCAGACGATCGGTTGGGTTGCAAAGCGTCATTTCGGCGCCGATTCGCTAGACGAACTAGTCGATCACGGCTTCTTGAGCAAGAGCGAGCTGCGCAAGCTCAAAACCGCTCAAGCGTTTCTATGGAAAGCGCGCTTTGCGCTCCACGTTTTAACGGGGCGCCGCGAAGATCGATTGCTATTCGATCATCAGATCAAGCTCGCAAAGATGTTCGGCTACGAAGACGCGAGCTATACGCTCGCAGTCGAACAATTCATGCAGCGCTACTATCGCACCGCGATGGACGTCAGCTTGCTCAACGAAATGTTGCTGCAACTATTTCGCGAAGCGATTCTTTCCGATCCGAACGTCCAGCCGGTCCCGGTCAATCCGCGTTTTCAGATCCGCAACGATCATTTGGAAATCACTTCGGATGATGTGTTCGACCGCTACCCTTCGGCGATGCTCGAACTGTTCGTGGTGCTCGAGCAGCATCCGCAAATTCGCGGCGTTCGCGCGGGCACGATTCGGCAACTCACCCGGCATTTGTGGCTGATCGACGAAGAGTTTCGTCAGCATCCGCGCAATCACCGTCTCTTCTTCGAGATCTTGAGCGCGCCTATCGGCGTGACACACGAGCTGCGCCGCATGAATCTGTACGGCGTGCTCGGCCGATACATCCCGGCATTCGGCCGCATCGTTGGCCGCATGCAGTACGACCTTTTCCATGCGTACACCGTAGATGCACACACCTTGTTCGTCGTGAGCAATCTGCGCCGGCTCGCAATGCCGAAGTACGACCACGAATTGCCCGAGCTTTCCCGCATCATGCAGTCGTTGCCGAAGCCAGAACTTGCGTATCTGGCTGCGATCTTTCACGACATCGCCAAAGGTCGTGGCGGCGATCACTCCGAACTTGGCGCAGTCGATGCCGAAGCCTTCTGCTTGGAGCAAGGGTTATCGCGCTATGACGCCCGCTTGGTCGCATGGCTCGTGCGCAGCCATCTGGTGTTCTCGGTCACCGCACAGAAGAAAGACATTTCCGATCCGCAAGTCATCCACGAGTTCGCGACCTTCGTCGGCGACCAAGCGCACTTGGATTACCTCTACGTGCTGACTGTGTCGGATGTGCGCGGCACCAATCCAAAGCTGTGGAACAACTGGAAGGCGTCGTTATTTGCCGAGTTCTATCAGCGCACGCGCGAGGCATTGCGCCGCGGCTTGGAAAGCCCGATCGACAAAGACGAACTGCTCGCTGAGACGCAGCACAACGCTCGCGAGCTACTGAAACGCGCCGGCATCACCGATGGGCGCATCGATGAAGTATGGAAGCGCTTCACGGATGCGCACTTCATCCGCCACACGGCCGAAGAGATCGCGTGGCACACGCAGATGCTCGCTGAGCACGACGGGACCGAACGATCGCTCGTTTCCGTCCAGCAGCAATCGGGCCGCGGCGGTACAGGAATCGCAACCTACACTCCGCAAACTCAACACAGCTTCGCCCGCACTACGGCCCTGCTCGATCAGCTTGGGCTCAACATTGTTGATGCGCGCATAACACCGACGGCGGACGGGTACAGTCTCGACGTGTATCACGTACTGGAAGACACAGGCGCCGAAATCACGGACCGCGAACGTATCCGCGACATCGAGCGGCAGCTCGCACACGCGCTTGCCAAAACCGACGACTCGATTTCCACTGTGACGCGCCGCGCGCCTCGCCAAGTGCGCATGTTCTCCACGCCCACGCAGATTACTTTCAGCGAAGATCCGGTCAACCAGCGCACGATCGTGGAACTCATTGCTGGCGACCGACCTGGCTTACTGTCCCAAGTCGCGACGGTCTTCATGAATGAACGCGCGGACATCTACACTTCCAAGATCATGACGATCGGCGAGCGCGCTGAAGACGTGTTCTACGTCGCGGATGAGTCAGGTCATCCACTCAGCTCCGAGCGTCGCGATCGCCTAGCAAAACGACTCATCGAATCTCTCGACGCCCGTTCATGAACTCAGCTTTGGATCTATTGCGCCCGTACCCATTCGAGCGCCTAAAGAATCTGCTCGCCGGCTCGGTTCCTCCTTCCGATCTGCGTCATATTGCGCTATCCGTCGGCGAACCGCGGCATGCACCTCCGCCTGTGCTGCTCGATGCGTTCAAACGCAACTTGGACAAGCTGGGCAGTTATCCCGCGACGGCAGGTCTCCCTGAATTTCGAACGGCGGTCGCGAATTGGCTCGTCCGTCGCTTCCAATTGCCTAAGGCGAGCGTCGATCCCGAAACGATGGTGTTACCCGTAAATGGCACGCGTGAGGCGCTGTTCGCCTTCGCCCAAGCCGCGATCTCACGCGAAGCAGCACCGCTCGTCGTGATGCCAAATCCCTTCTATCAAATCTACGAGGGGGCAGCGTTGCTGGCTGGCGCCGAGCCGTACTACATGGGCAACGCGCACGAGAACGAGCACTTGCCCGATCTCGACAGTGTTCCGGCAAGCGTGTGGGAACGTTGCCAACTGTTATTCATTTGCTCTCCGAGCAACCCGACCGGGGCAGTTGCAAGCATCGACTACTTGCGCCAGGCGTTAGCGCTTGCTGAGAAATACGACTTCGTCGTGGCATCCGATGAGTGCTACAGCGAGATCTATCTCGACGAAAACAAACCGCCGCCGGGTTTACTGCAAGCTGCCATCGCCGCCGGACACACGCAGTTCGAACGCTGCGTCGTATTCCACAGTCTGTCGAAGAGATCCAGTGTGCCGGGGCTACGTTCGGGCTTCGTCGCAGGCGATGCGCGCCTGATCAAGCCTTTTCTTTTATATCGCACGTATCACGGCTGCGCGATGTCCATGCACACGCAGCTCGCCAGTATCGCGGGCTGGAACGACGAGACGCACGTGCTCGAGAATCGCCGCCTCTATCGCGAGAAGTTCGCTCGTGCGTTGCCGATTCTCCAGGAAGTCATCGAGGTCAGCGCCCCCGATGCCGGCTTCTACCTGTGGCCGAACGTCGGCGACGGCGAACGCTTTACGCGCGAACTATTCGAACGCAAGAACATCACCGTCGTACCTGGAGGGTATTTGGCACGCGAGATCGAGGGTCGAAACCCTGGACGCGAGCGAGTGCGCATCTCTCTCGTTGCCACCGTCGAAGAATGCGTGGAAGCCGCTCAGCGCATTCGCGATTACGTCAAGCAACGCTGAAGCGGAAAGCTAGGACTGTGAGCAGGTTGCGGCTAACATTCGCCGCCCTCCTCGTCAGCAAGTAGATCCATGTCGTACTCAGCACTCACAGCCACCATCGAAGGCGCGTTCGAAGAACGCGCGAAGTTCAGTCCGAAGAACGCTCCGGAAGACGTACGCAAAGCAGTCGACGAAGTCATCGCCCTGCTCGACAGTGGGAAAGTACGCGTTGCCGAAAAGCGCGATGGGTCATGGCAGGTGAATCAATGGCTCAAGAAAGCCGTCTTGTTGTCGTTCAGACTCAACGACAACCAGCCGATGCAAGCCGGCTTCACTCAGTTCTTCGACAAGGTTGCGCTGAAGTACGCGGATTATGACGACGCGCGCTTCCGGGCGGACGGCGTCCGCGTGGTTCCCCACGCCATCGTGCGCCGTGGCGCTTACATTGCACCGAATACGGTGTTGATGCCCTCTTACGTCAATCTCGGTGCATATGTCGGCGAAGGCACGATGGTCGATACGTGGGCTACGGTGGGCTCGTGCGCGCAGATCGGCAAAAACGTTCACCTCTCGGGCGGCGCCGGGATCGGCGGAGTGCTCGAACCGCTCCAAGCGAACCCCACCATCATCGAGGACAACTGCTTCATCGGCGCTCGTTCCGAGATCGTCGAAGGCGTGATCGTCGAAGAAGGTGCCGTGATTTCGATGGGCGTTTTCATCGGTGCGAGCACCCGCATTTACGACCGCGAGCGCGATGAGGTGATTTACGGCCGTGTACCCGCCGGCGCAGTTGTCGTCTCAGGCTCTCTGCCGGGCAAAGGCGGCAAATACAACTTGTACTGCGCCGTGATCGTGAAGCGCGTCGATGCCCAGACGCGATCGAAGGTGGGCATCAATGAATTGCTACGGAATGAGTGATGCAGTGATGTGGTGAAGGCGCTTTGCGCGTGAAGGGCGGACATCATCAGGTATGAAGAGTCACGCCGTTCACCTCATCACCGTCTTCGTTTCACCTCATTACTGGCTTTGCGCCGTCACATCCGCTTTGCGATGCCGGAAATCTTCGCCGCTTGCGATGAACTGCACTTGTTCCGCAATATTCTTCGCGTGATCGCCGATGCGCTCCAGCCCCTTGAGAGCGAAGACGGTTTCGATGGTGGTACCTAGAAAACGTTGATCCTGCATCGCGAGCGTCAGGATCTGACGAAGTGCCGCGGCAAACTCATCGTCGATCTCCGAGTCGCGCTTGCACACTGATGCGGCCAACGAGCTGTCCGATTCATCCAACGATCGAACCGCATCGCGCAGCATGGTCGTCGTC
>DASTSB010000461.1:0-2665 GCA_035760885.1 Steroidobacteraceae bacterium | reverse complement strand
ACGTTCTTCGATGCTGGACGCATCGAGACTGCCGACGTGCTTTTGCACGATTCCGACGACCAGACTGCGAAAGTCGTCCGTATGCCGGCCCATGATCTTGAGCGGAAATTCGCAAGGAAATTCGAAGAGTGTGTCCATCTGCTGCATGCTCGTTAAAGCGGCGGAGTATGTGCGTTCTGCTCGCGATAGCGCACAAATGCCTCCGACATTTGTTGCCAACCCGAACCCGGACGACCCGAGCCGATAATGCGACCATCGACTCGCGTAATTGGCAGGACATCGCGCGTGGCGGCAGCCATCCAGATCTCATCGGCCTGGAACAGCTCGTCGACTCGAACGGGCCTGATTTCCGTCTTGAATATGCCTGCTGCGAGTTCTAATGCCACATCGCGTGTCGTGCCGGGGAGAATCCGATTCGAGTTCGGCGGCGTGGCGAGGGCGCCGCCGCGTAGCAAGAGAATACTCGTGGATGACCCTTCCAGAACCTGCCCGTCGCGAACGATGATCGCTTCATTTGCACCTTGTTCGGCCGCCTGTTGCTTCATCAGAACGTTCGCGAGAAGCATCGTGCTTTTGATGTTGCACCGTTCCCAACGGAAGTCTTCGATCGTAATAGCGGAAAAACCATGCTCGCGTTGCGCGTCGGTCCACTGCGGAAGCGGCGAGCACATCGCGAAGACCGTAGGCTCAATGTTCCCGGGAAACGCGTGATTGCGACCGTACTCGGTGCCTCGCGTAACCTGCACGTATAGATATTGATCCACCGATCCATTGCGTCGGACCAGGTCTTCAAGAATCTTGCGCCACTGGACGTGCGAGTACGGCGATCGAATGCGCACCAGTTCCAGGCTGCGTGCCAGCCGATCGAAGTGTTCCTGAAACCGAAACAGCCGGCCGGCAAATGCAGGCAACACCTCGTACACGCTGTCCGCAAACAAGAATGCACGATCGAGCGGTGAGACTCGCGCCTCGCGCAGAGGCATGAACTCGCCATTCAAATAGCAAACGGACAAGGGCTCAGGCACATCAACTCCGATCGATACAGCGACATTGGAAAACTAGTCACTCGCAAGTCGCGCATCGGGAAACCCGAGTTTGTGGAGGCGCGCAACGATCGAATCGAACTCCTGCACGCTCGGCACCGGACCGATGCGTACACGATAGAAGACGCGATTGCCCACCGTATCGCGCCGGACAAAGCTGCTTTCTTCGCCCTGAGCTTTGAGTTGATCGCGCAAGCGATTTGCATTCGCCTCTGATGAAAATGCTCCTGCTTGCACGTACAACTGCGAGCCCTTCGCCGCAGGTGCCGGTTCAGCGCCCGGCGTGATCGCGCGTACTTCCACGAACGCCGTGCCATCGCGAACCATGTCCAGACGTTCAGCCGCAGTGCGCGACAGATCAATGATACGTCCTTCCTTGAAGGGGCCTCGATCGTTTACGCGCACGACGACTGAACGCCCATTTTGCAGGTTCGTAACTTGCACGTAGCTCGGCAACGGCAATGTCTTGTGTGCCGCCATCATCCCATACATGTCGTATTTTTCGCCGTTCGAGGTATTGGCTGCGTGAAAGCCTGGACCATACCAAGACGCCACTCCCCGCTCGACATAGCCGACTGCATTCGCCATCACGAAATAGCGTTTGCCCAGCGCTTCATAAAACGGCGGATTTCCTCGCGCAGAGCGTGGCTCTGCCCGAGGAACGGGCTCAGGAACTTTAGAAATGTCGGGGGGCGGAACGGGCTTTTCGCGCGGCCCGCTCGCACAGGCGGCAACGAACATCATCAGGGCAATCGCAAATACACGGCCGCGATCGAATCGATAAGAGGCATCAACGTGCAGCATCGCGCATGAAGTTCCTGATTGCGTGTCCAAGATCGTGTACCGCCATCGCATACATTGGGCTGCGGTTGTAGCGTGTGATCACGAAGAAGTTATTGAAGCCGACGCGATATTCGTTGCCATCCTTGCCTTGAGCCACGATGAGCATGGCGGGTGCGGTGTCCGGCAAAGAGGTGGAGAACTTCACGCCTTTTTCACGCAGCGATTGAACCGTCTCGTTCAATTCCAGCTTGCTGGTATCGAATGCGCTCAAGTCTTCCTTCCCGAGTGTCGCGGGCACAACGACAGGCTCACCGTCCCGCCATCCGTATGCTTCCAAGTAGTTCGCAACCGAGGCGATGATGTCGTCCCAGTTCTGCCACAAGTCACGGTGACCGTCGCCGTCGCCGTCGACTGCATATTTACGATAGCTGCTGGCGATGAATTGCGGTGCTCCCATGGCGCCGGCATACGATCCCAACGCCTCGGTCGGTTGGATGGCCTCTTCGCGCGTCAGGACCAAAAACTGCTGTAGTTCGCCGCGAAAGAAATCCGATCGAGGCGGATAGTCGAACGCTAACGTCGCCAGTGCATCGAGCACGCGATATTTGCCCGTGATTCTGCCGAATGAAGTCTCGACGCCGAGAATTCCCACGACTGCGGCTGCTACGTCTGGATCAGCGATGCTTTGCAGGCGCTCCGCGTGCTGTTCCCAGAAGTCGAGCCCTTGGTGAATCCGAGTGGCGGTAAGAAAGCGCTCGCGGTATTCGAACCAGGGCACGACGCGCTCAGCGGGGCGTGTGATTGCATCGATGATCGGCTGTTTGGTCTCGGCCTGCTTC
>DASTSB010000460.1:0-5473 GCA_035760885.1 Steroidobacteraceae bacterium | reverse complement strand
GGCTGCACGAGCAACTCACCGGCTGGGGCAACCACGTCGACACCGTCTTCTGCCGGCCGTTGTGTACTCATGTTCTCTCTGCAGAGTGACCGACGCGCATCGTAAGTTTGTCGCGCTGCTGCATCCATGCGACGCATACGTATTCATTGAACGCCCTGCTGCGATCCATCGCGGCGAGCAAGTTCTTCAATTCAACACGTTACGAAGGTTCAACACACCTTCCATTTCGAATCGCGCTACGGCACTCACCCATGAATACGTATGCGGTCCCATTGGCAAGCGCGCAGCAGCGGATAAGACTTTCCCGCAATCACTACGGCGCTTCGCGATCGTAGCTTTAGGGGATACGCGCTTCACGCGTGTGGCAAAACATCTCGGAGATTCCAATGAAATCGACGTTGCGATTCACCGTTCGCGGCCATCGGAGCGAATTGGTTGCAGGCACGACTGCTTGGGCGTTGTCGCTACTTGCGTTGAATGCATCTGCACAAGAGGCCGACTTGGCTTCGAACACCGAACCCGACACGATTGTCGTCACGGGCATTCGCCACGGTATTGAAGGCGCCATTGCATTGAAGCGCACTTCGAACAGCATCATCGAGGCAGTCTCCGCCGAAGACATCGGCAAACTTCCGGACACCAGCATCGCCGATTCCATCTCGCGCCTTCCTGGCCTCACCTCGCAACGCGCGGAGGGTCGTGCGTCAGCGATCAGTTTGCGCGGCACGGACCCGGGCTTCACGACAGCGCTCCTCAACGGACGCGAGCAGGTCAGCACCGGCGATAACCGCAGCATCGAGTTCGATCAATATCCGTCGGAATTATTGAGCGCAGTCCTCGTGTACAAAACGCCGGATGCACAGCTCGTCGGCCAAGGTCTCGCCGGTACAATCGATCTACGCACGACGCGTCCTCTGGAGTACGGCAAGCGCGCCGTGGTGTTCAACATCCGCGGCGAACAGAACTCGCAAAACGATCTCGGTGCGGATTCGAACGACATGGGGTATCGCGCGAGCTTCTCGTACATCGACCAGTTCTTCGACAACACACTCGGCGTTACTTTTGGTGTCGCGCGTCTGTACTCACCGCTCGCAACCCAAGGCGCAGGCACTTACGAGCCTTGGCATGCGAATGGCACGCCGAGTAACGGACTTGCCAACCCGACGTGGCAGCGCAATCCCGGGGTCGGTACTGACGTCTACGTGACGGACGGCGCCAAGGTCCGCACTGACATGGGCACGAATCGGCGCGATGGCGCGATGGCTGCTTTGGAGTGGTCGCCGAACGACAACTTCACTAGCACGCTCGATCTTTACTACACGCGACGCAAGCAAGTGGATAACGCGCGCAGCTTGGAAGTGAATTTGAGCGGCTACCCGGCTCCGTGCTGCGATGGCGATGCAACCGCCTTCCCTGACGGCTCGTCATTCGGATACACGAATCCGACGATCGTGAACGACACTGTCGTGGGCGCTGATCTTGTGAATGTCGTGCCTCTCGTGCGCAATTTCTTGTTCAAGACTCAGGACAGAATCTTTGCCACAGGTTGGAACAATAAGTGGACGCTCGGCGAATGGACACTCACCGGCGATCTGAGCTACTCGAAAGCCAAGCGCAACGAGCAGCAATACGAAACGAATGCGCAGTTCGTGCCGAATGCCAACGCGCCGGCTGGTGCCGCCAAGAATGTGTACGACACGGGCGTCTTCCGCATCTCGCAAACCGATATGCCGACGCTCGCCTTTACGCGCAATTATGCCGATCCAGCGCAGATACAAGTCGGGCCGACCATTTACGGTGCAGGCTATAGCAAGATTCCGCGCGTGACGGACGAACTGAAGTCGGCACGCATGGACGTCTCGCGCACGGCCGGATGGTGGTTTGCAGACGCGAGCGCTGGTGTGAATTACTCCGATCGCACCAAGGACAAATTCCAGCCCGAGGCCAATCTCAACACCATCGGCGGCGGCTACTTCCAGATCGACTCGCGATACCTGCTGTCGACGACGAATCTTTCCTACGCCGATGCTGGACGTACGCTCGCTTGGCGGGTGCCAGACGTACTTGACAACTACTACCAACCCATCGTGTACGGAACACCGACGACGCCTGGCTTTGACTATCTCATCGGCAAGAACTGGAAGGTCGAAGAGAAGGTCACGACAGGATTCGTGCGCGGCAATCTCGATCATGAGTTGTCATCGAGCGTTTCGCTGCGTGGCAACGTTGGCGTGCAAGTCGTTAGAACCGATCAGAGCTCGAGCGCTTTCCAAAAGAACTCTGCGACGAACGCCGTCGAACCGTTCGATGGGGGCAAGACCTTCACGGATGTGCTGCCCGCGATCAATCTAGCTTTCATGTTGCCCAGCGAGCAGGCGATTCGCGTCGGCATCGCACGCGAGATCGCTCGGCCGCGCATGGACCAACTCAAGGCATCCAGCGAATTCGGCGTGGATACCACGACCGGCAAGCCCGGCGGATCGGGCGGCAATCCCGAACTCGATCCTTGGCGTGCGAATGCGTTCGACCTCTCTTACGAAAAATATTTCGGTACCAACGCGTATGTCTCCGTCGCCGCCTTCTACAAGGATTTGAAGACGTACATCTATAACCAAACCACTGCGGACTTCGATTTCTCGGACTTCCTCACATCGCTGCCGCCCAGTTTCCCGGTCACGCCGCAACTGACCGGCTCGTTCTCCGAACCGGTCAACGGTAAAGGCGGCAACTTGCGAGGCGTGGAAGTTGCGGTTTCGCTGCCGTTCGATTTGTTCGCCGATCCGCTGCGCGGCTTCGGCGCGATTCTCAGCTACTCGCGCACCGACAGCGGCATCGAGATCCAAGATCCTCCGGGCAACAACTATCTGACGGGCAACGGTCTCGGCAAGATTCCGCTACCCGGCTTATCGAAGGATGTGTGGAACGCAACGCTGTACTACGAGAACGCCGGCTTCTCCGCACGCGTTTCGACTCGCGCGCGCTCCAAGTACATCGGCGAGGTCACCAACTTTGCGAACGATCGTGCACTCAAATATGTACGTGGCGATCAGATCACCGATGCGCAAATTGGTTATGAGTTTGGCGACGGCCGCTTACATGGATTGTCGATTTTGTTCCAAGTGAACAATCTCACTAATGAGCCGTACATCGCGTATGCAGTCGATGAGACACGCCAACAAGACTTCCAGCAGTATGGACGCCAGTACTTGCTCGGCGTGAACTACAGGCTGTAATTCAACCCAGCGACGGCTTCCGCTCGCGGGAGCCGCCTTCATTCGAATCAAGGTAATCACGAAATGCGGAGTTCTCCCGCCCTTCGCCGCGCTGTGCAATTCTGTTGTGCAGCGTGGTGTATTTTTCAGCTCGCTGCAGAAGCGCATGCCGCCGGCACGTACACGGAACGGTTGCCGCAGGATGAGGTCGTCTACTTCCTGCTGCCGGATCGATTCGAAAACCAGAACCCCAAGAACGATCGCGGCGGGCTCAAAGGCGACCGCTTAAAGACGGGCTTCGATCCTACTTCGAAGGCCTTCTATAACGGCGGGGACTTCGCGGGCATCACGGCGCGCCTCGACTACATTCAGGCGCTCGGCGCAACTGCGATTTGGTTGGCGCCGGTGTTCAAGAACAAGCCGGTGCAAGGCGCGCCTGGCGCCGAATCCGCCGGCTATCACGGCTATTGGGTGACCGACTTCACCCGCGTCGATCCTCACTTCGGCACCGAAGCAGAATTTAGAACGCTCGTGGATGCAGCGCATGCGCGCGGCATGAAAGTGTATTTGGACATCATCGCGAACCATACGGCCGATGTGATCTCGTATAGCGAGTGCGACAGCGAGTGTGTGTATCGGTCGCACGCTGAATATCCTTATGCGAGACACCGCGGCGTTCAGGGCGAGCCGATCAACCAGGGCTTCGAAGGCGATGACGCCCAGCATCAAACCGCAAACAACTTCGCGAAACTCACGCGACCCGATTACGCCTACACACCTGTCGTTCGCAAGCGAGAACGACATGTGAAAGTGCCCGAGTGGTTGAACGATCCGATCTACTACCACAATCGCGGCAACAGCACGTTTGCCGGCGAAAGCTCGGAGTTCGGCGATTTCGTCGGGCTGGACGATCTGATGACCGAGAATCCGCGTGTCGTCGCCGGTTTCATCGATATTTATGGTCAATGGATCGAGAAGTATCGAATCGATGGATTTCGCATCGATACTGCACGTCACGTAAATCCGGAATTCTGGCGTGCGTTTGTCCCCGCGATGTTGGACAAGGCACGTGCGGCCGGCGTGCCGCACTTCCACATCTTCGGTGAAGTCGCGACCTCCGAGCCTGACGTCGCACAACTTGCGCGCTATACGCGTGTCGCGGCTCTGCCTGCGGTGCTGGATTTTGGTTTTGCAAATGCGGTTCGTGAGGCGGTCGCTGAAGATTCAGGCACTGAGGTTCTCGCTCGCGTCTTCGCAGACGACGTGCTCTACGAAGGCGGTTCATCCACCGCCGCGCAGCTGCCCATTTTTATCAGCAATCACGACATGGGCAGGTTTGCCCATTTCGTACGTCGCAAGCATCCCGACGTGCCGGATGCCGAGGTGCTCGCTCGCGTGCGACTCGCGACCGCAATGATGCTCACGCTTCGCGGTGTTCCGGTGATGTACTACGGAGACGAGCAAGGCTTCGTCGGTACGGGCGGCGACCAGGACGCGCGCCAAGACATGTTTGCGACACGTGTGGAGAGTTACCGCTCCGATCGGCGCATCGGGGGATCGTCCCTGCTACCCTTCGATACGACGCATCCGCTATTCACGTTGACTGCAAAGCTCGCGAGCCTTCGCCGCAACACGAGTGCGCTCGCCCGCGGAGAACAGGTCGTTCGCAGTTACTCCGAAAAGCCGGGGCTCTTTGCCGTCTCGCGCTTTGATCCGGAGAGCGGACGGGAAGTCGCCATTGCCTTCAACACTTCAGACATTGCCATCGACTCGTTGATACAAGTGAATACTTCATCCCAACATTTCAGCAGCCTCTTCGGAGACTGCGTGCCGACTGCTTCTGCTCCCGGCAGTTACTCAGTGCATCTTCCAGCATTCGGTTTCGCGATTTGCGCGAGTGAGGCCGCTCGATGAGTGCAGCACGAGCGGTGAGCGCCAACGCGCATGCGCGCCCATGGTGGAAAGGCGCAGCGATTTATCAGATCTATCCGCTGAGCTTTGCGGATTCGAATGGCGACGGATATGGCGATCTGCCCGGCATCACCGCGCACCTGGATCACATCGCATCGTTAGGCGTCGATGGGATTTGGATCTCGCCGTTCTTTCCTTCGCCGATGAAAGACTTCGGCTATGACGTCTCGGATTACTGCAACGTCGATCCGATCTTCGGCACGCTGCAAGATTTCGATCGATTGGTGGAACGAGCTCACGCGCTCGGCCTGAAGGTGATCATCGACCAAGTGCTTTCGCACACGTCCGAT
>DASTSB010000459.1:0-4120 GCA_035760885.1 Steroidobacteraceae bacterium | reverse complement strand
CCAAAGTTCAGACGGAACATTCCCCGACGGGGGTCTTGTTTACGAGGAGCTTGGAGCCGGTGATCCGGTCGGGGCGGGTGCGGATAGATCCGCTCTGTTGGGGCTATTAGAACCGGCTGCAATTTAATTTGCAAGCGGCGCTTTCGCAGCAATCGATCGTTCTCACCAGCGTCGTATTCCATCTGCGTTAGATGCTTCTTGGGTTTCAACATATGACGATCGACCGCTCTTCAAGCAACTCACAAAGGCCACTGACATCGAATGGCTGATTCACATCTGACTGAACTTTCGTTTTCCAGCCTGCATCTTCCCGAGACGTTGCAGAAGGGATTGGCCGATGCATCGTTCGAACGCTGCACACCGATCCAGGCTCAAACCTTACCGCAAGCTCTGGCGGGACTGGACGTAGCGGGCCAAGCGCAAACCGGCACTGGAAAGACCGCGGCATTTCTCGTAGCGATGTACGCACGACTGATTCGCGAGGCGGCGCCGGCCTCTCGCAATCTGAATGCTCCGCGTGCATTGATCATCGCCCCAACGCGCGAGCTGGCGGTTCAGATCCATAAAGACGCCGAAGTGCTCGGGTCGCACACCGGCCTGATGCTCGGGCTCGCCTTCGGAGGCGTCGACTACGAAAAGCAGCGCCATCATATCGAGCACGGTGTCGACATCCTGATAGGCACACCCGGCCGCATCATCGATTTCGTGAAGCAGCACGTGATCGACTTGCGATCGGTGCAGGCGCTCGTGCTCGATGAGGCGGATCGCATGTTCGATCTGGGCTTCATTGCGGATATCCGCTATTTGCTGCGCCGCTTGCCGCCACCGGATCAGCGCCTGAACATGTTGTTCTCCGCGACTTTGTCGCATCGAGTGCTCGAGCTTGCGTACGAGCACATGAATGACCCGACTCTGGTGCGCATCGAGCCGGACAAAATGACGGTCGATCGCGTGCGTCAGGTGATCTACTACCCGTCCATGGATGAGAAGCCGCGCTTGTTAGTCGCGCTGCTCAAGCAGATGGACCCACGCCGCAGCATGGTTTTCGTCAACACGCGTCGCGCGGCCGAGGAAATCGAAGCGTTGCTACGCGTGAACGGCATCAACGCTGAGGCGATCTCAGGTGATGTGCCGCAACGCAAACGGCTGCGGATGTTGCGCGATTTCCATGAGGGCACGCTCGCCGTTCTCATCGGCACCGACGTCGCATCTCGCGGGCTCCACATCCCCGATGTGAGTCACGTGTTCAATTACGACTTGCCGCAAGATCCGGAAGATTACGTCCATCGCATCGGCCGCACCGCTCGTGCCGGCACCGAAGGCGATGCGATCAGTTTCGGGTGCGAAACCTACGTCATGTCCTTGCCCGACATCGAGTCGTATATCGGCCGCAAGATCCCGGTCGAGGCAGTCAATCCAGAGCAACTGCCCGAGATTGAGAATGCAGCACCCATACCGCGCAAACCTCGGTTTCAAGGCAAGCAGCGCGGATCGGGGAATCGCAACGGCGGCCATCAGGGTCGCCGCCATGGCGATCGCAATTACAAATCGAACTCAGCGCCGCAAAGAACTGCTCCTTCGGAGCAAGCGGGATCTCCACCTCGTGAAAGCGCGGCGAACGAGGCCGGTCCATCACGCAAACGCCGCCGTCGACGCGGACGCAAGCCTGGTTCAGAAGCAAGCAGCACAGACACGCCCCCTTCGCCGAGCGAAGGCGCATAGTCACTCGATCAGGTGGTGCACCGCCTCGACAAATTCGAACTCGGTGATTTTGCGGACCGGGCCGGTAGAGTCCGGTCGCGACACGGCAAAAATCTGGCCGATGCCGAAGTCACGCGCAGCGCGAAGCACAGAGACACTGTCATCGATGAACAGGCAGCGCGCGGGATCGAATCCCAACTCCCTCTGAAGATGCTCCCAGAAATGTAAATGCTCTTTGGGCGCGCCAAACCGATGCGAGCTGACGACAGCATCGAAGAACCGCAATAAGCCCGTCTGCTGTGCCTTCACCGACAGACTGTTGTGGTGCGCGTTGGTCACCAACGCGATGCGTGCTGAGCGCTGCCGCAAGTGGGTGAGAAACTCCTCGGCGCCGTGCAAAAACCTGACGCGATCGGAAACTTCGCGCTTCAGTTCTGCGATGTCGATCTGTAATTCGCGCGTCCAATAATCGGTGCAGTACCAATCCAGAGTGCCCTGCTTCGCCGCAAACTGCGGCGTGAGGCGCTGTTTGGCTTCGGCGACAGTCATGCCGTGCCGATGCGCATAGCGTTCCGGCACCAATTCGAGCCAGAAGTAATTGTCGAAATTCAGATCGAGCAACGTGCCGTCCATATCCAATAGCACCCAGTCGATTCGGGACCAATCTGGACGAGCAGTCGCGACTGCTGAGAATTCAGCGTTCATGCGGTCAACTGTGACGGAAGGGCCATGGTCTAAGTCGGAGCACTCGTATGATAGCGGCTCGATTGTGGAGACAAACCGATGATCTTGAGTTGGCCGCTGCTGGCGCTGCTGTTAGCCGTGGGCTTCGTCGCATGGTTTTGGCAGAACAGCCTGGGCGCGCGGGAACGTGCGAATGCTGCAGCGCTCGAAGCCTGCCAGCAGCTTGGCCTGCAATTTTTGGACGGCACAGTCGCATTCGCGCGCATCTCCGTCGCACGCGGAGGCGGGTTTTTCCGCCTAAAGCGAACCTATGTGTTCGACTACACGGCGACGAGCATCGAGCGGCGGCAGGGATTCGTCGTGTTGCTCGGCAACGACGTTCAATCGGTCGGATATGAGCGCGATGAAGTGAGAGGTCAGCCGATTCGGACTGCAGAGCGCCCACCGACACCCGCTCAGATCGTACATTTGCAAGAGTGGAAAGAGCGTTCACGTACCGATTCCGAACGCGGCAACGGGACTTCTCAATGAATCGGCTCGCACGAAACCCGTCACACGTCTCCATTTATCATCGACTTGCCCGCGCGGGGTGCGCCAGGCATCCTTCACACACGTTCATGTAGACCCTACTCGCTTCCGCTCCGACGGAAGTTCAAGACCTGAGAATTCCCGCACGATGACCGACGAGGAAGACAAAAAAGTCGATACCACGACTTTCCGGCGCTTGGAGCGCCTGCGGGAATTGCGCATCGAGCATCGCGATCTGGACGATGTCATCCACCGGCTGCAAATGGATCTGTATGTGAACGAAGTGCAATTGCGCCGCCTGAAGAAGCGCAAGCTGATGCTCAAGGATCAAATTGCCCGGTTGGAAAGCGAACTGATTCCCGACCTGAACGCTTAAACCAACCGCTACCCGTGATCGCGTACTGTCCCTTCGACGTTCATGGCTGAGTTGCTCCACAAGATCGGCCGTCAACTCGACGCGCTGCTCACGTCAGAAGCACTGCTGCAGCTCGGCGGTATCGGTATCGCCATTCTGTTGTCGTGGTGGTTTGGACTCACGATTCGCAATAGCGATCGCGCGAAAGCGGCCCTGGTCGAAAAAGGCGCGCAGGCGCGCGCGACCGAGGCTTTCTCAATCGTCAGCCCGCACATCGCCAGCGTCGTTCTGATCGCGACGTTCGGCGGCGTGCTTCACGCACTCAAAGCGGATAGCAATATCGCCGATGTCGCCATCACCTTGGCCGGCCTGTTGTTATTGATTCGCACCGCTGTTTATTTCCTGCGCATCTCTCTCGGAAACCGCACCAAGGGATGGGGAAACATGATCACCATCACCGTGTGGAGCGCGCTCGCTCTGCATGTGCTCGGATGGTTCGATCCCCTCGTGCAAGCCCTCGATACCGTGGGTATTCGCGCCGGCACGACTAAGATCACTCTGTGGTCCGTACTCAAGCTGCTGTTCACGGTCGGCGCATTCATTCTGATTGCAGTTTGGCTCGCTCGCTGGTTCGAGCGTCGCCTGATGGCGATGCAAGGCCTTGCGTTGGGCATGAAGATCGGCATTTCGAAATTCACACAAGCGTTCCTGGTGGCGCTGTCGATTCTGCTGGGCCTCAACGCCGCGGGCCTGGATCTAACAACCCTGAACGTGCTCACGGGCGCAATCGGCATCGGCTTGGGCTTCGGCTTGCAGGCCATCGCATCGAATTTCGTCAGCGGGTTCGTGTTG
>DASTSB010000458.1:0-2032 GCA_035760885.1 Steroidobacteraceae bacterium | reverse complement strand
GCTCATCAAGGCAGCGACTGAAAATCCGAGATTCTTTTTGGGCACGGACAGTGCGCCGCACGCGAAACACACCAAGGAAAATTCGTGCGGTTGCGCGGGCATCTTCTCCGCTCACGCGGCGATCGAGCTCTATGCGGAAGCGTTCGAGAAGGCAGGTCGCTTGGACGCGCTGCAAGCGTTTGCGTCGGAACGTGGCGCAGATTTTTACGGCAAGCCTCGCAATGAAGACTTCATCACGCTCGAACGCAACGAATGGAGACCGCCAGCATCTTATGTGTTCGGTGAGCACGAACTCGTGCCCTTCCGTGCGGACGAGCCGATCCTGTGGCGCATGAGCGAAGGAGCCGCATCTTGAAGGCCCGGATGGCAAACCGCTTTCGCGGCTTCTTACCCATTGTCGTCGACGTGGAGTGCGGCGGATTCAATCCGAACACCGACGCACTTCTGGAAATCGCCGCAGTGTTGGTCGAGATTCAGCCCGATGGAACGTTGAAGCCCGGCGAAGGCTGGCGTTATCACGTCCAACCGTTCCCTGGCGCGCGCATTGAAGAAGCATCGCTGGCTGTGAATGGCATCGATCCTTTCCATCCGCTGCGACCAGCACTACCTGAAAAGGAAGTGCTCACCAAGCTCTTCCAAGATCTACGTCAGGCAGTCAAGGACACGCATTGCACTCGTGCGATTCTCGTCGGCCACAACGCCTACTTCGATTTGAATTTCTTGAACGCGGCGATCGAACGCACGCAAGTGAAACGCAGCCCGTTTCATCCATTCTCGAGCTTCGACACCGCAACGCTTTCGGGTGTGGCGTATGGGCAAACGGTATTGGCGAAGGCATTGCACGCTGCGGGCCTTGCTTGGGATCAAAATGAAGCCCATTCCGCGCTTTACGATGCCCAGCGCACAGCGGAGTTGTTCTGTTCGATCTGCAATAAGTTCGGCGGGATCATGATGCCGCCGGGCAGTCGGGAGTCACCCGTCACTGGTCACGAATAAAATGAAAGAAATTTAGCCGCAGAGAACGCAGAAAAAAGAAAAATAAACGCAACCATTGGCAATACGTCGGTTGGAGTGGTGCTTGCGACGTCCAAATCCGTTCGTGGTGAGCCCGTCCGACCACTCGCAATTCAGTCGTATCCACAGTTAACTGCGACGGGATTGGAAGCTCACTGACCCTCTGACCACTCAATTCTTTTTTGCGTTCTCTGCGGCTAACTCTCCGTTTCCGGTCTTTGTACCGAGGACTTGTGACTTGTGACCCTCCCCAAGCCATACCCAGGCACGTTCGTCAAAATGGAACGGGGAGCATTGGCCGCTAAGCTTCGTCAGCGATCGATGCAGGCGCGCAAACACATGTTGCTCCCACGGACCGCGAGGGCGAATGCGGCCGCGATCGAAGTCGAGCAAGTACACGTCGCCCGAAGTTCGATTAAGAAGGATGTTGTTGGCGTTGAGATCCGCGTGATGCACGCCGTGCGCATGAAAGCGCGCGATGGTTTGGCCGATGCGATGCCATTCGGCTTCAGATAGCGGCGCCATCCGTAAGGCTTGCGTCAACGTGCTTGTGTCGACGAGCGCTTCAGTGAGCAGGTCTGCCGTGTAGAGGACACCGTGCCTACGATAGCAAGCGGCAATCGGTGCCGGCACGGGCAAATCCAAGCGCTGCAACTCCGCCAGCAATCGCCACTCCGCGAACGATCGAGTCCGATCTGCACCGCGCCACAAATAACGATCTTCCGAAAGGCGAGCGATCAATCCACCGCGCCGATAATGACGCAGAACCCAGCGTTGATTGTCCGCCTCTACAAAGGCGACAGACCCACGACCACCCGGGACTTCCGCTAGGCCGTTTCGCTCGCGCCAGTACTGCCGATCGAATAGAGCCAACTCTGGCTTACGCACTCGTGCGGCGTCGTATACGATGCCGGCGGCTTCGAGCCTGAGAACCTGTTCGTGAGTTGCGGCCATGCGTGAGTGGGCGTTGTTGTTGGCGAAAGATAACTCAATTGCTCGCTGAAGCGCTTGGCGAGCC
>DASTSB010000457.1:0-3663 GCA_035760885.1 Steroidobacteraceae bacterium | reverse complement strand
TGCGCCGGAAGCATTTCCGCCGGTCGAAGCAGCATTGCGCGAGCCCGACGGTTTGCTCGCTGCCGGCGGCGACCTATCTACTGCGAGACTGCTTGCCGCCTACCGACGCGGAATCTTTCCCTGGTATTCGCACGGGCAACCGATTTTGTGGTGGTCGCCGGATCCGCGCGCCGTGCTCGTACCTCAAGAAATGAAGGTTTCGCGGAGCTTGGCCAAGACCATCCGCAATCGTGGGTTCGAAACCCGAATCGATACGGCATTCCGCGACGTCATCCGCGCCTGCGGCAGTTCAGAGCTGCGTCCGGGCGGAACCTGGCTCTCGCCTGAAATGCGTGCTGCCTATTTCCAGCTGCATCGGCTCGGGCATGCGCATTGCGTTGAAACGTGGCTAGAGGGAGAGCTGGTCGGGGGCCTCTACGGCGTCGCGATTGGCGCGATGTTTTTTGGTGAATCGATGTTCAGCACCGAGCGCGATGCGTCCAAGGTCGCATTGAAACGTTTGTGCGATGAATTGATCGCTCGCGACATCAAGCTGATCGACTGTCAAATGGCCACACCGCATCTGCTCAGTCTCGGTGCACAACTCATCCCGCGGCATGAGTTTATCCGGCGGCTGGCGGCCCTTACCGCCGAAGACAAATATTGGCCCACACCCGCGACCTAGACACCTAGATGGGAACTACCGAGTAGCGCCTTTCGTAAGGTGAACCCGCGCCTGGAGAGTGCATTGGGAGCTTTCATTGCATTGCCCCTGCCCTTTATGCACAATTCGCGCGCTTTCCGCCTCCAGTTCCCGCCAATTTAAAGAGAGTGCATGTCGAAAGAGGATGCAATTCAGATGGAAGGGCGTGTGGTCGACACGCTTCCGAACACGACGTTTCGTGTTCAGCTCAACAATGGGCACACCGTAATCGCGCACATCTCAGGAAAGATGCGCAAGAACTACATCAGAATCCTCACGGGCGATCAGGTCACCGTCGAGTTGACGCCGTACGATCTGACGAAGGGAAGAATCATTTATCGGGGACGGTAATCGGTTGGCAGTTGACGGTTGGCCGTTAACGAACAGATGGCAACACATCGCGCGCCTGCCCCTTCTTACCCTCAATTCACAACGGCCAACTCATAACCCGGTTCTCGCTTGACCGTTTACGGTTAAAGATGGTTATCCGTTGACTGTTTAGCGTTGACAGTAAACCAAAGAAAAAGGCCGGCAATGCCGGCCTTTCTTATTTGTTGGCAGTTGACAGTTGAGAGTTGGTAGGCAGACAAGAAAAAGGCCCGCGTTGCGGGCCTTTTGCCTCTTACCGTCAACCGACAACGGTCAACTCTCAACTTCCCTCAAGCAGTGCCTGCTCGCTGTCGGCTCTCGCTTCGACCTTGATCTGATCGTCGCCCCCCACTGTGACGAATGCGTGTCCGCCGCCGCTCAAGCGGCCGAACAAGAGCTCTTCCGCCAGCGGACGCTTGATCGCTTCTTGGATGACTCGCGCCATGGGCCGAGCGCCCATCTTCGGGTCGTAACCCTTGCGAGCGAGCCACTCGCGAGCGGTATCGTCGATGTGCAACTGCACACCCTTCTGCTCGAGCTGCGCTTCGACTTCCACCAATAGTTTGTCCACGACTCGCTGAATCGTCCGCGGATCCAAGCCGTTGAATTGAATGATGCCATCCAAGCGATTGCGAAACTCCGGAGAGAACAAACGCTTGATCGCTTCCATGCCGTCGGTCGTGTTGTCCTGCTGCGTGAATCCGATCGACGGGCGGCTCATTTCAAATGCGCCGGCATTCGTCGTCATGACGATGATCACGTGGCGGAAATCGGCTTTGCGTCCGTTGTTATCCGTCAGCGTGCCGTGATCCATCACCTGCAGCAGCAAGTTGAAGACGTCCGGATGCGCTTTCTCGATTTCATCGAGCAGCAGCACCGAATGCGGATGCTTGTTGATCGCCTCCGTCAGCAATCCGCCTTGATCGAAGCCCACGTATCCGGGAGGCGCGCCGATCAGACGCGACACGGTGTGTCGCTCCATGTATTCCGACATGTCGAACCGGATGAGCTCGACACCGAGCGTAATCGCCAACTGACGGGTGACTTCCGTCTTACCGACGCCCGTTGGACCTGCGAACAAGAACGAGCCCACCGGTTTGCGTTGATCGCCGAGGCCCGACCGCGACATCTTGATCGCTGATGCAAGCGTTTCGATCGCCGCATCTTGGCCGTAAATCACCAGCTTCAGATTGCGCTCGAGGTTGCGCAGCACGTCTTTGTCGGACGTGGATACGTTCTTAGGCGGAATGCGTGCGATGCGGGCGACGACGTCTTCGATCATCGGTGTCGTAACCGTCGTCTCGCGCTGGCCTTCCGGCTTCAAACGCAGACGCGCACCGGCTTCATCGATAACATCGATCGCCTTGTCGGGCAATTGACGGTCGTTGATATGGCGCGCAGCGAGCTCCGCAGCGGCCGTGAGCGCGTCGTCTGCGTATTTGACGTTGTGATACTCCTCGAAGCGTGAGCGCAGACCGCGAAGAATTTCGATCGTCTCGGGCACGGACGGTTCGATGACATCGATCTTCTGGAAGCGACGTGCTAGTGCGTGATCCTTCTCGAAAATCCCACGATATTCCGTGTAGGTCGTCGATCCGATGCAACGCAACTCGCCATTCGCGAGTGCCGGCTTGATGAGGTTGGACGCATCCATCACACCACCGGAAGCAGCTCCCGCACCGATGACCGTGTGAATCTCATCGATGAATAAGATGGCGCCGGGATTTTTCTTCAGTTCGCTCAAGACGCCCTTGAGGCGCTTTTCGAAATCGCCGCGATATTTGGTGCCCGCGATGAGCGCCCCCATGTCGAGGGCGTAAACCGTGCTGTCGCTCAACACTTCGGGAACCTTATCTTCCACGATCATGCGAGCAAGGCCTTCGACGAGCGCTGTCTTACCGACGCCCGCTTCGCCAACGAATAACGGATTGTTCTTACGACGCCGGCAGAGAATCTCCACGGTGCGCTCCACTTCGTGCTGGCGACCGATCAATGGATCGATGCGCCCTTCCATCGCGAGCTTGTTGAGATTGGTCGTGTACTTCTCGAGAGCAGTGCCGCCTTCAGCCTCGCGTTCGGCTTCGGTTCCCGGTGCGGCATCTTCTTTCTCGGGCCGGTCTTCACCGATCTTGGTGAGGCCGTGCGAGATGTAGTTGACGACGTCCAAGCGTGCGACGTCCTGCATCGACAGCAAGTAGGCAGCGTGTGAATGTTTCTCGCTGAAGATCGCGACGAGCACGTTCGCCGCCGTCACTTCCTTCTTGCCGCTGGACTGCACATGAAACACCGCGCGCTGCAAAACCCGCTGGAAACCCAGCGTGGGCTGCACTTCGCGGTCGTCGTCATCTTTAAGACGTGGAGTTGTTTGGTCAATGAAGTCTTTCAGGTCCTTGCGCAGGCGCGCCACGTCGGCTCCGCACGCTCGCAAGATCTCCCGGACTTTCGGCGTATCCACGATCGCGAGCAACAGGTGCTCGACGGTCATGAACTCATGCCGCGCTTCGCGTGCCGATTGGAACGCTTCGTTGAGACAGATTTCGAGTTCGCTGCTTAACACTGAACGGCTCTACCCTGTTGCGGTTTAACCCGTGTGGGTGGGTACGGTTCGTCAC
>DASTSB010000456.1:0-12601 GCA_035760885.1 Steroidobacteraceae bacterium | reverse complement strand
GTCGCTTTGCCGACCGGCACCGAAATCGGCGCGCCAGTGGCCTTCACGGTCAGCCCGCGCTGCAAACCTTCGGACACGCCCATCGCGATCGTGCGCACCACGCCATCGCCGAGCTGCTGCTGCACTTCGAGCGTCAGATCGACGCCATCCAGTTTCAACGCCTCGTACACCTTCGGAATTTGATCGCGCGGAAACTCCACGTCGATGACGGCGCCGATGATTTGCACGATTTTGCCGGTAGACATTCGTTATCACTCCAGGAAGGGGATAGCGGATCGCGGATAGCGGATGGGCCGCTTCGCGCTGCTATCGCAGCCTTTCTAATTTCAATTCACTTCGTTCGAAATCTTCGGCGTCAGCGTCCGGCTATCCGCCATCCGCTATCCGCCAGTCACTTATTCCTACACTGCCGCCGCACCGCCAACAATTTCGCTGATCTCTTTCGTGATCGCGGCCTGGCGTGCTTTGTTGTAGATCAACTGCAGTTCTTCGATGAGCTTACCCGCATTGTCGGTGGCGCTCTTCATCGCGACCATGCGTGCCGCCATTTCGCACGCGACGTTCTCGACGGCGCCTTGATAGACCTGCGATTCGATGTAGCGCATCAAGAAACCATCCAGCAGCTCAGCCGCGGACGGTTCGTAGATGTAGTCCCACAAGTCCTGCAGTTGCTGCTTGTCGCTTGCTTCCGGCTCGACCGGAAGAAGCTGACGCACGATGGGCTTCTGACTCATCGTGTTGATGAAGACGTTGTTCACGATGAATAAGCGATCGAGCTTGCCTTCGCGATACAAATCCAACATCACCTTCACGGTGCCGATCAGATCAGCGACGTGCGGGCGATCGCCCAAATGCGTAACGGTCGCGAGCGTCTTGGTGCCCGAGAGACGGCGGAAGAACTGCACGCCCTTGGAACCGATCAAGCACAGCGAAACCTCCGCACCCTTCTGCTGCCACTCGCGCATGGCAGCCAGCGTGGTCTTGAACAGGTTCACGTTCAAACCGCCCGCCAAGCCGCGATCCGTGCTGATGACGATGAAGCCGACTGCCTTGGGCTCACGTTCGGCCAAGAACGGATGGCGGAAATCCGGATTCGCCTGGCGCAGATTGCCGATCACGCGGCGAATCTTCTCCGAGTAAGGACGCGATGCGCGCATGCGATCCTGCGCTTTGCGCATCTTGCTCGCCGCGACCATTTGCATGGCCTTGGTGATTTTCTGCGTGCTCTTGAAGCTCGCAATCTTGATGCGGATTTCTTTTACGCCAGGCATTTCAGATGAAGCTGTTGTCAGTTGACCGTTGTCGGTTAGAACGAAGTGCCTTCGTTGGACTAACCGCTAACCGCTAACCGCTAACCGCTATTCCTCCTCAGTACGTTCCCGTCGACGCGAACTCTTCGCAGATCTTCTTCAGTGCCGCTTCGTTTTCAGGCGTGAGCACCGGATTCGCATTGACCGCATCCATCTGTGCCTTGTAGTTCGTCTTCGCGAACGACTGCAGGCCGGCCTCGAACGCGCCGATCTTGGGACGATCCACCTTGTCCATGTAGCCGTTGTTCACGGCGTAGATCGACAACGCCATCTCAGCGACGGACATCGGAGCGAATTGCTTCTGCTTCATCAGTTCGGTGACGCGCTGACCGCGCTCCAATTGACGGCGAGTCGCTTCGTCGAGGTCGGACGCAAACTGTGAGAAGGCCGCGAGCTCGCGATATTGAGCAAGCGCGAGACGGATACCACCGCCCAACTTCGAAATGATCTTGGTCTGAGCCGCACCACCCACGCGCGACACCGAGATACCCGCGTTCATTGCAGGACGAATGCCGGCATTGAACAGATCGCCTTCCAAGAAGATCTGACCGTCGGTAATCGAGATGACGTTCGTGGGCACGAACGCCGTCACGTCACCTGCTTGAGTTTCAATGATCGGCAAGCCGGTCAACGAACCCGTCTTGCCCTTCACGCGGCCGTTGGTCTTCTTCTCCACATACTCTTCGTTCACGCGAGCAGAACGCTCGAGCAAGCGCGAGTGCAGATAGAACACGTCGCCCGGATACGCTTCGCGGCCCGGCGGACGGCGCAGCAACAATGAGATTTGACGATACGCCCAAGCTTGCTTGGTGAGATCGTCATAAATGATCAGCGCGTCTTCACCCTGATCCATGAAGTACTCGCCCATCGCGCAGCCCGCGTAGGGCGCAAGGTACTGCATCGAAGCTGGCGTCGAAGCAGATGCTGCCACGATGATCGTATGCTTCATCGCATCATGTTCTTCTAGCTTGCGAACGACGTTCGCAATCGAGCTCTGCTTCTGGCCGATCGCAACGTAGATACACTTAATGCCGCTCGACTTCTGATTGATGATCGTGTCGATCGCAAGCGCGGTCTTGCCGGTTTGACGATCGCCGATGATGAGCTCGCGTTGACCGCGGCCGATCGGCACCATCGCGTCGATGGCCTTGTAGCCGGTCTGCACCGGTTGGCTCACCGACTTACGCGAGACCACGCCTGGCGCCACGCGCTCGATCGGCGAGCGGCGCTCTGCATTGATTGGGCCTTTGCCGTCGATCGGATTGCCGAGCGAGTCGACCACGCGGCCGAGGAGTGCCTCACCCACCGGCACTTCGAGAATGCGACCCGTGGTCTTGACGGTGTCGCCTTCGACGATGTGCTTGTACTCGCCAAGGACGACCGCACCGACCGAGTCCTGTTCCAAGTTCAGCGCCAGGCCCGTGCTGCCGCCCGGAAACTCCAGCATTTCGCCGTACTTCACGTCTGCCAGACCGTGAACGCGCACGATGCCGTCAGTAACGGTCACGACCGTACCGACGTCGCGCTCTTCGGCGGCGCTCGCGAATTTGTCGATGCGCGACTTGATCAGATCGCTGATTTCAGATGCCTTGATGGCCATGTCCGATTCCTCAGTAAACTGGTTGGCAGTTGGGCGTTGGCGGTCAGAGTCTGCGGCCGCTCTGTCTGCAAACTGTCAACCGTCAACACTCAACCTTCTTAAAGTGTCACTGCGCCTGCGAGGCGCTCGAGCCGAGCCTTGACCGAACCGTCGATGACGAAGTCGCCGGCTCTCACGATCGCGCCACCGATCAGCGATGGATCGATCGAACAATGCAAGCGGATGTCGCGCTTGAAGCGCTTCTTCAGCGCATCGCTCATTCTCTGGCGCTGCGCTTCATCCAGCTGCACCGCCGAAACGAGTTCCACGTCCAACACGTTTTCGACTTCAGCGCGCAGCTTCTCGAAGATCTCTGCGATGTTCGGCAGCAACGCCAAACGCCGATTGGTCGCGAGCGTCAGCAGAAAATTGCGACCGTGCTCATCGAGCGCACCGCCGCATACGTCCGCAATCAGCGCGACCAGATCTTCCGGTTTGACGCGCGGATTGGTGAGCAACTGAGCAGCGCGCTCGTCGGATACAACCGCCGCACCGATCGCTAATACTTGCGACCAGCGTTCGAAGCCGTTGTGCTCGCGCGCGTACTCGAACGCGGCTTTGGCGTAAGGTCTTGCGATGGTCGCTTTTTCAGCCATGAGCTAGTCCGCTTTGAGGATCAACCGCGCTCGATTTCGAGTGCGAGCTGATTGAGAAGATCTGCATGCGCTTTCGCATCGATCTCGCGACCCAACAGCTTGCTCGCACCCGCAACCGCAATGGCCGCGACTTCTTTGCTGAGCTGTTGCCGTGCGCGATTCGTCTCGAGGGAGACGACCTCGCGAGCCTCGCCGATCAATCGCTGACCTTCAGCAATGGCCGTACCGCGCGCTTCATCGACTAATTCGTTGGAGCGACGATTCGCCTGATCGACGATCTTGCTGGCCTGCACCCGAGCTTCTTTGATGAGCTCGTTGGCATTTGCTTGCGCTTCCGCCAGGCTCTTCTCAGCACGCTCAGACGAAGCGAGACCTTCGGCGATCTTGCGCTGACGTTCCTCGATCGCTGCGATGAGCGGCGGCCAAATGAACTTCATCGCGACCCAACCGAGGATCAGGAGCACGATCGCCTGAATGAACAGTGTTGCGTTTAAATTCATGGAACGTCGCCTACTGCGGGGAGCCACACGGCCAGCTCAACTGGCCGCGCGCGTGCAGCAATCTGGTTAGTGGGATACGAACGGATTTGCAGTCGCAAACCAGAGCGCGATACCCAAGCCGATGATGAACGACGCGTCGACAAGCGCGAGCAACAAGAACACCTTCGTTTGCAGCACGTTCATCAGCTCAGGCTGACGAGCCGAAGACTCGATGTACTTGGCTGCCATGATGCCCACGCCGATGCAGGCGCCGAGAGCGCCGATACCGATGATCAAACCGCAGGCGAGAGCGACGAGGCCGATATCCGTCATGATGATTTCTCCGGAAGTGAACTCAAAAGGTGAATGAAATTTCGATCAATGATGCGCGTGTGCTTGTCCCAGATAAGCCAGGGTCAGCATCATGAATACGAACGCTTGCAGCAAAACGATCAAGATATGGAAGATCGCCCACGCCGTGCCAGTGATCAGATGCAAGCCGATTCCGAGAATGGTGACGCTGCCGCCAAGTCCGGCAATCAGAAAGAAGATCAGCTCGCCGGCGTACATGTTTCCGAACAATCGCATGCCGTGAGAGAACGTCCTGCCGAGGTACTCGATCGTGTTCATCGCGAGGTTGGCAACTGCCATCAGAATGGCCGCGATCCAGGTCAGCGGGTTGAAGGAAATCTTCGCCATGCCGAAGGGCGCGCTCACCAGTTCGTGCAGAAACCCGCCGAGTCCTTTGATCTTGATGCTGTAGTAGAAGGCGAGCAGCAATACCCCGAGCGCCATCCCCAACGTCGTGTTCAGATCGGCGGTCGGCAACGGACGCAAGTTATTCAAACCCGCGCCACGCGCCATGCTCGGGAACATATCGACCGGCAGCAGATCGATCGCATTCATCAACGTCACCCAGCAGAACACGGTAAGCGCGAGCGGTGCGATGTATGTGAGCGAGCCGTGAACCATACTCTTGGCCTGCTCCTCGACCATTTCGACGAGCATTTCCACCGCGGTCTGAAACTTACCTGGGACGCCCGAAGTCGCCTTGGAGGCAGCGCGGCGTAGCACTACCAATACGATGGCGGCGCACAACACGCCGAAGAAAATTGTGTCCCAATGAACGACTGAAAAATCGACGAGCGAGGTTTGGGTTCGGCTAGCGAGATAGTGCAAATGGTGCGCGATGTACTCCGAAAAGCTCACGCCTTGCGTGCCGCTTTCGCTTCCCATCAGTCGCAACGTTGCGCTGCCTGCCATCTGTAAACCCATAATCTTCAAGAACAACCGTTCTGACCAAAATCACACATCGAGCCGCGATTCGCCCGCATCTTTGCTCCGATGCAGCCGTGGACCGAGCACAAACCACAACCAATACGCGACGAGAGCTCCGACCAATCCACCCAACACCCAAAGCGGCGCGAGGTGCGGCGATCGAAACGCGATCACCAGTAATCCAATCGTCAACATCAGCTTGACTGCCCACGCACCGAACAGCGTTGCCGCGCTCAGGTGTCGTCCGTGAGTCAGTCCATGCCGAAAGAATGTCAGGGTCATATACACGGTCCACAACAGACCAATGCAGCCGCCGACCAGTAACGAGACACTCGCGATGCGGCCGTTAACGAGCGCCCCAAGGAGGGCGACGATCAAGACCCAACTTGCCTGCCACGCGAGCAGATAAAGAGACTGGCGCGCAGCTACGAGTAGCGGGTTCGCGCTCATCAATTCACCTGCACAGCGCCGCCAGACAACAAAAATGCCACCGCGTGAGCCGACGACTCGGCAACGTGTGGCATTGCGTAAATCCTGGAAAGTCCAGCCGATTTTGCCCGCCCGGCCGGAAAAGGCGGCGCATTATACGCAGCGTTTTGCAGTGCTTCAAGGAAAGGTGCAGCGTGCTCGGATTACACAAAATCCGGCTCGAAATCGCTGCTCAGCAGCGATGCTGCGCATCAAAGGCGATATCTGAATTTGACGAGAAATTGATCAGCATCGCGAATATCGACCATGTGCTCGAACAGCGTGTCCACATCGCGTCGATCATCGTCGATGACTTCGAAGCCGCCGCGCCCATACACCAAGTACAGATCGGAAAGCGGTCCGAGCTTATAGCGATAGCGTACTTGGAAACCCAAGCTGCTCACCGTGAAGGATGGCAACGCATCCGCGCTGCGCACCAATCTGCCGGATTCGAGCGTTCGATACGAATCTCTCAATTCGGCGTCGATGCCGATCCACTCCCATTTGATGCGCAACTCTTGGCGAGGATCGGGTACCCAATCCAAGCGGAAGCCATAGTCCAAGCGCCGCGCTCGATAGGAGCCAAAGACGTTGTCATGATCCCATAGCAACCAGTCGTCCTCGTAATACGGCATCAAATCCATCCGCAACGTGAGCTGCTCGCTGGGATACCAGGTGGTTGTGAATTGCATCCGACCTGAATAGCCATCGACCCCTTCTTGGAAAAGGTAGCTGGCGAAAACGAAGGCGAAATCGCCGAGACGAGGCGAAGTCGTGTCGAAGTAAAGACCAATTCGGGGGTCTTGTTTCACCGGGCCATTGCCGCGGGAAATTAGATCATCGATACCCCGCGAATAGACGCGCGCATCGAAATAACTGCTCCAGGCATTCCGATACTTCGCGTCACGGATGAACTGCACGCGGCCGGGAAGCCGATCGCCTTGGGCGTTCTCGCGATAGTAGCCAGCGAACGTCTGTGTTTGACCGCTCAGCCTTGAGCTCGGCGCACCTGGAACTCGGCGCTGCGTCTGCCACTCGACCTGATCGAGCGAGTTGCGCTCCATGTAGCCAAGATCGTTGAGGTCGAAGCGATCATCGATGTGCAGCAACTTGAGGCTGTGATTCAAGGATCCACCGCCGATGTCCGCCTGCAGCCAAGATTCATAGCCAGCGGTGGCTTGCTGCGCTTGGTCGATGTCGGAGCGAATCACTTGTCCGCTCAGTCGCAAGTGATCGGTGGCGCTAAGTTCGTAGTCGATCGCATTGATCAGGGCCGTACGATCGAAGTAAGGACGCTCTGTCCAGGTCCCCAAATAGCCGATACGGAAACGATCGGAAGGCAACGCCAAACGGGTTGCGGCAAAGCGGCGGCCAATATCATGAGAGAACTGGTCCTCTTGCGCTGCAAACGCTCCGTACACCAACGAACCGGCGGTGCCGGTCAACTTCAGCGCTGCATCGATATCGGCGGCCGGATCGCGCCCGTCGTCGCTCGGTCCGCCGATGCGCCGCGTGTAGATCAGTTGCCCTTCGCCGGGCGTGCGCAGATCGAAGACGCCGAGATTTTCCGTGAAGAATGGGCGGCGGTCGGTGAAGACCGTTTCGATCGCAGAAAAATTGACGACCAACTCATCGCCTTCCACTTGTCCGAAATCTGGGTTCACCGTCGCGGCCAAACCGAAGTGCGATGAAGGTTTCCAATTCAGATCCAAGCCGGCGCGCACGCTCGAACTGTCGTCCACGAAATCGGACAGCGCTGAGGCATAAGGAACGATGTCGAGAGTGCCGTCGGCGCGATGTTGATCGACTTGTAAACGCTCGAACGCGCTCAGAAACACCGGCGCATCCAACGCGATGCCGGGGCAGGCATAACGTTCATCGTGAGAGGCAATGTAGCGATTGACGTACACGCCGATGTCGCGCTTCTCGGCGGCCGAGTCCTTCATGCTGACACTGGTCCAGGGAATCAGTAGCTCGGCGATCCAGCGATCGTTGGTTTCGCGAATCTCATGCCACCATTCGCCGTCCCAATCCCGATCGAAGTGGGTTTGATTTGTAACCAACCCATCGCGTGTGCCCCCACCCAAGCCGATGCTGAATTCGTATCCGATTTGCCCCGTCGCATCGAAGTCGACGACGACGGTTGCGGAATCGCCGGGAAACACTTGGCTATCGTGAGGAGTCCGGGGGCGAATGCGACGTTCGTTGGGTGGCTGGTCGAACGTGAGTGCGATCGCGAGACCTTCTGGCGTGGCGACGAACATCGCATCGTTGCGATATCGAGGCGCTGTTTGCACGAAGGGCTCGGTTTGTTGCCAGCCGCTGCAGTGCTGAGCGTGATCCCATTCGCTTTCGTCCAGGCGGCCGTCGACGTCAATGCGCGCACACACTGTCTCGCTCAGAGTCAGTGTATACAGGACAAAAAGGGCGCAGGAGAGTCGTCGGAGAAAACGTCTAGCTGGCGCGGGTGCACTCAGTGCGGCCACGCGCATCGAATCGCTTCCTTGCACATCACGATCATCGGAGTGTCGTCATCTAACGAATGTGTTCCAAGATGCCATCGAGCTCATCCAGCGAGTGATAGCTGATGACGAGCTTACCTTTGCCGCCCGAAGAATGCTGGACTTGAACCTTTGCACCGAGTTTCTCGCTCAATTCGCCTTCGAGCTTGCGGATGTTCGGATCCACGCGCGGCGCCGCGTCCGCAGCGGCGGGCTGCGACAGTAATCGTTTCACCAATGCTTCGGTTTCGCGTACCGACAGTTTCTTGCCGGCGACGATCGCGGCCACTTCGGCCTGCTGGCGCTTATTTTCCAGGCCCAGCAAGGCACGTGCGTGGCCCATCTCGATCTCGCGCTGCTCGACGAGCGCTTTCACCTCATCGGCCAGTTCCAATAGGCGCAGCAAATTGGAAACGGCCGCACGTGAACGGCCCACCGCTTCGGCCGCACTAGCATGTGTCATCTCGAACTCGGTGATTAGTCGATCGAGCGCGCGTGCCTCTTCGAGCGGGTTGAGATTTTCCCGCTGAATGTTCTCGATCAACGCCATCGCGATCGCCGCTTCGTCCCCGACCCGACGAATCACGGCAGGAACTTCATGCAGACCCGCGAGCTGCGCTGCCCGCCAACGCCGTTCTCCGGCGATGATTTCGTAGCGACGCTGACCTGCCGTCTCGTTCAGCGGACGCACGACGATCGGCTGCACGATGCCCTGCGCTTTGATCGATTCGGCGAGTTCTTGCAGGCTCTCGGGGCGCATGTCGATGCGCGGCTGGTACTTGCCGCGCTGGAGCAGATCGACCGGGAGCTTCTGTAGCTCCTCGTCGGGCCGGATGCTCGTGACGACGCCACCTTCGGCGGCAACGGGCTGGCCGAGCAGCGCGCCCAGTCCACGTCCGAGGGTTGGTCGTTTATTCGCCATGGTTTGATCAGCGAGGGTCCGGCTCATTGCGGGCGCAGAGTTTAGTCATTCGTCGCGTCGGAGCCTAGGACCCTACGGCGTCGACGCCCAGCGAACTTTCTTCGTAGTCGGTACCCTCATCGCGGCGGATCATTTCGCCCGCCAAAGCCAAATAGGCAAGAGCGCCGCGCGATTCGCGGTCGTAGTGCAATGCCGGTTTACCGTGGCTTGGCGCTTCCGCAAGGCGCACGTTGCGCGGAATGATGGTTCTGAAGACTTTGTCCTGGAAATGTTCGATGAGCTGCGCGGAGACTTCGTTGGCGAGATTGTTTCGCGGGTCGAACATGGTGCGCAGAATGCCGCCGATCTCGAGACCCGGATTCGGCCCAGCTTTAATTTGCTCGATCGTGTTGACGAGAGCGGTCAAGCCTTCGAGCGCGTAGTACTCGCATTGCATCGGAATCAGCACGCCATCGGCAGCGACCAACGCATTCACGGTCAGCATGTTCAGTGCGGGCGGACAATCGATCAAGATGATGTCGAATTGCTCGCGCACCGATCGCAGCGCATCGCGCAAGCGCATTTCGCATCCTGCTTTGCCCATGAGTTCCACTTCTGCGGCAACGAGATCCTGATTCGCCGGCAGCAACTTGAAATCCGCATAGTCGACGCTTTGGATTGCCGCTTGCGCATCGCACGTGCCGAGCAAAACGTCCGTTGTGGACCGCTCGAGCGTACGCTTGTCGATTCCGCATCCCATCGTCGCGTTGCCTTGCGGATCGATGTCGACCAACAACACGCGTCGCTTCGTCGCGGCGAGCGATGCGGCGAGATTCACACTCGTCGTCGTCTTGCCGACGCCGCCTTTCTGATTGGTGATGGCGAGAATGCGATGCATGCAAAGCTGTGTGTGGTTAGTTGAGTCCGCTTGCAAACAGCGCGGAGCAGCGGTGCGCGAGAGGTGCCTTTTTACTCTTCCCGAAGGCTCCCGCCAACGTCCTAAATCTTGTCGTGGCTGCGGCAGACTTCCACAAGATGCCGCTCTTCGTCCAGACCGGGAACGCTAAGTCGATGGACTGCCGCAACTTTCCAGCCGCTCGGCAGCTTTTGGATCTCCTCCGTCGGATACCGGCCTTTCATCGCCAGCAAGCGCCCGCCACCTATACATAAGTGTCCCGCCCATTCGACGAACACCCCGACGGCGCCCACGGCGCGCGAAACGACCGTATCGAAACGCTCCTTGGGCCGAAAACTCTCAGCGCGCGTATGGACGGTCTCGACATTGGATGCGCCGATCACGTGCGCCGCATGCTCGATGAATTTGAGCTTTTTCGCCGTCGAATCCAACAAAGTGAACTGCACATCCGGCATCGCGATGGCGAGCGGCAAGCCGGGAAATCCCGCGCCCGTACCCACATCCAAGACCCGCGGGCCGCCAATGAACTTGGCGACACTCAAGCTATCGAGCAAGTGCTTGGTGACTTGCTGAGTACGCTCGCGAATCGCCGTCAAATTCATGCGTTGATTCCAATTATCCAACTCATCCAGCAATGCGAGCATGCGTCGTGCATCGGCTTCGCTCAAGGTGATACCAAGCTGCTGCGCACCGAGAAGCAAAGTACTGACGTGACTCTCCGGCATGCGAACTAATGCTCCACCTTAACGACCGTGCGACCTACGTGCGCCGCGTTCAAATAATCTGGGAACACCTGCGGCAGCTCGCCCAACTCCACGACCCGTGTGACGATGCGATCCAAGTGTTGCGGCTTGAGGTCGGCTGCGAGCCGTTGCCATATCAACCGACGCAGCGCTGCCGGCACGAGGACGGAATTGATGCCCAACGCGCTCACACCGCGCAGGATCAGCGGAAAGACGCTGGTGTGCAGTTCGGCGCTCTGCGCCATGCCGATGCACGCGACGTTGCCGAATTCTTTGGTCGAGCGCAGCACCCAATCGAGCACCTCGCCTCCCAAGTTATCGACCGCACCCGCCCACTGCGCGGCTTCTAGCGGGCGCTTACTGAACGCGATCTCTTGACGCGCGAGGATGCGCGTTGCGCCGATCTGATTCAGATACTCCGCTTGATCTTGTTTGCCCGTCAGCGCGACAGCCTGATACCCGCGGCGATTCAGCATATCGATCGCCAAGCTGCCTACGCCGCCCGTAGCACCGGTGACCAGAACCTCACCGTGTTCTGGCGACTGACCGTTCTGCTCCATTCGATGCAGAGCGAGTCCGGCAGTGAATCCCGCGGTGCCGAGCGCCATCGACTCAAACGTGCTCAACCCGGCCGGGACGGGGATCACGCTGGCTGCTTGAACGCGCGCGTATTCGGCGAAACCGCCGTCGAAGGTCTCGGAAAGCCCGCAACCGGTCACCAGAACCTGCTCGCCCGCCCTAAATGCTGGCGCTTCAGAACTGACCACTTCACCCGCCAAATCGATTCCGCCAACCAGCGGAAAACGCCGCAGGATCTTGCCTGCGCCGGTCGCAGCGAGCGCGTCTTTGTAGTTGATCCCGGAATAGGCGACTTTGATGACGACTTCGCCAGGATTGAGATCGGCGAGCGTGATCGACTCAAGCCGCGAAAAGATGCGATCCGATTCGCGGTGAATGCGCAGAGCACGAAAGGAATTCATGCGGCACCGCCTGGACAGGAACAGAAGGGCGGATGGTCGCACAGCTGAGCGCGGACGCGCTCAGCTGTCAGAGAGCACACTCGCGATCGATCAGTGCTCGAGGCACTTGCCGTGCGTACGCAAATCTTGCGTGCTGCACAGGCCGCGCTGCTGCGAGAAATAGTGGGCAAGCGCCGGGAAGTCTTCTTCCTTCACGCCCGCGACGATGCTCGCCATGATCGGATTCTTGCGGCGTCCAGCTTTGTAGTCCTTGAGCGCCTGCAGCAGGTAATCCTCGTACTGGCCTGCGAGGACTGGGTAGTCCTCCGTCGCGGTCTTCGCACCGTCGGCACCGTGGCATGCCACGCAGGTCTGCGTCGCCGGCGGCGGCGTGCCTACGACTTCATTGCGGGGCGGGACCGGCGTGCTCTGCAAATAGGCAGCAATATCCAGGCGATCTTGATCGGAGAGGGTCACGGCCTGCGCATGCATTGTCTGGTGCGGCCGGTCGCCGCTCGCGTATTCGTTCAGGGCCGCAACGATGTACTTCGCATGCTGGCCGCCCAAATTCGGCACGCTGTAGTTGGGATAGGCGTTCTTGTAGTCGGGAACTCCATGACATCCATGGCAGGTATAGAACAACACCGCGCCTTGCTTAGCGTCACCAACGGCATCCGCCGCGTTTGCAATCGCGCCGTGAGCAAGCACATACAGGCCGAACACCGCCAGGGCCGGTCGAAACTTCATACCCATCTCCGCTTCATTATTTGCCGGTGTTGTTAGAGAACGCGTCCGGCAGGGCGCGCAATGG
>DASTSB010000455.1:0-6566 GCA_035760885.1 Steroidobacteraceae bacterium | reverse complement strand
CGCGGCAGCCCATCCTTTCGAGTTCAATAATCGGGACTAAAACCGTGCGGGGCATACGGTAGACGTGTTCGCGGGCTTGCACCACGCACTGGGTCACGGATACCGGCGAGTTGAGCGATGCGAGCACCGCGACTGGCGCTGCAATCATATCGGGCTTGCACCTCACTCAGAAGGCCTCGGGCGGGTTCAGTCGTAGTTAATTTCTGCAGTTAAAGAATGCCATCCTCGCGCGCGGAGCTGTATCCTTCCGCCGATGCAAAATCCGCCCAACTCTTTGATCTACCTAGCTTCGGCATCGCCTCGACGCAGCGCGTTGCTCACCCAAATTGGCATTCGCCATCGCGTCCGTCCGGTCGACCTCGACGAAAGCCGCCGCGCCGGCGAACACCCGCAGGAATACGTGCAGCGACTGGCCCGCGAGAAGGCGGCAGCGCTTTGGACGGCTTTGCCGGCGACGCAGCGACTTCCGGTGCTGGCGGCCGATACGACGGTGGCACTCGACGACGAAATTCTGGGAAAGCCCAGTGATGAGCAAGAGGCGGTCCGTATGTTGTCGCGGCTATCGGGTCGGACGCATCAGGTCTACACGGGCGTCGCGCTGCTCGCGAGTGCTGGTTCTAACGATCGCGTCAGTGTGAGCGAAGTGCAGTTTCGGACGCTGAGTGCGGATGAAATCCGGGCGTATTGGCGCACCGGTGAACCTGCGGATAAGGCGGGTGCTTATGCGGTGCAAGGTTTGGCAGCGGCTTTCATCGAGCGCATCGCGGGCAGCTATTCGGGAATCATGGGACTGCCGTTGTTCGAGACCGCCGAACTCCTGGCGGGGATCGGCTGCAACATCGTGAGCGATGTCGCGCTGGCCGCTGAGGTGCAGCCATGACCGCGGAGATTCTCGTCAATGTCAGCCCGCGGGAAGTCCGTGCAGCGCTCGTCGAAAATGGTGTGCTGCAGGAGATGTTCCTCGAGCGTGCGAATCGGCGCGGTCTGATTAGCAACATCTACAAAGGTCGCGTCTCGCGGGTTCTGCCGGGCATGCAAGCGGCTTTTATTGATATCGGATTGGAACGCACGGCCTTTCTGCACGCTTCCGATATTGTCCACCCCGCTGTGGGCGAAAACGGGCAACCGGATAAGCCGGTCGATGAGGGCCAGACCGCCGACATCCAGTCGCTCGTCACCGAGGGCGGCGAGATCCTCGTGCAAGTGTTGAAGGATCCACTTGGAACCAAGGGTGCTCGTCTCACCACTTTCATCACCTTGCCATCGCGATATCTCGTGTACATGCCCAAAGGTCGCGGAATCGGCATTTCAGCGCGCATCGAGGATGAAGCGGAACGTCAGCGGCTGCGCGAAGCTGCGGCTTTGTTCCTGCATCCGGACGAGCCTGGCGGCTACATCGTTCGCACAGCAGCGGAGGGTGCAAGCCCTGAGGCATTGCGCGCCGACATGATGTTTCTTCAGAAGCTCTGGAGCGTCGTGAGCGAAAAGGCCGCCCGCGCGCGTCCGGGCAATCTGGTTCACGAGGATTTGCCCTTAGCCATTCGTGTCCTGCGCGATGTCGTATCCAGCGGCGTCGAGAAGGTGAGCGTCGATCACGCCGACACGTTCCAGCAGATGACCGATTTCACGCGGACATTCATGCCGGAGCTGGCCGAACGTATTACCCATTACACGGGCGAGCGGCCCATCTTCGATTTGTACGCCGTCGAGGAAGAGATCGAAAAGTCGCTCGACCGCAAAGTACCGCTGAAATCGGGCGGATATTTGATGTTCGATCAAACCGAATCGATGACGACCATCGATGTGAACACCGGCGCTTACGTCGGGCATCGCACCTTGGAAGAAACGATCTTTCGCACCAACTTGGAAGCGGCCCTGGCGATCGCTCGTCAATTACGACTGCGTAATTTGGGCGGCATCATCATCATCGATTTCATCGACATGGAAGAGGAGGAGCACCGCAAGCAGGTGCTGCAAGCGCTGGAAAAAGCGCTGGCCAGCGATCATGCGAAGAATCACATCTCGTCCGTTTCGCCGCTCGGATTGGTGGAGATGACGCGCAAACGCACCCGCGAGAGTTTGGAACACATGTTGTGCATGTCGTGTCCAACTTGCGAAGGCCGCGGCTTCGTCAAGACGACCGAGACCGTGTGCTACGAAATTTTTCGCGAAATCCTACGCCAGTCGCGCCAATTCTCCTTCCAGGAATTGATGATCCTGGCGCACCAAGACGTGATCGAGCGCCTGCTCGATGAGGAATCCGCGGCGCTAGCAGAGTTAGAAGTGCATACCGGTAAACCCATTCGCCTGCAGACCGAAGCGCTGTATCAGCAAGACCAGTACGACGTGGTGTTGATGTGAGTCAACCGCGTCGCTATCGAGTGCTCAAGTGGACGATCGGCTCGGCGCTGAGCCTGGTCGTGCTGCTCGGCATCGTCATGGCGCTGTTCGGGTTCGTGGTCGGGCGTGTGCCCGAGTATCGCGTACAGGTGCAGAAGTGGCTCTCGGATCGCACGGGTGTGGTGGTTGAATTCCGAGCGCTCCGATCGCGAATGCGGTTGTATGGCCCGGAGCTGGTTTTTGACGACGCGGTGGTTAGAACGCCTGATCGAACGCGAGTGCTCGCGACTGCAAAGTGGGGCAGCGTCGGTTTCGACTTGTGGCACTCGCTTCTTGGGCTGAGCCTGAAGAGCGGTCGCTTCACGCTCGAGTCACCGCAATTCGGCCTGATCCGAACCGAGGAGGGACGCATCCAGTTACTCGGGCAGAGCGGCATTCCCGAGCGGCCCGATGCAAAACCGTTTGCGATCGAAAAACTGCCGACCGGCGAATTCCGCGTGCATAACGCCCGCGTCAGTTTCCGCGATGCGATCACCGGCCGCGGTCCGTGGTCTCTATCGGGTATCAGCTTCGACCTGCGTCGTACGCGCGACACCATGCGCATCGAAGGCGACGCGTCATTGCCGAGCGCGTTGGGTGGGCGCCTGCAGTTCACCGCCAAAGCGAATGGCGCGCTCGAGGACGTTCAAGATCTGAAAACCAGCTTTGCGATCCATGGCGACAAACTAGATCTGGCGGGATGGGCCGATGTGCTGCCGGATGAGTGGCTCGCGCCGGAGACGGGGCAGGGGTCGATCAAGATCAGCGGCGGCAGCGAAGGCAAGAACCTGAGCCAGATCTCCGCTGAAGCCCATTTCGTCAATCTGACGGCTGCAGCGCCTGCATGGAGCATTCCGCTGCCGACTGCCGAACCGCTGCGTCCTTACAAGGAGGGCGATGACGCTGACCACGATCAAGACGTCGATTCAGGCGATGCGGATACTGCCGATGCCAATGTCGCCGGCACTGAACCTGCGGGTCCAAGCGCGCCGGAGATCGTGAGCTTCCAACGCTTCGGCTTGGAGCTGCGCGCACAGCGTCACGGCGATGAGTGGCGCGTAGACGTCAGTCATCTCGAGCTCTCGCGTAAAGACTCGCCTTGGCAGGCCAAGAAGGTTGCGGCGCGGTGGCGTCGCAGTCCTTCGGGACCTTTGAATTTGCATGCGGAGGCCGATCGCGTCGTACTGCAGAATGTTTGGCCGCTGCTAGCGTACGCACCCGAAAGCCCTGCGCTCGCTAAGCTGCGCGCACTCAATCCGCGTGGAATCGTCGATGACGTGCAGTTCGATCTCGCCAAGGACAGTGCCGATTCGCATCCGCAATTCGTGCTTGCGGCGGAGGTGCACGATTTGGGCGTTGAACCCGTCGCACGTGCGCCTGGCGTCAGCGGACTGAACGGTAAGGTTCAAACCACTGAGCGCGAGGGGACGTTTCAGCTTGCGGCGCGCGATGTGAAATTCACGCTGCCGCGCATGTTCCGCGACGAACTGGCGGCCCACAGCGTAGATGGACTGGTGCGATGGACTGTCGATGCGGATCGCTGGGCAGTGGGTTCCGACGAGTTGCACGTTCAAGCCGACGATGGTCACGGCACTGCGAAGATTCGCGTTCAGGTGCCGAAGGACGGCAGTTCGCCGATTCTCGAGCTGGATGCGCACGGCGAAGACTTGCAGGCGAGCGCGACGGGCAAGTACATGCCGGCCGATAAGCTCGGGGCGAAGACTCTCGAGTGGTTCGATCACGCCTTCACCGGTGGCCGGGTGACGAATGCACACGTGACGTTCACGGGACCAACGCGCTCTTTCCCATTCCGCGGGGGTGAAGGCGACTTCCACGTTCAGGCGGACGTGCAGGATGGTGCGCTCAACTATCAAGAGGGCTGGGAGCCTGCGTCCAGCATCGCCGCGCAAGTCGAGTTTCACAATGCGGGTATGAAGATTCTCGCAAGCAGCGCGAAGGTGGGCGAGCTGGAGGCGCGCAACGCCACAGCAGAGATCAAAGACTTCAAGCAGAACAACCTGATCATCAAAGCCGAGAGTAGCGGCGATGTGGCGCAGGGAATCGAGTTTCTGAAGCACAGTCCGATCGGCCCGAAGTTGGGCGACGCATTCGCGCGGCTGAACGGTTCAGGACCGATGACTGCTCGCGTCGATTTATTCTTGCCGATCAAACATCTCGATGACCACCGCATTCAAGTCGTCGCCAACGTGAAAGGTGCGAAAGTCGCTCTCGATGGACTGGATGCGCCAGTGCAGAATTTGGTCGGATCGCTGACGGTCCGCAATACGTTGCTCGCGGGTGCGGCGTTGAAGGGGCAGTGGCTCGGCGGTACAGCTCAACTGCGAATCCAACAAATCAATCGGACTTCGTCGGCTTTAACTGCGTCGGGCCGTGCCGAGTCCGGTCCTTTACGAACGGCAGGGAAGATTCCTGCATCCATCGATACCGAAGGATCCTTGCAGTGGAAGGTTTCCTCCACGCTCATGACGCAAGAAGATCCGAACGCCAAACGACAAAGCGTTCACGTCGCTGCGAACCTCGCGGACTTCGGATTGCATCTGCCGGAGCCGGTGGGCAAGCAAATCGGCGAACCTCGTGAGCTTGCGTTAGATCTCGACTTCAGTGATGACGGCGTGCTGGCACGCACATCAATGGCTTCGATCCGCGCCTTGGCGCGAGTGAGCCGCAGCGATGCAGGGTGGGAACTCGATCGCGGAGGAGTGCGTGCGGACGGAATCGCACCGTCGTTGCCGGATCACCGCGGCCTGCGCATCGAGGGCAACATCGAGCGCTTCGTTCTCGATGACTGGCTCGCGCTGAAAGGCACCGGCGATGGCACGAAGAAGCTGTCCGATTATTTGCGCGCAGCGAACGTTCGCATCGGTAGCTTTGAACTGTTCGGATATCGTTGGAACGATGTACGCGGTATTTTGCAGGCCACCGATTCAGGATGGCGTGTCGATGTGAACGGTCCGCAAGCAGAAGGGCAACTTACGATTCCGGAGAGTTTCGCTGGCGCGGCGCCATTGCGCGCCTCGATGGAGCGGCTCGCATTAGTACCGATCGATGAGGCTTCGGATCACGACAAGGACGGCGCCACCGATCCTCGCAACTTCCCAGCGTTGCAGGTCCACGTGGACGATTTTCAAATGGGTCCGCGCAAAATCGGCTCAGTCGATTTGACGACCGCCCGCGTGGCTCAAGGTATGCGCATCGATTCGGCGACGGTATTGAGCCCGTCAGTTCGCGCTGAAGGGCAGGGACAGTGGTACTGGATCGACGGCAAGCCGCGCTCGAAACTGGTTGCGAACGTGGTCAGCAACGATGTCGGCGCGACGCTGCGCGATCTGAACTACACGCCTTTCATCGAAGCTAAACGCGGTGCCATTCAGGCGGATTTTTCTTGGCCCGGTGGGTTCGACACCGACTTGCTCGATCACGCATCGGGGATGTTGTCCGTGGATGCCGAGACCGGCCAAATCGTCAATCTGCAGCCTGGCGCGGGAAGAGTATTGGGATTGTTCAGTATCGCCGCCCTGCCGCGGCGGTTGGCTCTGGACTTCAAGGATTTGACCGAAAAGGGCTTGGCGTTCGATTCCATCCACGGCGATTTCGAATTGCGCGATGGCAACGCGTTCACCAACAACCTGCTCCTGAGTGGACCTGCTGCGGAAATTGGCATTGCGGGCCGAACGGGCTTCGGTTCGCGAGACTATGATCAAACTGCAGTCGTCACGGGCAACCTCGGTGCTTCGTTACCCGTGGCGGGAGCTGTCGTCGGCGGCCCCGCAGTCGGCGCTGCGCTGCTGCTGTTCTCGCAAGTATTCAAGGAGCCTTTGAAGGGGATCACTCGCGGCTACTATCGAATCACAGGCCCGTGGGACAATCCGGTGGTCGAGCGGATCGAAGCTGAGCAGGCGAAATCCGCCAACTCCTCCAACTAACCCCATTGCATTTCGATCGTCAGGAGGTTCGTACGTGCGAGTCGCCGCAATTCAAATGACCTCCGCCGCTGAGGTCGATGTCAATCTCGCATCTGCGCGGTCGCTGCTGCTGCAGGCGAAGGAGCGAGGCGCCACGCTCGCGTCGCTTCCGGAAAACTTTCCCATCATGGGTCGCAAAGAGGCGGACAAACTGGCCGTCGCGGAAGATTTCGGGGCCGGTCCGATTCAAGCATTTCTCAGTTC
>DASTSB010000454.1:0-8705 GCA_035760885.1 Steroidobacteraceae bacterium | reverse complement strand
ACCGACATTAGCGGCAGTTCGCCAACCTGGACTCATATCGATGGATTCCAAATTGATGATCGCAAGTTCGGTGTGTACGCCTGCGGATGAAGAGTGGCCGGATGGGAAACTTTCGTGATCGGCCCCATTCGGACGTGTACGCCCGATTGCAGACTTCGAAGTCGTGGTGACCGATACGGTCGCAGAGACAGCGGCAGCTTCGACCAGGCCGCCTTTGATCTTGTTCATGATCCATTGCTTGGGTTCGTCGCCGCTCGGAGTCGCAAGCAAGGTTCCGACCTGCGCCGCAACGCACGCACTGCGCAAGCGATCGCTCCAGTCTTTCGCCGTTGCCTGCGATCCAAATACGGGCGTGTGATCGCGTGCCCAGTCCGAAGTGCGTCGATCGAGGTGGTCCACTTGCAACACTGCTGCGCCCGCGAGCGGTGCCCACACCCATGGATCCTTCGCCGCTTGTACCGCAGCGGATTTCACGCGATCCCATCCCGGCGCAATCGTCGCGTCCTCACCCCAACCTTTGCCGGACGGCAGAGTCGAGCACCCGGATGTCAGCACCACGAGCGCGAAAGAACACGAGATGAGATGGAGGTGGTTGTGGGGCATGTGGGAGCCGCAGAGTGATGGTGACGAGTGTGACGTGTGACGTGTGAGGTGCAAGGTGTGAGGTGTGAGGTGCAAGGTGTGAGGTGTGAGGTGTGAGGCGCGAGTGCACGGGTAAAGCGGTGATGTCGACCTACGACAGACGACTGCGTCGTCAGGAAGGCCTTACGGCAGGAGGGATCCTTTCGGATCAGGATGGCCTTACGGCAGGACAGAATTCTCGAGGGGTTAACCTTGTCTCCGTTCGACTCAGTTCACGACGAACGGCTGAATAGGGTTGGGCGAAAAAACTCTCACGTGAGCGATGCTCGCCTTCACCCCATCACCCCATCAACCACATCACCCCATCACCCCATCACCCCATCACCACATCACCCCATCACCCCATCACCCCATCACCCCATCACTGGTTCGGTTCACCGCCATCAAAAACTCGTCTTCGTCTCCACCAAGAATTGCACGTTCTTGATCGACGAATCGCCATCCAAGGGAAACGCGACGTCCACGTGAACGACGTTGCCGAGGCCGGAGCGTGTGGCACCGAAGCGCAAGCCGACGCCGATGTCCTTCAGCAGTCCTTGGTTGTCATTGCTGATCGCAGTGGATCCCCACGTGCGTCCGACGTCGAAGAATGCTGCGGCGCCCACTCTGAAAAGACGCCACGGATACCAGTTGGTGAAATAGCGCTGTTCCACTGTTAGGAGTGCGCGACTGCTGCCGGTTTGATACCGCAATGGATAACCGCGCAATCCGTTGTCGCCTCCCAGCAGAATTTGATTGTCGATGTCCAGGCGCTTGCCCGCGGCGCCTGAGATCGTTGCGAAGAACAACGCCTTCTTGGACTCCTGCAGGTAATAACGCACGGCCCCTTCGATGAGCGCGTTCTGGAATTGGCTGCCTTCGACTCGTGCAGCGCTGCCTGCGCTCAGCAACAAGGTGGATGCGTTGCTCAGCGGGTAACCTTGGCTGGCATCGAGCTTGAGGATCCACGCGTTGTCGCTCGAGCCGAACGCGGTACCGGCCCAGCCGAGCCGCGCTCGAATTTGCGTACCAAGATGAAAGTCCTCGGTGCGCCCGATCTGATCGCGGTTGCGTTCCTTGATGTAGTCATCTTGGATGATGTCGAGTCCGATCCATGGATACACGAACTTGCGATCGTTCGGGATGACGGCTGGCGAGTTCCAATCCGCCGCAGCATCGAACAGGTTCTCATCGTAGGTACCGCCCACGAGCCAGCGTCGCGTCCAACCGTTGACGAGACCATTCGACCAGCCGCCGTACACGGTCCCGCTGCGTTCCTTGTGACGAAACTTGTCGACGACTTCGCCAAGGTCATATAGCGAATCGACTCGATCGTCATCGAATCCCGAAACGCCGAATGCCCACGGCGTCGTCAACGAGTAGAACGGACGCTCGACATCCAGCGCGCGCGTCGAGCCGTCGCTGTTGTCCGCGTAACTCAGTGCGAGCGATGTCCAACTGCCGCCGATGTGCTTGTTCTTGTATTCGAATAAGTTGGAATTGCGATCGACTTCGGATTTGTGTGACAGCGACACCGATGTGCCGGTGCCGAGGAGGTTCAGTTCTTCCAGTTCAAATCCCCCGGAATTCTTCCCGCCTTTGCGGCCGAACGACACGCCCGGATTGAGCGTCCACACGTCGCGCGTGGTGACTGCGATATCGACGACGCCGTCGTGATAATCGATGGGGCGTACGACTGCATCGTAGAGATAGCGCTGCGATCGCAGGATGCGCTCCGACTCATCGAGCGCGCGTTGGGAAAACGTATCGCCGGGATGAAACAGCAGCTGACGTCGGATGACGTCGTTGCGTGTCTTGTAGTGCAGCTTATTCGCGAGCCGAAATAGCTTCTTGTCCTCTTTCGGATCGTTGAGATCGAAGATGTTCTGGGGATCGACGAGTATCTGGCCGATGATCGCCCCTGAGCGCTCGAGCTTTTCCGAAGCCGGAATCGCTTGTTGAGCGCGCAAAGGGGAGATCAGAGCTGCGAGCGCAATTGAGCACAGCAGGACGAGAAATGGTTGCTGCAAAGCGATGGGCCGAGTTCGCATACGGGGGTTCTGCCCGTAGGACGTACATGCGGGACATCATCAATCTCCCGCGGGCCCGGCGCAACGAATTACCTACAAATTCCTGGGAGAGCGCAGTGCCTCCCATTAGGCGCTTACGGTCTAGTGCCGCGCTGTTTGGTTATACGACCCCGATTGTGCTGCGGGCTGCGCGGCGCTTGCGCTGACCGTGTTCGAGCCGGAGGAGCTTTGAGGCCTGCCACCCACCACGAGGCTATTGTTCACATCGCGCACCCCCGACAGTTGATCGATCAAGTCCTCAGCGCGGCGTTTTTCCGTCCGCGACTGGACTGAGCCGGTCAACGTGACGATCCCATGTTGAACGTTCACCTCGATGTTGGACGCATCGATAAAGTGATCGTCAGTCAAGCATTCGCATACGTCTTCTTGAATGCGAGCATCCGAGCGTTGATAACCACGGGGGCCGCGCCCGCGATGCTCGCCCTGCTCGGATGATTCGAAACGCTGCCTGTTGGATGGGTTGCGCTGTTCCTGCCAACGCTCCGAGTCGCGCCCCCAATCGCCTTGCGCTGACGGCTCGGTGCGATACATCGACTCGCGGCCCGTTTCCCCTGCGTAGAAGCCACCGTGATATGTGCGCGGATCCGGCCAGTCGGAGCGGCCGGATTGGCCGTACAACTGCGGACCCCGCTGACGTTCGGATCCGCGTCCACTGCGTCCACGCATGTCGCTCGAGTAGTGTTTGGGATAGCGGTCGTCGCGCCAATCTTCGCGCCAATGATCGTGATTGTGTCCTCGATCGCTGCGGAAGAAATCTTTGAGTCCCATAGCCTTCTCCTTACATCGAGTACTGAATCGGCTATCGATACGTACCTTCGAGCGAAGGCGCGTACAGCCTTCTTCTCAATGAAGGGAAGACGGATGGGTTCCCGTGTGGGTGCGAGCTGCGCGCACGCTATTTGCCGATCAGCCGCTCTACGGTCTCGAGCAATTCTTGGATGCGAAACGGTTTGCGCATGAAAGCTTGGAAATCCCCGAAACGATCTTTGACCGCAGCTTCTCCGACCGCGCTCGTCATCACGATGGGGATGTTTGCATATTCCGGATTCGCTCGGACCGCTTTAGCCATCGCTGCGCCATCCATGATGGGCATCATGAAATCTAGGATGATCAAGTCGGGCTTCGTGTCCGCAAGACGCTCCATCCCTTGTCGCCCGTTGGCTGCCACGAGCACACGATAGCCCTCATCTTCGAGTGCAGTGACGACGACGTCCGCGACTCCGAACTCGTCTTCAACCACTAGAACCGTTAGCACGGTTGACCTCGGGACCTGTTACTTCTTCTTGCGACGCGCGACCACGGAACGCTTCGGGGCGACCAACGCTTCGCGTCTGTGTGACGTGCCAGTGATGACATCCTCCAATCCAAATAGAGGCTCCCCGATTTCGATGCCGTTCGATGTAATCGCAAGTTGCCGAACGTGCTCGTCATAAGCACTGTTCCTCATCTTCGTCACCGAGATGAGACGCTGCATCGTCGAATTTCTCTCGACGAAGCGCAGGAAAATCAAGTTCTCGATGATGGCCGACACACCGTTCACCGGCATGCGTACGGAGGGGCCGACAATATCGCTGCTTTCGATCGCGAGAATGGCTGCGACTCGTTGCGCGCGCAGTTCATTTGCCAAGCACGCCATGAATCGCCCAATGCGCTCGGGTTGCATCACCGATTCCACGAAGCCGCCAAGTCCGTCGATGACCAATCGCTTCACGCCGCGCTCAGCAACTGCACGCAGTAGCTTGTGCCCAAGCTCGTCCAGCAAATGCTCCGCTTGCGGATGCCACTGAATTTCCAAATGGCCCTTTTTGATCTGACGTGAGATGTCTTGGCCGAAAGCACGCGCTTTATCGATCAAGCGAGCTGGTGTCTCATAGAACGTAAACATCAGTCCCGGCTCTTCGGCGCTGCACTGAGCGAGATATTGCAGTCCGAGTAGTGTCTTGCCCGCGCCCGTTGGACCTACGACGCCGGTGACGGATGCATCGGAAATCCCTCCCGCGAGCATTTGATCGAGGGACTTCGATCCCGTCGAGATCTTTTTTCCGAGCCCATCGGGATCCTTCGATGGCCTGTCGAATGCGGCTTCGATGCGCGGATAAAGTTGGATGCCCTCGGCGCTGATCCGAAACGAATGCTTGCCGCGCAATGCGCCGCTGCCGCGGAACTTGCGGACGCTGAGCGTTCTGTGAGTGCGTACGTCAACGTGCTCGTCGCACAGTTCGATAAGGCCATCGACCATCGTGTGTTCGGCGCGAACCATTTCGCTGCCGCCGCTCGTCAGCAGCAAAATCGTGCAGCCGTTCGCGACCGCTTGACCCTGCAATTCGTGGATGAACTTCTTGAACTCGCGCGCGCTGGGTGCGGATTCTTCGGCGGCAACCAAACCATCGAGAATGAGCAGTGTGGCGTGTTGGGCGCGAATCTCACGCCGCAGCACGTCCAAGAGCCCCTTCAGACCCTCGTCCTCGAGCATCCGAAAAGCGCTGATGTAGTACAGTTTGTCAGGGATCACACTCTCGTCGAAGAACGACATCGAACGCAGATGCTGCAGCATGCGGCTGTGCGCTTCCGCCAACAGCGTGACGTAGATCGCGCGGCCACCGTGCGCGACATGCCGATAACAAATCTCGTTGGCGAGAATCGTCTTGCCCGAGCCCGGCACGCCCTGAACGATATAAACGCCCGACGCGAGCAGACCGCCGCGGGTAATCGTGTCGAGTCCGGCAATTCCTGTCGGAAACCGATCCATTGCAGAGCTTTGAATGGTCATAGTCGTTGCTGTTCGCTGTTTCAAACCCGCGTGCGCGCAGGAGTCTTCTAATTTCTGATGTGTTCTAGTTCTCGAACGGTGGCTCTAGGCCCGGAAGACGAACAGTAAAGGTAGAGCCGGCACCTGGCTCGCTTTGCACATCGATGTTGCCCCCATGAGCTTCGACTAATGACTTCGCCAGCCACAAGCCGATACCGAATCCACTGCGTTTTTCTCGCGAGCCGACGGCCTGCTCAAAACGTTCGAAGATCCGTGTCTGATCGCTGGCCGCGATGCCTGGGCCCCGATCGCGCACGCTGAGCAGGGCATCGGATCGAGCTGTGCTCAAAGACACGTCGATAGGCGTGCCCGCTCCGTACTTGATCGCATTGGAAAGCAAATTGGCCGCAACTTGTTCCACCGCGACTCGATCCCAGCGGCCAAACAGATTGGGCGGTACGTGCAAGGAGATCGTGCAGCCCGCGTGCTGCGCCTCAGGTTCATAAGAAGTGCAAATCTCGCGCACCACTTGGCACAGATCGAAGGTTCTGCGTTCGAGCGGCCAGCCTCCGGCATCTAAACGTGCCGCGTCCAATAACATGGTCGCCCGCTTCACGTAGATATCGACGATGTGACGAATGCGCTCAAGGCGTGGAATCAGCGCGTCGACGCGATCGCGTTTCGCGACGGCGAGTGCGGCTGTGATCTGCAAGAGCAACGCGTGCATGGGGTTGCGCAGCTCGTGCGCCGCGACGGCAAGCAAGTTGTCGCGAGCGAGCACCTGTGCTTTGAGCTGCTCGATCTCGTCCTTCAGACTCTGCACTTCGGCCGCCGACTTATCGCCGCTTGAAATAGCCAAATTGCCTGAGCCTTGATCCATTCCTTCCTGCCGAAGCGCTGGGGTGCCGAAGAATGCGTTGGGCTGAAGCGCCCTGGGGCGTGGAACTTTAGCACCGATCGGCCGCTCGCCGATCGCGAATTTTCTGGAATCGCGGCGGCGTGCGTTTGTGCGCGCGCCTACGTACTTGGCGAACTCCGGTGCCCCGGAATCCAGACGTAACATGCTTCCAGCGGGCCGGTGATAAAGTGAGGCGAGCGAGATCGCTCGGTGAGAGCTTCGCGTGAAAGGTGTGCTTCAAGGTTGACCTACGCCTTTCACTCGCGGCGCGATCTCACTTGCTCACTCCCTCAACGTACTAGTAAAGCTCCACACTACGAATCGACTCGTCCGGCATCTTTGATCAGGAGAATCGCCTCATGAAAACTCGTGCTGCTGTCGCGTACGCAGCGGGCAAGCCCCTGGAAGTGACCACCGTCGATTTGCAAGGCCCCAAGGCCGGTGAAGTGCTCGTCGAAATCAAAGCGACGGGCATCTGCCACACCGACGAATTCACGCGCTCGGGTGCCGATCCTGAAGGACTATTCCCGGTGATTTTCGGTCATGAAGGCGCGGGCGTCGTCGTGGATGTGGGGCCAGGAGTGAGTTCGCTGAAGAAGGGCGATCATGTCATTCCGCTGTACACGCCGGAATGCAGACAGTGCAAATCCTGTCTGTCGCGCAAGACCAACTTATGCACGGCGATCCGGGCGACGCAAGGCAAAGGCGTGATGCCCGACGGCACGAGTCGTTTTTCGATCGGCAAGGACATGATCCATCACTACATGGGCTGTTCGACGTTCTCTAACTTCACCGTGCTGCCCGAAATTGCGTTGGCGAAGATTCGTGAAGACGCACCCTTCGACAAGGTCTGCTACATCGGGTGCGGTGTAACGACCGGCATCGGTGCAGTGATCAACACTGCGAAAGTGGAACCCGGTTCGAATGTGGTTGTGTTCGGCCTGGGAGGCATTGGCCTCAACGTGATTCAAGGTGCGCGGATTGCCGGCGCGAACCGAATCGTCGGTGTCGACATCAATCCGAAGCGCAAGGCACTTGCGGAAAAGTTTGGGATGACGGACTTCGTCAATCCGAAAGAAGTCGAAGGCGATCTCGTTGCGTATCTGGTCGCGCTTACCGATGGCGGTGCCGACTACAGTTTCGAATGTGTCGGCAACGTAGATCTGATGCGTCAAGCGCTCGAGTGCTGCCATCGCGGGTGGGGTGTGTCGGTCATCATCGGTGTTGCAGGTGCGGGCAAAGAAATCAGCACGCGACCGTTTCAATTGGTGACCGGGCGCGTATGGAAGGGCTCGGCATTCGGCGGCGCGCGCGGCCGTACCGATGTGCCGAGAATCGTCGACTGGTACATGGACGGCAAGATCAACATTGATGATCTCATCACGCACACAATGCCGTTAGATGACATCAACCGCAGTTTCGACTTGATGCATGCGGGTGAGTCGATTCGAAGTGTGGTGATTTACTAGATGGTGAGGGGTGAGTAAGTGAGAGCGCGCCGCGCGTGAGATGCGTAGGGCAGCACTGAAGCACACCCTTCACGCGAAGCTCTCACCGAGCGATCTCGCCTCACTTCCTCACCGGCCTGCTGGACTTGCCCATGTCATTAACCCTCGCATCCGAACAGCGCTGCTTCGAAGGCACACAACGCTTCTTCGTACACGAGTCGCACGAATGTCGCACCGAGATGCGATTCTCAGTGTACGTCCCACCGCAAGCTCATCAGCGCGCGGTTCCGGTTTTGTATTACCTCGCGGGACTGACGTGCACGGAAGAGACGTTCATGATCAAGGCGGGTGCTCAACGCGTTGCCGCTGAGCTCGGCATCATGCTCGTCTCGCCCGATACGAGTCCGCGCAAAGCGCGTCAGCCTGGCGATGATGCAGCGTGGGATTTTGGCATCGGTGCCGGCTTCTATGTCGATGCGACGCAAGCGCCGTGGTCGCAAAACTATCGCATGTACAGCTATGTGACCTCCGAGCTGCCGGAATTGGTGCGCTCTATCGGCGGCGCGAATTCGGAGCGTCAAGGGATTTTCGGTCACTCGATGGGTGGGCACGGTGCGCTCATTTGTGCGCTCAAGAATCCCGAGCAATACAAATCCGTTTCGGCGTTTGCGCCCATAAGCTCACCTAGCGATGTGCCGTGGGGTCAAAAGGCCTTCGCCGGCTACTTAGGTGCGGATCGCTCGAAGTGGGAGCAATACGATGCTGCGGCGTTGGTTAGATCGCGGAGCTTCGACAAACCGATCCTCATCGATCAAGGCACGGCCGACAAATTCCTTGCTGAACAACTTCAGCCCGAACGCTTTCAGCAAGCGTGTGAGCGGGCCGGCGTCGAACTCACG
>DASTSB010000453.1:0-2707 GCA_035760885.1 Steroidobacteraceae bacterium | reverse complement strand
GGCTGCGATTTCATGGGGCGATGTGAGCACGGCGTATTTCACGACCGGCATCGAAAACATCGAGGTCTACACCGGCACTTCGCCGCGTGCGTTCAAGCGGATGCGCCGGGCCAACCTCGTCAGAGCGCTGCTGAAAAAGCGGTGGATCGTGCAGATTCTGCAGAGTCGCATCGAGCGCAAGATGACGGGCCCGACCCGAACAGAGCGCGAAAACAATCCGACGCTGCTGTGGGGTGAAGCTCGTAACGCCAAGGGCGAAATCAGAACCGCGCGGTTGAAGACGGCGAACGGATATGCCTTCACAGTGAACTCCTCGCTCGGGATCTTGTCTCGATTGCTGCGAGAGCCGCAGCGAGCCGGATATTTCACTCCGACGCAACTTGTCGGCTCCGGGTTCGTTACCACTCTGCCTGGGTCTTCTTTGATTCGAATCGAATGACGTCTTCCGCTGCGCCGTTTTCCCCACCACGCTGGTTTGCCAACGCTCACGTGCAATCGATTTTGCCGAGCCTGCGTGTACGCAAACCCATCATTCGTAGGCGCGCGAAGCAGTTATTGAATTGCACCGAGACGCACATCCTGGATTGCGGCGACGGTGTACGCCTCATCGGCGAATTCTCTCAACACGGGAGTCCGGCTGGGGATCGCGATACTGTAGTGCTCTTGCACGGCTGGGAAGGCAGCGCGGACTCGCTGTACGTACTCTCGCTCGGCGCTCATTTGTTCGAGCTCGGATGCGATGTGGTGCGTTTGAATTTCCGCGATCACGGCGCGAGTCATCATCTCAACAAGGAACTCTTTCATTCGTGCCGCTTGGATGAAGTGGTCGGAGCGGTATCAACCATTCAGCGCATGCTGTCGCGCAATCGATTGAGCCTCGCGGGGTTCTCACTGGGCGGAAACTTCGCACTGCGGGTCGCGGCGAAAGCGCCTGAGGTCGGACTTACGATCGAACGAGCAGTGGCGGTATGTCCGGTTCTCAGACCGCACACCACGATGGATGCGATCGAGAGCGGCTCATTCGTGTATCGGCAATATTTTCTTTCGAAGTGGAAGCGTTCGCTGCGCCTCAAGCAAGCGCTGTTTCCCGATCTCTACGATTTCAAACACATTCTCGCGCAGCGAAGCATCCGCACGATGACGCAGGTCATGGTGGAGAAGTACAGCGAATTCGCGGACATCGATGCGTATCTGAATGGCTACGCGATCACGGGCGATGCACTCGCGAAGTTGAACGTGCCGAGCCATCTCTTGCTGTCACTGGATGATCCGCTGATTCCCGCGGCCGATTTGCAGCATCTGGCACGCAATCCGCACTTGCACATCGAAACCGTGTCGCACGGCGGCCATTGCGGATTCATGGATCGATTCAGCAGCGAAAGTTGGGCCGATCGCTACATCGGCGCGCTGATGCGCAACGCACCGCTCAACGAGCAGTCAATGCAGCCATTTCCTGCTGCCACAGCGCAAAACGCCGGTTGAGATTCGCATCCGGATGCGCCTCGAAGCGCTTGGCTTTGACGTCGCTGTGCCACGAACTCGGCATTCCGAAAATGAGAAAGGCGAGTCCCGTCGCGGTGGCTTCGCGAATAGCGAGTTGATCGAGCGGCAATCCGCTCAAACTTGCCACGCATTCGCACAAGTATTCGCTCTGAGACAGACCGCCGCTCGCAATCACGCGCTCGACGGATTGCGAGTCGCGCATGCACGCGATATTGGTGCAAATCAGAAAGGCGATACTCTCGATGATTGCCTGCACGAGCTGGGCTTCGTCGCCTTCGCCGATGAAGCGGGACTCGACCTGAGGCAGCCAAAATGGCGAGCCGATGCCTGATAACGCGTTCACGAAGATCGGCACGTCAGCGGCGGCGTGCTCACGCGTCATGGCCAACGCGGCGCGATGCGTATCGACGCCGACTCTCTCGTTCAACCAATCGAGCGCGGCGCCTGCTGCATTCACCGTGCCCTCTTGGGTGTGCCACTGTTCTTGTGCGTCCGCCCACAGCACACTGCGAAGCAGTCGATCTTCAGGCGTTGCGTCGGTTTGGGTAATTCGCTGCAAAAACGCACCCGTGCCGGCATTCAGGTAGATCGCGGTCTTCTCGATCGGTCCGGCTGCAAACGGCATCGCAGATTGATCGCCGGTACACACCAGAAGCGGAACCGCGCCCGAACCAAACGGCAAATGCCCGAACTCGTGTCGCGTCGCGACGCAGTTCGGCAGAACGTCGGCGGGGATGTCGAACATCTTCAGCAGCCGCGGCGACCATGTTCCCGTGTTCACATCCCACAGCAACGTTCGCGATGCATTCGCAGGATCGATGAGCCGCGGTCGTTCGCTGAGCAGCGCGAACATCAAGTACGACGCAAGCGGCCCGGCATTCAAACGTAGGTTGGTCTTTGCAGTCTGAACCTTCGGGAGGTTCTCCAAGCACCACTTCAGTTTGCTCGCGCCGTAGTGAGCGGAGAGCACCAAGCCAGTCGTCGCACGCACCATCGGCTCTTGCTCGCGCAGCGTTTCGATGAACTTCGCTGCACGCCGATCCTGCCAAGACAACACGGGAGAGAGCGGCTGACCGGTGCGTTGATCCCAGCAAACGATGCTGGAGCGCTGCGTTGCGAGTCCCGCGGCCACGACGCGTTCGACGTCGTCGCCCAATGCTTGCGCGACATCGGCGAGTGCGGTGCGAATCGACTCGACGATTTC
>DASTSB010000452.1:0-8781 GCA_035760885.1 Steroidobacteraceae bacterium | reverse complement strand
TGCGATATGCCGAGCTCACTCAGGCGATCGAGATACTTCTGCCATTTCTGGCCGTGGTCGCGGCCAAGTTCATGAAGATAGTTCCACGTATAGAGGCCGCTGTCGTGGCCGTCATCGAAAATCAAGCGCACGGCATAGTTGCCCACCGGCTCGATTTTTTTGATCTGCACATTCTGCTTGCCGATTTGGAGCGTTTCCTGTCCCGGTCCATGACCGCGCACTTCGGCAGAAGGTGAATACACCCGAAGATATTCGAACGGCAGCTCGTACTTCGAGCCGTCCGAAAACGAAACGGCTAACACGCGCGAGACGGTGCGCAGTTTCAATTCGGTGGGATGCATTGCGTTACAGGATGTAGCGGGTGAGGTCTTCGTCCTTCACCAACTCGCCGAGATATTTGTCGACGTACGCGGCATCGACGACAACCTCTAAACCGTCACGATCCGCGGCATCGTACGAGAGCGTCTCGAGCAGGCGTTCGAGTACGGTGTGCAGGCGCCGAGCGCCGATATTTTCGGTCCGCTCGTTTACCTGATAGGACACTTCGGCGATGCGGCGCACGCCGCTTTCATCGAAGCGCAATTTCACTCCCTCGGTTTCGAGCAGCGCACGATATTGCGTGCACAGCGATGCGTCGGGCTCGGTAAGAATGCGAATGAAGTCTTCGACCTTGAGTGCATCGAGTTCGACGCGAATCGGGAAGCGGCCCTGCAATTCTGGAATCAAGTCCGACGGCTTCGACATGTGAAATGCGCCCGAAGCGATGAATAGGATGTGATCGGTCTTCACCATTCCATGCTTCGTGCTCACCGTGCTGCCTTCGACGAGCGGCAGCAAGTCGCGTTGCACGCCTTCGCGAGACACGTCAGCGCCGTGCGTTTCCTGGCGTCGCGCGATCTTGTCGATCTCATCGATGAACACGATGCCGTTCTGCTCGGCGTTCGTAAGCGCTTGTAGCTTGAGATCTTCTTCGTTGATCATCTTGGCGGCTTCTTCATCGGTCAGAAGCTTGAAGGCCTCCTTCACTTTGACCTTGCGCATCTTGGTGCGAGAACCGCCGAGGTTCGAGAACATGCTTTGCAATTGATTGGTGAGATCTTCCATTCCCGCAGGTGCCATGATCTCCACGCCGACAGGAATGGCCCGCACCTCGATTTCAATTTCACGATCATCGAGCTGGCCTTCCCGCAGCATCTTGCGAAACTTCTGCCGCGTCTCTTGATCGCGCGGCGTAGGTTCTGGCTCGGCACCGAAGCCAATCGACTTCGGCCGCGGCAATAGTGCATCGAGCACTCGATCTTCGGCCGCGTCCATCGCCCGATGGCGAACTTTCTCCATTTCCTCTTCGCGCGTCATCTTTACTGCCACATCCATCAAGTCCTTGATGATCGAATCCACCTCGCGGCCGACGTAACCGACCTCGGTGAATTTCGTGGCTTCCACCTTGATGAAAGGCGCGCGGGCCAATTTGGCTAGACGCCGGGCAATCTCGGTCTTACCGACGCCGGTCGGGCCGATCATCAAAATATTCTTCGGCGTGATCTCTGCACGCAACGATTCTGAGACCTGCATGCGGCGCCAACGATTGCGTAACGCGATCGCAACCGCTCGCTTGGCTGCACCTTGCCCGACGATGTGCTTGTCGAGCTCTTGAACGATTTCGCGGGGAGTCATGGAGGACATAGGCTGGATGGCGGTTGACTGTTTGCAGTTGTGGGTCGGAACGTATTCTGGCCGCCAACTCTCAACTGCCAACCGTGGTCAACTCTTCAATGGTGAGATTGCGATTGGTATAGATGCAAATGTCGGCGGCAATGTTCAGCGCCTTCTCGACGATGGTCTTCGCATCCAAGTCAGTGTTCTGCGTCAGCGCACGTGCGGCGGCTTGTGCGAATGCTCCGCCGGAGCCGATGGCCATGATGTCGTCCTCCGGCTCGATCACATCGCCGTTCCCTGAAATGATGAACGAGCTGCGCGCATCGGCCACGCACAGCAACGCTTCGAGCCGGCGCAGGCTGCGATCTGTGCGCCAGTCCTTCGCGAGTTCGATGGCAGCGCGAGTGAGGTTGCCGTATTGCTGCAGCTTGGCTTCGAAGCGCTCGAAGAGCGTGAAGGCATCTGCCGTTCCGCCGGCGAAGCCGGCGAGCACTTTGCCGTCGTAGAGGCGCCGCACCTTTCGCGCATTGCCTTTCATGACGGTGTTGCCTAAGGAGACTTGCCCGTCGCCGCCGATCGCGACGATCCCTTGGCGACGGACGGAGAGGATGGTGGTGCCTTCGAATTGATGCATGAAGAACTCGGATTTCACACGGAGGCCACGGAGAACACGGAGATAGAATTGAAAAAAGGAAGGCGAGCGTCCCCTTTCTCCGTGATCTCCGTGTACTCAGTGAATTCTTATCCTCTGCGGCGGGCGCGAGGATGCGACTGGTCGTATATCTTGGCCAGGTGCTGAAAATCAAGGTGCGTATACACCTGCGTGGTGGAGATGTTTGCGTGGCCCAAAAGTTCCTGTACGCCGCGCAAATCCTGGCTCGATTCCAACAAGTGCGTCGCGAACGAATGACGAAACATGTGCGGATGGACGTGCAGCGGCAGTCCCTGTCGGATCGCCCACTCGGAGATGCGCAGTTGGATCGCGCGCGGACCCAGGCGTTTGCCGGCTTGCGAGACAAAGACCGCAGTCTGATCGGCTGGTGCCAACGCAGAGCGCTCCGTGAGCCACGCACGTAACGCATCGATTGCATGGCGTCCCATCGGAACGATCCGTGTCTTGTTGCCCTTGCCGACGACGCGCACCGTGCGGTCGGTCAAATCCAGGTCGTGCAGATTCAATCCCACCAACTCCGCCAATCGCAGGCCGGAGGAATAAAACAGCTCCATCATCGCTTTGTCGCGAGTGCTGAGTTCATCGTCGCTGCGAAACGCGAGGAGCTGCTGCATTTGATCGACGTCGAGTGCTTTGGGCAACCGCTTCGGCGCCTTGGGCGCTTGCACATCGATGGCGGGATTGTTCTTGATGACGCCTTCGCGGATCAGGAAATTGAAAAACGTACGCAGCGCACTTAGCCGGCGTTGAATCGTGCGGGCTGCGGAGCCGCGGCGAAATTCGGCAGCAGCGAAGAGGCGAACGTGCTGCGTATCGATGTGCGACCAGTCTGCGATTGCTTGCCCGTCGCAGTACTGGACGAAGAAGCTCAAATCGCGGCGATAGTTGTCATCGGTGTGAGCGGAAAGCCTTCGCTCGCTCGCGAGATGGCTGAAGAACTTGGGGATCCAAGACAGGGTGCTGTCGTGCATGTGCGATCAGCACCCTGACGATCAGTTTGCGCCGACGGCTTCGCTGACGAGATCACCGATGCGCGCCAAGAAGTCGGTGCTCATCGTCGGATGAAAGCGATCTGCGTCGGGACTGCCGATCGCAAGTAACCCCGAAGCGGGCTGTGGGCCGAGCGGAACGAGTGCGGCCGAACCGATCTCGACGGTGCCGGCGCCGAACAGGAAGTCGCGATGCGAATCGCGGATTTGACCGCAGCGTGGCTTGCCGGATTCGAACAGCGTCTCGAACATTTTCAGTTCGGGCGCATTCGCATCGACCAAGCGCAGATGACGGCTGGTCACCTGCGCGTATTCGGATTCCGGTCCCTTCGTCAGCAGCAATAGCCACTCCGAAGCGCCGAAGTCCTCGCGCAACGACGATTCCAGCGCATCAAGTAGTACATCCGCCTTTCTTGCGCGCACCAAGCGGCATGCAAGCCGATGGATCTTAGCGGCGAGTACATCGTTCGCGCGGGCAACTTCAATGAGCTCGCGCAAACGGGTTTCGAGCGTTTGGTTCTTCTCGCGCAGGGCGCCCACTTGACGTTCGATGAGCGAGATAGTGGCAGCGCCGCCGTTGTGCGAAAGCTTGAGCTTGGTGAGCAGTCCCGCGTGTCGTTCGAAAAATTCAGGATTCAGTTGTAGGTAGTGAGCGATTTTGTCCTCGTCCAGCGTTTCCGTCTCGATGCCACGGACCGGTTGCTTGCTCATAGTGCCTCGTTGTCTTTGTGTTGAAACGTCATAAACGCTAGTCCGACGTTCATGCGCTTGATATCTCCGACGATACGCTCGCCGCTGTTCGCGGTCTGTTGGCGAATCTGCGCCTGTCGTGCGCGAAAGTCCATGCTCAGGTTTTGCTGCGCCGGAAGGCATCGGTATCGACGCTTCCCTCGAACACCGTCGTTGCGGGCCCGATGAGCCATAGATGTTCACCTGGTCCTTCCCACTTCACGGACATCTCCCCGCCCGGAACCGAAACCTTTACGTCATCCCCTAGTAAGCCGAGCCGACGACCTACCGCGACGGCAGCGCACGCGCCCGTGCCGCATGCTTGTGTTTCGCCGACGCCGCGTTCAAACACACGTAAGCGGATGTGATTGGGCGCGAGGACTTGCATGAATCCGACATTCACTCGGTTCGGGAATCGGGTATGCGTTTCGATCGCAGGCCCCAGCCCTTGCACGTCCGCTTCAGCGACGTTCGCGACCTGCAAGACCGCATGCGGGTTGCCCATCGAGACGGCTCCGATCTGCAACTCGGTTTCGCCGACCCGCAGCGGATACACATCCGCTTCGCGCGATGCTTCGAAAGGCAACGCGGCGGGATCGAAATTCGGAATGCCCATGTCGATCGCAACCGAAGCATCGTCGCGAAGCACGCCGTCGATGCGACCGCCGGGGCTATCCAGGTGAACTTGCTTGCGGCCCAGCTTCTTCGCGATCAACGCAGCGATACACCGTGCGCCGTTACCGCATTGTTCAACTTCGGAGCCGTCGGCGTTGAAGATGCGATAGAAGACGTCCGTATGCTGATCGCGCGCAGGCATCAGTACCAATGCTTGGTCGAAACCGATTCCCGTGCGTCGGTCGGCGAGTGCACGGAACGTCGCAGAGTCTGGAACGGCGGCATCGTCAGCGGCTTCGAACACGATGAAGTCGTTGCCGAGTCCTTGCATCTTGGTGAATGGGAGCAGCATGGCAATGAGAATAGCAGAGCAGGGTGGGCGATTTATGTCAGCGGGAAGATGGGAGAGGAGGCTCGAGCGGACCTAAACGGTTCGTGTCCGTCGACTATTGAACTGCGGATGGGCCGCTGCGTTTGCGTATTCCTGTCAGTCGAGATTCATCCGTTCGATCTTCATACATCGATCCATGACGACGGTGAGTCCCGCATCCGTCCCACGCTGTGCCGCCGCTTCATCTACACAGCCGAGCTGTAGCCAGACGGCGGGTAGCTTCAGGCGAATGCATTCGTCCACCACCACGCCGACTTCTTCCGGCTTGCGAAAGACATCCACGATGTCGATGCGCTCCCCGGGACCCATGAGTTTGGTTGCCTGTTCAAGGTCGGGAACCGCTCGAATGCCTTCCCAGACGGCCAGCCTGGGATTCACCGGAATGATCCGATAGCCGTAATCGCGCAAGACGCAGGCAACCTCGTAGCTGGGCCGCTGCGGGTTATCGGATAGCCCGACGATGGCCACCGTCCGCGCCTCGGTGAGCAGTTGGCGGATTCGTTGCGGGGTTGGATTATGAAACGGCATAGACCGCCCTCGTGACATTTGCTGCGCGGCACCTTAAGTTATCGCGGCCTCCAGAATAACAGTCGGGTGCTGCCTCGGTTCCGGCGAATGCGCCGCGCGGGCAGAAGAGAGGGTCTCATGCGCCACGTCATGGTTATGAACTCGAAGGGCGGCTGCGGTAAGAGCACGCTAGCGACGAACGTTGCCAGCTACTTTGCCACGCAGGGTTATAAGGTCGCACTGGCCGACTATGATCCGCAGCGCACCAGTCTGGATTGGTTGTCGGTGAGGCCCGAAGACTTGCCGAAGATCACGCCCATCGACGCCTGCGAAGAAGGGCTTCGTGGCGTGCCGCGCGACACCGAGATTCTCGTCATCGACGCCCCAGCCAGGACGCATGGCGCCGAAATGAACGAGTTGGTGCGCCGCGCGGAAACCATCCTCGTGCCCGTGATGCCGTCCCCAATCGACATGAAGGCCTGCGCGCACTTCATGAAGGAACTGCTCGAACTCGGCAAAGTGCAGCGCGAACAGGCTCGCCTGGCCGTGGTCGCGAACCGCGTTCGCGAGAACACGCTGCTGTACGAAGAACTGGATCAGTATCTCGGCAAACTCAAAGTGCCGTATCTCTCTTCATTGCGCCAATCGACGAACTACCTGCGTGCCTTCCAGCGCGGCATGGGCATCTTCGAGCTACCTGAATACCTCGCTTGGCCCGATTGGAAACAGTGGGAGCCCATCACCAAGTGGCTGGAGAGTAAGCGGAGTCAGCCGAGTTGAGCGCGCGGATGCGCGCGCAGTGAGAAAGTGATGAGGTGATGGGGTGAAGGGTGTGGCCCATCGCCAGCTAGTGATGGAGTGATGAGGTGATCCAGTGAAGGGTGTCGCTCATTCCTAGCTTGAAGGTCGAGTTCTACGAAGCCGACGATAGGACAACCGTCCGTCCAAAAAGAGCAACGCTACGCCGTTCACGCGCTTTGCGCTTTCACCTCATCACTTCATCACTTCATCACCTTCCGCCTCGCCCTCGGCGAGGCTTGCCTTGATGCCCTCCCGATAATCCGCATACTTCAATCGCACGCCGAGGTGCTTGAGCATGCGTTCGTTGCTGACGCGCCGCGATTCATCGATGAAGGAGAGGCGTGAAGGGCTGAACGTCAGTTGTGCTTCCTCCATCGAGACCTGTGGCGGACGCGGCAAACCTGCGATGTCGGCAACGGCATTGAGGAACGCAGTGGAAGTGATCGAGCTGCCGTCGCTGATCGTGTAGACGCCTCGGGCTTCGGAGTTGGTTACAGCAGCGGCACAGGCCTCGACGAGATCGTCGACGTGAATGCGATTGCTGATTCCAGCGTCCTCTTCGCGCACAACGGGTTCCCGATCGCGCAATCGATCCAGAGGTAAGCGTCCAGGTCCATAAATTCCAGGGACGCGCAGAATCACACGTCGCACGCGCCGTTCCGTACACCACACGCGAGTCATTTCTTCCGCACTGACGCGACGGCGAGCCCGTTCGGTGCGCGGTTGCAAGGGGCTGCTCTCGTCGACCAAAGCTCCACCCGTATCTCCATAAACGCCGGTCGTGCTCATGTAGACGAACACGTGCGGCGGCACGGTGGCGATCTGTAGAAATCGATCCAAGCGCAGATCGCTCTCGCCGCTCGGAGTGGGCGGAGCGAGATAAATGATCGCGGCTTGGTCCAAACGCTCGGGGACGCTCGTCGCAGTGCGCAGCCGATCGAGATCCAAGATGTAGGCACGAATACCCAGCGCCGCGAGATCCATCGCCCGAGCGGGCGTGCGCACCGTTCCAGTCACATCGAATTGCGATTGCAGACGTAGCGCCAAACGCTGGCCCACATATCCGCAACCCGCGATGAGTACGTGCGGCCGTGGCTCAGTCATGACGCGCTCGTGAGCAAAGACGGAGGCGATGCATCAAGGTGATCTCTCTGCGCTCGAATCGGCTGCGTAATCGAAGGAATCGAAGAACAATTGTGACTCAACCAGCCCATGGGCGGGAAACTCGCTGCGGATCGCTTCGATCATTTGCGGTGGACCGCTGGCGTAAACATCGACTCCCTGGAGATTCGGATACTGCCGCAAGGCGGCTTCGTGGACCAAACCCGTTTCGAATCCTGCTTCCTGCGCTGCGGAGAGAACGGGTGTGTACTGCAGGTTGCGAAATCGCCTGCACCATTCGAGCACAAGATCATGTTCATAAAGATCGATGCGCGAGCGCGCTCCCCAAAACAAGCGCAAGGGACGCTGATCGCCGCGCTCCAACAAATGCCGCAACATGGCCTTGAGCGGCGCATAACCGGTCCCGCCGCCAATCAAGATCGCGGGTCGAACGGACTCCTCGCGAAACCAAAACTGACCGAGCGGCCCTTCAATCCGCAGCAGCGATGTTTTTGGAACATCCCCAAACAACGACTGAGTGAATTCTCCATTCGCGACGCGTCGGATGTGCAACTCGAGCAACGCAGCATCGTGGGGTGGATTTGCGATCGAAAAGCTGCGCCGCCGGTGCCCGCTCAACAGCACGTCCAGGTATTGGCCCGCGGCGAAGTGGAAAGTCTCATTCGCAGGCAATCGTAAGAAGACTTGCATCACGTCAGGCGCAAGTGGCTGCATCCGCTCAATCCGTGCAGGAACTGTTTTCACCTGGATGTCAGGTGCGGGCGGTCGAATTTGGCGAACTTCGATCCGCAGTTCCGCAGTTGCAGCATGGGCTTGGCAGAGGAGCGCATAACCCTCACGTTCTTCCTCCGGCATCAGACCCTGCGGTCGCCCTTTGGGATATGAAACTGCACCGGCAACGAGGCGTGCTCGACAGGATGCGCAATGGCCGGCTCGGCAGCTATGAGGCAGGTTGAAGCCCGCGCGAAGTGCCGCGTCCAGAATGGTTTCCGAATCGGCGACTGTGATGACTAGGTGAGCCGGGAGCAATGTGACTCGCGAATTCACAGCGCGGGTGCTTAGCTGCGGCGGCGATCTTGCTGGCGTCGTTCCAGCCAGCGTTGTGAACGAATCTTCGGTAAGCGAGCTTTGCGGCCGGCTGCGAGGGCGAGGGCTTCGTGCAAGGCCTGCAACGCCCGATCGCGATCGCCGGTTTGGTCCATGAAGTCCGCCAAGAGTTGATAGGCCTCGAGGCGGGGTTTGATCGCGACACTCGTTTCCAGGTAGCTGCGCGCTTTGCCGTAAAGTTCGGCGCGAGC
>DASTSB010000451.1:0-15546 GCA_035760885.1 Steroidobacteraceae bacterium | reverse complement strand
GATCGCTGGACGAAATGGCGAAGTCGCAGTCTTCATGCGGCGTACAAGCTCCATTCATGGCCCTGTTGTGGGCCGTCGTGAACCGTGGGCCAGGTTGCGCACAGGAGTCGCGCGGCGAATCCCCTGTAGCGGTTGTCTCGGTAGCTATTGCGACGCATCGAAGGGCGCGATTTGGTGTTACCGAAACGGGATTAAGTTCAACAGTGACCTAACTTTAGCAGCATCATTGCAGCGATTGCACAAATAGGCCTTCAGTGCGAGACGTGGTTCTCATTCCGAATCTTGGCGATCTCAGCTCTCGTTTAGCACCGACGTCCTGCGTAACCGCGACCGCTGCCCGCCCGCATTCTCCCGCTTGGCGCAGGTAGCTTAACGATCTACATTTACGACACCATGGCACGACTTCCCATTCTCGAATTCCCCGATCCTCGCCTACGCACTCGCGCAGAACCGGTTGCGCAAGTGGATGACTCCTTGCGTCGGTTGATCGATGACATGTTCGAGACCATGTACGCGGCGCCCGGCATCGGTCTTGCCGCAACCCAAGTGAATGTTCACAAGCGGCTGCTGGTCATCGACATCAGCGAGACGCGTGACCAACCGCTCGTGCTGATCAATGCGGAAATCCTCTCGCGCGAAGGCGTCGAAGAAACCGAAGAAGGCTGCCTGTCTGTGCCCGGCGTGTATGACAAAGTCACCCGCGCCGACAGCATTCGCGTGCGAGCGCTGGATCGCAACGGTAAGCAAATCGAGATGAATGCGGATGGACTCTTGGCCGTCTGCATTCAGCACGAGATGGATCATCTCGAAGGCAAATTATTCGTCGACTACCTCTCCGAACTGAAGCGCACGCGCATTCGTAAGAAGCTGGAGAAGGAGCGCAAGGATCGCCCCGTCAGCACGCCTCGTGCGAAGATGCCCGCCATCTAACAGGCATTGGCGAGCCTTCTGGCTCGCTCCACTCCAATTTCCTCGATGCGAACGGCGGGCGCGCGGTGACCTCTTCTTTGTCGATTGTGTTTGCAGGCACGCCGGAGTTCTCGGTTGCGCCATTGAGAGCGCTGATCGCCTCTGGGCATCGAATCGTCGGTGTCTACACCCAGCCTGATCGGCCAGCGGGCCGCGGTCGGCAACTGACGATGAGCGCTGTCAAGCAATGCGCGCTCGAACATCAACTTCCTGTCTTCCAGCCAGCCACGCTGCGCGATCGTGCTCAGGTCGAAGCGCTCGCTGCGCTCAAGCCCGATGTCATGGTGGTGGTGGCGTACGGGCTCATTCTCCCCGCATCCGTGCTCAGCGTGCCGCGCTACGGATGTCTGAACATCCATGCATCGCTGTTACCTCGCTGGCGGGGCGCTGCTCCGATCCATCGGGCGATTCTGGCCGGCGATACGCATACGGGCATCACCATCATGCAAATGGATGCAGGCTTGGACACGGGCCCGATGCTGCTCGAACGCCAAATCGAAATCGGCGCCCGCGACACCACTGCGTCATTGCACGATCGCCTTGCCGCAGTCGGTGCCGAAGCGATCGTGACTGCACTCGAGCGGCTGTCGGCCGGCACGCTGGATCCTCATCCACAGCCGAGCGAGGGCGTGACTTACGCATCCAAGATCAGCAAAGAAGAAGCGCGCATCGACTGGCATCAGAGCGCACCCCAGATCGATCGGCAAATCCGCGCATTCATTCCATGGCCCATTGCCGAAACGCGCTGGCAGGGCGAGCAATTGCGGATTTGGGAGGCAGAACCGAGCTCGACGCCTGTTCGAGGCTTTCCGGGCTCAGTGGTCGCCGCGGGTGCAGAAGGGATCGAGGTCGCAACCGGTGCAGGCACTTTGCGGCTGTTGAAAGTGCAACAGGCGGGGCGTAAGCCCATCAGGGCAGCGGAATTCGCGCGCGCAAATGATTTGCAGACCGCGGTGCTGGAGTGAGCGCCTCCGCACGAGTTCGAGCGCACGCCGCCCGTGTCGTCGCCCAGGTTGCCTTCGAAGGTCAGTCACTCGACAAAGCGCTCGCCATCGCGCTGACATCGCTCGATCGCGATCAAGATCGTGGACTACTGCGTGCGCTATGTTACGACAGCATCCGCTGGTACGTGCGCCTCGACGCACTCCTACGCAAATTGCTCAGCAAACCCTCGCAGCGGCTCGATCCTGAAATTCATGGTTTAGCGATCGTCGGGCTGTGTCAGCTGCAGCAGGCAGACATTCCGGCGCATGCCGCCGTCATGGAGACGGTGAATGCCGCCAAAATCCTGCGTCAGCCGCGCGCGAGCGGTCTGATCAATGCCCTACTGCGGCGTTCTCAGCGTGAAGGCGCTGGATTATTGGAGAGCATCGACAGCGATCTCGCGCTGAAGACGTCCCACCCACGGTGGCTCGTCGAGCAATTGACGGCCGACTGGGCAGATCGAGCTGTGTCGATTCTCGGTGCGAACAATGAACGGCCGCCATTTTGGATACGCGTGAACACGAGGCGCGTATCGGTCGACGAGTATCGGAAGGCTCTGGCGGGGCGAGGATTTGCGGTGGCGCAAGTAGCACGTTATCCCGAAGGGCTGCGGCTCGAGCGTGCGGTGGACGTCAACGAATTACCCGGCTTTGACGAAGGCTTCGTCTCGGTTCAAGACGCCGCCGCCCAATGGGCTGCAAGATTAATCGAGCCGGCAGCGGGTGATCGCATCCTAGATGCATGTGCTGCGCCCGGCGGAAAGACCTGCCACCTCTTGGAACTGCAGCCCGGCATTGCGGAACTGGTCGCCGTCGATATTTCTTCTGAGCGCACGGTGCGGATCCAGCAGAACCTAGCCCGCTTGGGTCTCACCGCTACGTTAAGAGTGGGCGACGCGGCGGAACCCTCGCCATGGTGGGATGGTCGACGGTTCGACAGGATCTTGCTCGATGTACCGTGTTCGGCGACAGGTGTGATTCGCCGTCATCCTGATGTGAAGTTGTTGCGCCGACGTGAGGACATTGCAGATCTCGCACGGCGTCAATCGCACTTGCTGCGCGCGATGTGGCCGCTGCTAAATCCAGGCGGACGTCTGGTCTACGCAAGTTGCTCAGCGTTCAGCGCTGAAAACGCCGAGGTGGTCGGCCCATTCCTGCGCGAGGCGCCGGATGCGAAGGATGTGACGCGCACGATCCTGGGTATAAACGACAAAGAATTGACGCAGGAAGTCGGATATCGAATCGCGGCTGGGACAGATGCAATGGATGGCTTTTATTATGCGTGCCTGCAAAAAGATCTCCGCTAAGCTCGACGCCTGTCGAACGGTGGGACGTAAGTAAAAGGTATAGATGTTCCTTTTGGCCGACACTTCATTTCTCGGTGCATGCACTGCGTGATACAGCGCGACGCGCTCATGCTTGCCCGCTCGCTCTCGCTGATGCTGCGAATTCTCGCGGGCGTCTGCGCGGTGCTATTCGCATCGCACGCCTATTCCCAAGACACGACGCGTTTCGAGGTGCGCTCTGCTTACGTGGAGCCCAACGAAGGGGTCTATCAGCTCAATGCCACGTTGGAATTCGAATTGCCGGAGGGCGCGCGCGAGGCGATCCGCCAAGGCGCACCGCTGACGCTGCATGTCGATATCGTGGTGAAACGCGAGCGTAGTTATTGGTTGGACGAAACCGTTGCAGCGTTGGGCCAGGATTACCAACTCGTCTATCACGCGTTGAGCGAACGTTACTTGGTTCGCAATCTCAACAGCAGCGAACAAACCTCGTACGCAACGCTCGACTCCGCTCTCGATGCAATACGAGTGATCAGCGGCCTGCCGATTCTCGACAAGGCCCTCGTCGCGCCGGATCAAAGGCACGAGATCAGCGTGCGAGCCAACTTGGATGTGCGTACGATTCCCGATGCCCTGCGTCTAGTCCTGTTTTGGGCAGACGACTGGCGGCAGCGTAGCGACTGGTACACATGGTCCCCGCAGCTCTAAAGCGCGCGTTCGTATCGATACTGGTCCTGATCGGTTCGGGACTGTGGGTTGCTGCGCTGCTCATCATGTCGCAAACGGTGCAGCAATCCGGGCACTTCAGCGATCTGCATCCGATCATTCTCGCGGTCAACGTTGCTGGGTTGATCGTTCTGCTGATTCTCATCGCCGGCCGCTTGGCCCAATTGGTGCGGGACTGGCGCAAGCGCGTCGTCGGTTCGCGCCTCGAAGCGCGCATGGTGTGGATGTCAGCCACCCTGGCGATGGCGCCGCTCCTGCTGGTGTTTTACTTCTCCGTGGTGTTCCTCAACCGCGGCATCGATAGCTGGTTCCACGTCGAAATCCGCCAGGGTTTGGAAGACGCACTGACTTTGTCGCGCGCGGCGCTCGACTTGCGGATGCGCGATTACCTCGACCGCACGCGAACGATCGCCAACCGAGTGGGAATGAATGCGGTCGAGCCGATCAGTTCGTTGGACGATCTGCGCCGTGAGCACGAAGCCACGGAGCTCATGCTCATCGGTCCCAACAGCCGCATTCTTGCGACTGTGTCCGAGCGACTCGGCGAGACCGTGTCGCTGCCGGTGAGCGACGAGGTCATCATGCAAGTTCGTCAGGGTCACGATTACGTGACGCTCGAGCCGCTTGCGGGTGGTGGCTATCTCGTACGCACGGCAGTGCGCGTGCCGCTGCTCGTGCCAGGCGCTGAACCGCGCATGCTGCAGGCGATCTATCCCATCGAGCGGCGCCTCGGCGAGTTGGCCGACACGGTGGAATCTTCTTATCAGCGCTATGCCGAGAAGGCACGTCTTCGCGAGCCGTTGAAGGTGAGCTTCACGCTCACATTGACATTGGTGCTCTTGCTCTCATTGTTCGCAGCTCTTTACGGCGCGTTCTGGGCTGCGCGTCGTTTGGTGCGGCCAGTGCAAGATCTAGTGGCCGGTACGAGAGCCGTGGCACAAGGTGATTTCGACACCCGATTGCCGCTCACTTCCCACGATGAGATGGGCATCCTGATTCACTCGTTCAACGACATGACCAAGCGCCTGGCGCGCGCGCGCCAGGAAGCGCAACTGAGTCAGCAGGCCGTCGAAGCGGAACGCGCTAATTTGGCAGTGATCTTGGCGCGTCTATCCACCGGGGTGATCTCCCTGGAGCCCGATCGCGCGATTCGCACCGCCAACCAAGCCGCTTGTTCGATTCTAGGCACCAACGTCGATGAGATCGTCGGCAAGTCGCTGGCGCAGGATGAGGCCGACAAGACTCTGTTGGGGCAGTTCTTGACAGCATGCGCGGCGCACCTGGATGCAGGTCATCGGGAGTGGCGCGAGCAACTCGTCCTGCAAGCGGAGTCTGCGCGTCGGGTGCTCATGTGTGCTTGCACGACGCTGTCTGGCGAAAATCAAAGCGGCGGTGGCTTCGTCATGGTGTTCGACGACATCACGGCACTGTTGCAGGCGCAGCGCGATGCGGCCTGGGGCGAGGTCGCGCGGCGCTTGGCGCATGAGATCAAAAATCCGCTGACGCCGATTCAACTCTCGGCAGAACGGCTGCGTCGCAAGCTGATGGATTCGATGAACGAATCGGACGCGCAAGTCCTCGATCGTGCGACTCATACGATCGTCCAGCAAGTCGAAGCAATGAAGGAAATGGTGAATGCCTTCAGCGAATATGCGCGCGCGCCGGCGATGGACGTGTCTAAGTTCGACTTGAACCAGCTCATCAGAGAAGTCACCGAGCTGTATCGTGCTCAAGGCTCCGGTAAACCGCAGCTCGAACTGGATCCCAACTTGGGCGAAATCGAGGCGGACCGCGGGCGTGTGCGCCAGATCATGAACAATCTCTTCTCGAACGCCATTGAGGCTTTGGAAGGCGCGTCGGATCCGCAGGTGCAAGTGACCACGCGCGCTCTGGAGAAGAATGGTTTGCAAATGGCCGAGATCACTGTTGAAGATAACGGTCCAGGGTTCAGGCCGGACGTGATCGGGCAGGTTTTCGATCCGTACGTGACCACCAAGGCCAAGGGCACCGGACTGGGCCTTGCGATCGTCAAGAAGATCGTCGAAGAACACGGCGGTCGGATTGAGGCGGAGAATACTCGAAGTGGCGGCGCTCGCATTCGCATCGAGCTGCCGCTAGTTGCGGAAATCAGAATCGGCAGTCTTATTCGCGATCGCAGAATGGGGCCGAGGAGAGAACGTGCATGAGTGCAGCGCGCATATTGGTCGTAGATGATGAAGCGGAGATTCGCGGACTCTTGAAAGAGATCCTCGCCGATGAAGGCTACGAGGTCGACGTCGCGGCGAATGCTGCCGAGGCGCGATCCAGCCGCGCGTTGCACGATCCGGATCTCATCCTGCTCGACATTTGGATGCCCGACACGGACGGCATCACGTTGCTGCGCGAATGGGCCGAGCCTGCTGGTTCTTCGTGTCCCGTCGTGATGATGTCGGGACACGGCACGGTCGAAACGGCCGTGGAAGCCACGCGTCTCGGTGCGTTCGATTTCGTCGAGAAGCCGCTTTCGTTGGCAAAGCTACTGCGCACTGTCGAGCGTGCACTTGAGTCCGGGCGCAGCAGGAAGCAATCGGGACGCTCCCTGGTCCCTCCATTGCTTGCACCTGTGGGCAAAAGCCGCGCGATGCAGGCATTGCGCGAACAGGTGCAGCAAATTGCGCCTCACGAAACGCCCGTATTGATCGTGGGTGAGCCGGGGACCGGACGCGAAGCATTCGCGCGATACATTCATTCGCTCAGTCCGCGCGCGGCAGGTCCATTCGTGCAGTTGGTCGCTACGGGCGTCACTGATGAAGGCGCTGCGGCTGCTCTTCATGGCACAGAAGGCGCAGGCGGCGTGCGTCCGGGCCTTCTGGAGCAAGCCAGCGGCGGCATTCTATTCATCAACGGTCTCGAAGATTTGCCGCTCAAAGCGCAGGGTCTGTTGGTCGCTGCGATGGAGACCCATTCCTTTACGCGCGTCGGTGGCGCGACTCCGATTCGATTGAACATTCGCATCGTCGCCTCGGCGACCTCGCGTTTTCTCGGTGCCGAAACCGGATCCGGCGTGCGTCAGGAACTGCTGTCGCGGCTCAACGTGATCACGCTCAATGTGCCGCCGCTGCGCGAATATTCGCAGGACGTGCCCGATCTGCTGCGACACTACGTGGATCGACTGGTCGACGAACAGCACTTACCGTTCAGAAAGTTCGGCGTGGCCGCGCAAAATCGACTGCGCAATTATCCTTGGCCCGGCAATGTGCGCGAACTCAAGAACCTCGTGCAGCGTTTGCTGATCCTGGGCGGCGAGGAAGAAATCAAACTCGAAGAAATCGAGCGCGAGCTCACCACGCATGCACCGACGAACGAGCCGCTAGTGAAACAGGATCTTCTCGCGCTGCCGCTGCGCGAAGCGCGCGAACATTTCGAACGCGCTTATCTTCAACAGCAACTCATCTTGTGCAACGGCAAGGTGGGCCAACTCGCCAAGCGCGTCGGCATGGAGCGCACGCATTTGTATCGCAAGCTCAGATCGCTCGGCGTCGATTTCCGCCAGCTGGCGGATGACTAGTCGCAGGGAGACAGAAATGATTGGCCACAGAGAACGCAAAAAAGAACTTTAACGATTTCTCGTAAATCGGAGTGAGTCCTTCATTTTCCACGGAACAGGAACGCTGTAAGCAAGGAGGAAGAATTTTTCACGCTTTTCTTTTCTGCGTTCTCTGCGGCTAATTGCTCCTTCTTCTCTGATGCAACTATCTCTTTTGTGCCCTTTGTGGTGCGTCCGATCCTATTCCCCAACTCTAATCATCAGCGCATCCACGCCCGCGGCGCGAAGCTTGCTGCGAGTGTCTTCGAGCTTTTGCAGGTTGGTGATCGGGCCGACGCGCACGCGGTGCCACGTATCTTTGTCCACCGTTACTTTCTGAATCTTAGATTCCACACCTTGCATCGCGAGCAGCGCACGAACGCGATCCGCATCGGATTGATTGCGGAATGAACCCGCTTGCAGGATGTACGCGCCGGGTTTCTCGACCGGTCCTGCTTCGGCACTCGGCGTGACTTTGCCGTCTTTTTCGGGAATTACGACTTCGTACTTCGGCAGCATGTCGTAGAAGTCGAACTGCGTCTCTTCCTGCTGCGAAGCGGGTGCCGGTTTATCTTTCGGCGATGCCGCTTCCTCTTTGGCAATCGGCGCAATGGATGCGTTCTTAATCGCGGCAGGACGCCGGTCGTACAGGTAAACGGCCAACGCCACGCTCAAACCGAGCGCAAGGCCGACGATGAACGTGGCTAGCGCGGACATTCCTGAAGCGGATGAACGTCGTTTGGTGTTTTTGTAGTCGCGCGGCATGGACTAGTGGCTGGTGACTAGCGGATGGAGGATAGGAAAGACGCTACTACATGCGCTCGGGGGCGCTGACGCCGAGCAGCCTCAGGCCGTTCTCGATCACCTGGCGAGTGGCGGCGACCAAATTCAAACGCGCATTGCGCAAGCCGACGTCGTCCACCAAGAAGATGTGGGCGTTGTAGTAGGTGTGGAAATCGCCGGCGAGATCTCGCAAGTAGTGCGCAAGCTGATGCGGCTCGAGCGCATCGGCGGCGGTCTCCAGCAGTTCCGGGAAATAGGTGAGGCGGCGAATGAGTGCTTTCTCGTGCGGCTCATTCAATCGCTCGACGTTGCGCTCGCCGACTTCGCGTTCGTGCGTCATGCCTTTTTCTTGCAGCTGTCGAAACACGCTGCATACGCGAGCATGCGCGTACTGCACGTAGTACACCGGATTCTCTTCGCTCTGCGCGAGCGCTAGGTCGATATCGAACACGAATTCGGAATCGGCCTTGCGCGAAACCAAGAAGAAACGCACCGCATCGCGCCCGACCCATTCGATCAAATCTCGCAACGTGACGTACGAGCCGGCACGCTTGGAGATCTTCACTTCTTCGCCGCCGCGCATGACGCGCACCATCTTATGCAGGATGTAGGCGGGATAGTCTTTGGAAATGCCAATATCGAGCGCTTGTAACCCAGCACGAACGCGCGCTGTCGTGCCGTGGTGATCGCTGCCTTGGATGTTGATCGCATGCACGAAGCCGCGGTCCCACTTCGTCACGTGGTAAGCGACGTCGGGCACAAAATAGGTGTAGGTGCCGTCCGATTTGCGCATGACGCGGTCTTTGTCGTCGCCATAGTCGGTGGTACGCAACCACAATGCGCCTTCGCTCTCGTAGGTTTTGCCCTTGGCGATGAGCGATTGCACGACCTGATCCACTTTGCCGTCTGAGTAGAGACTCGACTCCAAGTAATAAACGTCGAAGCGCAGCCCGAACTTCTGCAGATCCATGTCCTGCTCGTGCCGTAGGTAGGCGACAGCAAAGCGACGGATCGAATCGAGGTCATCCACCTTGCCGTTTGCTTTGACAGCCTCACCGTCGAACGCGTGCACGCTCTTCTTCGCAAGGAAGTCATCGGCGATGTCCTGGATGTAGTCGCCGTTGTAAGCCGCCTCGGGCCAGTTCGCGTCGCCCGGCTTCAGACCCTTGGCACGTGCTTGCACCGACATCGCGAGGTTCTGAATCTGCACGCCCGCATCGTTGTAGTAGAACTCGCGGCTGACGTTGTAGCCCTGCGTCTGCAGTAACGCACAAAGCGCATCGCCGAGCGCCGCCTGTCGGCCATGTCCGACATGCAGCGGCCCCGTCGGATTCGCGGACACGAACTCAACCACCGTGTTCTGGCCAGCGCCGCGCTTGTTGTAACCGTACGTTCCCGCCAAATCGAGAATGCGACCCAGCTCTTGTTGATAAGCGCTCGCCGACAAATGAAAGTTGATGAACCCCGGGCCCGCAATTTCGACTTTGCTGATCAATTCGCTTGCCGGCAGTGCATCCGCAATCGCCTGCGCCAATTGACGCGGATTGCGCCGCGCAGGTTTCGCCAATTGCAGAGCAACGTTCGTCGCGAAATCGCCGTGCGCCGCATCTCGCGTGCGCTCGACGTCGACGTTCGGCTTCAGGATATCGGCGGGCAATACATCGGCGGGCAGGGTGGCAAGCGCGGCCTGCACCAGTCGTTCAACTTGGTATTTCACGGATCGAATGGAGTTGGAGGTACGAGCCAGAGTCTAAGTGAGTGCGGCGGGGGTGGGTAGATGCGCACGGTAAACGGTGATGAGGTGATGGGTGATGAGGTGATGGGGTGATGAGGTGATGAGGTGATGAGGTGATGAAGTGAAAAGTGGCGCAGATCAGCTCCGTTCACCTCATCACCCCATCACCCCATCACGTGGATCAGCCCAAATCCATCGCATCCACATCAATCGACCACCGCACTTGTTTTGCGAGCGGCAGCGTTTCGACGTCGCCAAGCCAATGGCCCAAGAATTTCTGCATGGGGCCATGAGAGGGCGCGAGTACGAGGAGTTGTGCTCTGAATCGTCCGGCGCGGCGTTCCATTGCGGACGGAGCGGGCCCGAGCAATTCCACATTTCGCACGCGATGTGCTTCCGCGGCATCGGCAGCGGATTTGAGAAATCGCATCGCAGCCGTGGGATGTGTCGCTTCGGCGCGCAGCAGAGCAATTCGCGAGTAGGGCGGCCAGCCGCTTTTCTCACGCTCGATCAGGGCCGCGGAGGCGAACGCTTCATACCCGCCCTCGAGCAACTGCTTGAGCAAAGCATGATCGGGATATTCGGTTTGGATCAGGACCTCGCCGGGTTTGTCGGCGCGTCCCGCACGCCCGGCAACTTGGATGATCGTCTGCGCCAACCGTTCGCTAGCACGAAAGTCCGTGCTGAAGAGTCCTTGATCTGCGTTGAGTACGACGACGAGTGTGACGTTCGGGAAATCGTGACCTTTGGTGAGCATTTGCGTGCCGACCAGAATCCGCAGGTCGCCTTGAGCGGCGCGCGCCAGCGTTGCTTCGAGTTCGCCCTTGCGCCGCATCGAATCGCGGTCGATTCGTGCGAGTGGAAACCCAGGAAACGTTTGCGCAATGGTTTCTTCGATGCGTTCAGTGCCTTGCCCCACCGGCTTAGTCGCGGCCTCGCAGCTCGGACAAATCTCGATAGGAGTCTGTTCCGTGGCGCAGTGATGACAGATCAGTCGTCGCGCCGCGCCGTGGATGGTTAGATGGGCGTCGCATCGTGGGCAATGCGCGGACCATCCGCACTGCGGACAAAACAGCACCGGTGCGTAGCCGCGGCGATTCAAAAAGAGCAGTACCTGTCCGCCCGCCTGTAGATGCCGCTGCATGGCGAGCAGAGCGGGAGTCGAAATCCCCGCAGATGCAGGTGCCGTTCGCAAATCGATCAATGCGATGCGCGGAGGCTGGGCGGAGGCCGCGCGCTCCTTCAATCGCAGCAGCGATTGAGCTTGTCGTTCACTGCGATGCAGAGTTTCGAGTGAAGGCGTCGCGGAACCCAGTACGACAGGCGCCTTGCAGCGCTGCGCGCGCATGATCGCGAGATCCCGCGCCGAATAGCGGAAGCCTTCTTGCTGCTTATACGAGCCATCGTGTTCTTCATCGACGATGATCAAGCCCAGCGACTCGAACGGCGAGAACACTGCGGAGCGCGTCCCGATCACGATGCGGGCCGAGCCATTGCGTGCTTGGCGCCATGCAGTTAGACGCTCGCGTTCCGTCAGCCCCGAATGCAGCACTGCGATGGACGTGGAGAGGCGATTGCGAAATCGCGAGATCAACTGCGGCGTCAGTGCGATCTCCGGCACGAGCACCAAGCTTTGTCGTCCCCGGGCAAGCACCGCTTCGATCGCGTGCAGGTAGACCTCCGTCTTGCCGCTACCCGTCACACCGAACAGTAAGTGACTCGCGAAGCCGCCGAGACTGTCCGTGATCGTGGCGACGGCGGCGTGCTGAGCTTCATTCAGTTGCGGCTTGCTGGCATTCGCAGTCGAGTTGGTCGCCGACTCGTTCTTGAGCTGACGGAACGACCGAATCAATCCACGTTCCTCCAGCGTCCGCAGAATGTCTCGGGTGCACTCGGTGGCCGTTCGAAGCAGCGATTCTGCTGCTGGGCCATTCTCAAGATGCGCGAGTACCGCTCGCATGCGCGCTGCACGCTTCGAGAGCACTGCGGCATCTGCCTCCGCGATGCGTTCCCAAAAGACCTCTTCTTCCGCGATTGCCGTCCCGCTGCGAAGAAGGACTGGCAACGCACCGGCTAGGACCTCACCGATTGGGTGCCGGTAGTAATCGGCTGCCCACCTCAGAAGCTCGAGCAACCCTTCGTCGAAAGTCGGTTCGGTCTCGATGGGTGCGATTGCATGCCGCAGCTTTTCCCGTGGCACATCGCTCTTCTCACTGTGTCCCAGCAGGATCCCAACGACTTGGCGGCGGCCAAACGGTACCCACCAGCGCTGGCCTGGGATGACGTCATCCAGACGCAGTCCTGCAGGCAGGAGATAGTCGAACGTCCGCCGAAGCGGCGTGTCGATGGCGAAAATTAGGATCAATGCGTGTTCCGAATTCAGGAGGTCAACCGGGATGGGCCCAACACGTTGAGTAAGGACATCGGGCTCATGCGCCCGTTGCTATAGGTGTGCGTGTGTCCGTCTGGCTGCGATTGTCTGGTAACCTGCCGCCCGCGTGGGCCGAGCGCGACAATTCGTTCGCACTCAATATCTTGCCCGCCGAACGGCCGCAATCGCAGGAGCATTCTCTGGAGCCCGCCCGCGCCCTAGACCGCTTTTTGGCCGGTATCGAGCATCGAGCCTTCCGCATCGCTCGGATGGCCATCGGCCATGACGAAGACGCGCTCGATATCGTACAGGAGGCCATGCTGCAGCTCGCGCGCCGCTATGGCGCTCGGCCTGCCGAGGAGTGGCGACCCTTGTTTTATCGCATTCTGCAAAACCGCATCCGCGACCATCAGCGCCGCCAACGTGTGCGTGCCAAGGTGATGAGTTGGTTGCCCGGTTTCACTGCCGACGAAGAGGCGAGCGATCCGATGGAGGCGGTGCCGGATCAAGGACCTTTGCCTGCCGACCGCTTGGCCCAGGAGAACGCCATGTTGAAGCTCGAAACGGCCCTTCGTTCCTTGCCAGCTCGTCAACAGGAAGCGTTTGCCCTGCGAAATTTCGAGGGCCTCGATGTGGCCCAGACCGCGCAGGCGATGGGCTGCAGCGAAGGCAGCGTAAAGACCCACTATTCGCGTGCTGTGCATACTCTGCGCGAGCGGCTAGGAGAGGAGTGGTGAACGATCGGGACCCCACCGAAACGTCGATCGAGGAGCGCACCCGCGCCGCATTCGATGCGAGCGTCGCGAATCTCGACGGGCGCACGCGTTCGCGCCTCAATCAGGCGCGCCAGCAGGCTGTCGCCATCGCGAACCCAGCTCGCCAGAAATGGATGCGAGCGTTGCTGCCTGCGACCGGGCTTGCTGCCGCGGCGCTCCTGGCAGTGACGTTGCAATTCAACCTCGCGAGCAACAATTCGCGCAGTTCGCAAACATTGGCGTTCGAAGACCTCGAGATCGTTTCAGATAGCGACAATTTGGATTTGATGCAGGACCTCGACTTCTACGCCTGGATGCCGCAGGACGATGTCTCGAATCAGTAAAGGACTCGCGTTTTGTCTGGCGGCCACCGGCTGGATCGCGCTGCGCCCGGTCGTGGCCGACGACAAGGCTTCCGCGCCCGATGAGGATTTTCTTGAGTACTTAGGCACCCTCGACAGCGAGGCCGACGATTGGACGTTGTTCGCGGATCAAGACCCGAAGCCCAGCACCGCTCAACCAAGCCCACCACCGGAGAGAGACGCCAAGGCAGCGTCGAAGCAGAAATGAAAGCGATCCTCACAATGCTGCTCACGTTGGTGCTGTGGGCCGGTGCAGCCCGCGCCGCCGACAGCGACCACGCCGGCGTGCGTTGGCAGGATTTGAAGCCCGAACAACAGGAGGTTCTCCGCAAGTTCGAGTCCCGCTGGAGCGATCTGCCGTTGGCGCGCCAAGAACAATTGGCTCGTGGCTCGGATCGCTGGCTGCACATGACTCCGGAACAGCGCGACCGTGCCAAGCAGCGCTTTCAGCGCTGGCAAGCGCTCGATCCAGAGAAAAGGCAGGAGATTCGCCGCAGATACCAGCAGTTTCGTAACCTTCCGCCGCAGGAGCAGGCGCGTATCCGAGAGAATTTCCGCCGTTTCAAAGAGCTGAGTCCCGAGGAGCGCCAAGCGCTGAGGGAGCGCTTTCGGCAGCTTTCGCCGGAAGAGAGGCAGCGGCTCAGAGAACGTTGGCGTCACCGCCAGCAAGACTAACGATTCGACTCCAGATTGCAGGCGAGCCGCTCGGCCACTGGATGGTGTTGATCTTGATGTTCGGAGCGCCGACCACCACGGCGCCGAGCGATGCGTCGGGGCGTGCGTGCCATACGAAAGCCCGCCAAGGCGCGCGTGTCGGCAGATTGCCTGCGACGATCGCATCCTCGATGCGAAAAACACATTGCCGCAGCGCGCGCGTGAGCTCGAGACCCAGTGCCTTTGCGCTCGCCTCTTTGAGAACCCAAAGCGAATAGAACAACTCCGAGGGCTTGGTATGAACCGCAACGGCCTCGGCCTCGGCAGGATCGAAGGCGAACTGAGCCAGTGAGATGACATCGCGCGGTTTGTGGACTTCGATGTCGATTCCGAGCGCCGTCGCGCAGGGGCAGGCTCCAACCGCCACCATGCCGCCGCTATGCGAAAGGCTGCAAATGGGCGTGTCCAATCGCAGTGAGTGCAGCAAGGTGCGGCTCACTTCGAACTCTGTACGCTTGAGCGGCGAGCGAATACGGCGATAGCGCAGGAGTTCGGCGGGTGTAAGCAGCTGCGGATCGAAACCTGCGGCAGACTCAGTCGCAAGCCAAACGCTCAGCGAATCATCGCCGACGTTTTGAATAGAGACGGGTTCGGTACGGTCGCGCTGATTGGGCAGATCGGGGCTCATCGTCAAGCCATGATAATTGGCGCCGCATCCCTCATCATGTCGCAGATGTTGGCTGACTCCTCTCGTTCATCGTCTTCGGCAACCCGATCTCCGGCTCGCCAAGACGCATTCTATTGGCGGCTGGTCGGAACGGGTCTGAGCTTTGGGATCTTCGGCCTCGGTGCGCTGGTGGTCGGCATCGTACTGTTGCCTGCTGTGAAGCTGATTCCGTCGCGCCGCGAGCGCAAACGCGATCGCGCACGCGGCGTGATGCGCCGGGCGATGCGCTTCTTCGTCGGTCAGATGCGTGCGGTGGGGGTATTGACCTACGAATTCCGCGGTACGGAGCGGCTGGGGCGGGCGGGGCAGCTCATCATCGCGAATCACCCCTCGCTCATCGACGTTGCATTTCTTCTGGGGTTTACCCCCACCGCGAATTGCGTCGTGAAACGAGGTTTGTGGCGTAATGGGTTTACGCGCAGCGCGGTCCGCCTTGCGGAATACATCCCGAATGATCCGACCGCCGACATGATCGAAGCTGCGTCGGCCGCGTTGGCGGAAGGACAGACGGTGATTATGTTTCCGGAAGGCACTCGCACCCCACGCGATGGCCAGATTGCGCTTCACCGAGGCGCCGCGAACGTGGCGGTTCGCTCGGCACGTGTGCTCACGCCGGTGTATATCAAATGC
>DASTSB010000450.1:0-5154 GCA_035760885.1 Steroidobacteraceae bacterium | reverse complement strand
CACCCGATACGTGGCACGCACAGATGGTGTATGCCACGAATCCCGTTCCCGTCACCCTTCCGCTGCGCGTCGGACGGATTGGAGGGCTACTGATAGCGTTGGGAAGTCCGTCGTCGGCAGCGCTCTCATATCCGTCACGGTTTGTTTGACGTGATCGAGCGAGCGTCGGTTGCGTTCGATCCAGGCGCTGAGAGCTTTGGACGCATCGACCGTACGTTGCGCGCCGTGGAGGACCTGCGAGCAAAGCGATCGCTGCATTTCATAAATGTTGTCGCGCAAGGTCGTGCGCGCGACGGCTTGCCAGTGACCATCGACGCCGAGCGATTCGATGCGTTCGCGGATCCAATCAAGTGCGAGTTCCGTACCCAAGCCGAAGTACACGCGAGCGACGGTCGGCAAGCGCACGCGGGTTTCTGTAGCGAGTTCGACGATGTCGGGCGCGGCGCGCAAGGCGATGAAGCTTGCAAGTCTAGTGCTGAGCGCTTCGGGAACTTTGGCGCCATGATAGCGCTCGCGGCGCTGTTCGAAGATTTGCAGATCAGAGCCCGACAACACCTGCGGCAAATGTTCCGCAAGTTCGGCCAGGCCGCCCGAAAGGCGACGGACTTGCGCATCAATGTTGAGCGCTTCGCGATGGTGGTGAATGAGCCAATACGTGCAGAAGCGCAGCAGGCGAGTGGTCTCGTACATCATTTCGTACTGAGTCGCCGCTTGGATGCGGTTGTCGAGCTTCTCGATCTCGCTCCATGTTTGGCGCATCGCGAAGGCTTCGCGCGCGATCGCATAGGCGCGCACGACCGTCGCCGCATTTGCGCCGGTGTCTTCTTGCGCGCGTCGGGCGAACGCGGCGCCCATGCGATTCACCATGCTGTTCGTGGTCGCCGTCGCGATGATTTCGCGGCGTAGGCGATGCGAGCGCAAAAAACTCCCGCACTGTTTCTCGATCTGCGGCGGGAAGTAGCGTTCGAGTTCGTGGCCTAGATAGGGGTCTTCAGGGACGTCGGATTCGATTAGGCGGGAGTAGAGCGCCATTTTGGCGTACGCAAGCAGAATGGCGAGTTCGGGCCGTGTGAGTCCTCGTCCCGCTTTGTGGCGCTCATCGATCTCCTCGGTCGTCGGCAGGAATTCCAACGAGCGATTGAGTTGGCCCGTCACTTCCAAATCGCGAATCGTGTACGCGTGCTCGAGCAAATCGCTCTTCGCTCGCGCTTCCATGATGGAAAGCGCCTGGCTTTGCAAATAGTTGTCCCGCAATACCAGTGCAGCAACTTCATCGGTCATGTCCACCAAGAGCCGGTTCCGTTTGGAGAGCGTCAGTGCGACGCGCGGCGGTGCGTTGTTCAAGAGAATCTTGATGTTGACCTCATGATCCGAACAATCAACGCCGCCGGAGTTGTCCACGAAGTCAGTGTTGATGCGCCCGCCGTTCAGCGCGTATTCGATACGTGCGCGTTGAGTGAAGCCGAGATTGCCGCCTTCGCCGACGACTCTGCAGCGCAGTTCCGCGCCATTCACGCGCAGGTTATCGTTGGCTCGATCGCCAACTTGCTGATGCGTTTCCTCTGTCGCTTTGACGTACGTGCCGATTCCGCCGTTCCAGAGCAGATCGACCGGCATGCGCAGAATGCATCGAATCAGCTCGATCGGCGTGATCGTCTCGCTATCGAGGCCGAGCCTTTCGCGCGCTTGATTGGAGAGTCGCAGCTCCTTAGACGATCGCGAATAGACAGCGCCGCCTTTCGATAGGAGTTTGCGGTTGTAGTCTTCCCATGTTGAGCGGGGCAGTGCGAAGAGCCGTTGCCGTTCTGCAAAGCTTGCGGCCGGATCTGGATCGGGATCGACGAAGATGTGTTGATGATTGAACGCAGCAACCAGCTCGATATGCGGCGATTGCAGCATCCCGTTGCCGAAGACGTCGCCCGACATGTCCCCGATGCCGACCGCAGTGAAGTTCTGGGACTGTGTGTCGACGCCGAGTTCGCGGAAATGGCGTTTCACGCATTCCCACGCACCGCGCGCAGTGATGCCCATTTTCTTATGGTCATAACCTGCGGAGCCGCCGGAGGCGAACGCATCGCCGAGCCAGAAGCCGTACTCGGCAGCGATGCCATTTGCGATGTCGGAAAATGTAGCGGTGCCTTTGTCGGCCGCTACGACCAAGTACGCATCATCTGAGTCACGCCGCACGACCGCAGGCGGTTGCACGACCTTGCCGCCGACGATGTTGTCCGTCACGTCGAGCAGGCCGCGGATAAACGTCCGGTAGCACTCGACACCTTCACGCTGCACGTCTTCGCGAGTCGCGCCGATCGGCAAGCATTTGGGTACGAATCCACCTTTCGCGCCGACAGGGACGATCAATGTGTTCTTCACGTTCTGTGCCTTCATGAGCCCCAGAACTTCGGTGCGAAAATCTTCGCGTCGATCCGACCAGCGCAGTCCGCCGCGAGCGACTTGTCCCATTCGCAAGTGCACACCTTCGACACGCGGCGAATACACGAATATTTCGAATGCAGGCCGAGGTTGCGGCATGTCGTCGACGCGTCGCGGGTCGATCTTGAACGACAGGTACGGTTTGGGCGCGCCCTCGGATGTCTTTTGGAAATAGTTGGTGCGAAGCGTGACATCGATCAAGTTCGCGAAGCGACGCAGGATGCGGTCCTCGTCCAAGCTTTTAACCGCATCGAGTTTTCTCGCTAGCCCCCGCCGCAGTTTCGCGAGCGTTTTCTCGCGGTCCTTCGGTCCCTGTGAAGGATCGAACTGCGTCTCGAAGATATTGACGAGCAAAGTCGCGATCCCTGGGTTGGATGCGAACACTTGCTCCATGTACGCCTGACTGAACGCGATGCCCACTTGCAGGATGTGTTTGCAGTAAGCGCGCAGCACCATCGCCTGTCGCCAGTCGAGGCCGGCATTGACGATCAAGCGATTGAACCCGTCATTTTCCGCGCGATTCGACCACACCGCGGTAAACGCATCGGCAAAGCGAGGTGCGATTTCATCGGCTGCAATCGCGGCCCCGTCTCGCGGACGCATTTCGAAGTCTTGCAGCCAGATCGCTCGCTGCTCCTCTTTGGCGATGCAATACGGCCGTTCGCTCAAAACCAAAAAGCCCATGTTCTCCAACACGGGCAGCGCTTGCGAAAGCGCAATCGGTGATCCGGTCCTAAACAGGCGCAGATGTACCGCGTCGCCGCGTCCGGCGATCAAGCGGATGCCGATGCGATCGGCGTCCTTCTGCAACAGCTCGAGCTGATCGATATCGGCAATCGCTGCTTCCGGCGCGACATCCTCCTCATACGCGGCCGGGAAGAGGGTGGCGTAGCGGTCGCCCAAGGCGCGACCGTCAAATTCACCTTTGCTTGCGATCAGCGCTTCGCGGAGTTTGTCCTCCCACGTATGTACTGTTTCCGCAATGCGCCGCTCGAGATCTTCGACATCGACCCGCCGCTCATGCGAGCGAACGACACGAGCAATCACGTGCACGCGGGCGAGGGCTGATTCCGAGAGCTGCACCTGTGAGTCGATTTCAGTCGCGCGCAATTCCTCGCGAATCACGTTCTCCATTTTCTGGCGCACTTGAGTGTTGTAGCAATCGCGCGGAACGTAAATAAGCGCGGAGTAGAAGCGCCCGAATCCGTCGCGGCGCAGAAATACTCGCACGCGTTGGCGCTCATATAGATTCACGACGCCGCGCACGATGCGGATCAGGTCCGCAACGCTCGCCTGAAAGAGTTCGTCCCGAGGATAGGTGTCGAGCACGTGCACGACGGCCTTGCCGTCATGACTCGCCGAATCCAATCCGAAATGCTCGATCACGCGTTCGATTTTCTGGCGCAGCAAAGGAATCTCGCTCGGACTGCGGTTGTAGACGCTCGAGGTAAACAATCCGAGGAAGCGACGCTCCCCAACGACGCGACCGGCTGAATCGAATGAGCGGATACCGACGTAGTCGAGATGAATCGCTCGGTGAACTGTCGAAAGCGCGTTCGCTTTGGTAATCGTCAGTAATTCCTTCGCACGTGCGTGTTCGCGAAGTTCCCCGCGCAACCGTGTCGGCTCAGGTTCGCGTCCGCGCTTGGTTCGCAAGATTCCGAGGCCGGTATCGGTGCTGGCGATCAGCGCGTCCTCGCTTGGGCCGCGTTTGAGCCGATACTCGCGATAGCCTAAGAACGTGAAGTGGTTATCCGCCATCCATCGCAAGAATTCGGAGGCTTCGGTCGCATCGTCTTTCGCTACCGGCAGGCGAGTGCGTTCGATTTCCTGGGCGATTGCAGCTGCACGCTGCCGCATCTCAGACCAATCATTCACCGCAGCGCGGACGTCATCGAGGGTCTTGCGTATGCTTGTTTCGAGATCGCGCGCCTTGGCATCGTCGATGCGATCGATCTGGATCTGCTGCCAAGACTCGCGTTTGCCTGCTTCGTTGTGGGCTGAGATCGAGCGCAATTTTCCTTGCGCATCGCGATCTGCAATGAGAACCGGATGGACCATCAGATGGATCGTCAATGCCGCGTGCGTCAGCACCATCGTCACGGAATCGACGAGGAAGGGCATGTCTTCGACGATGACTTCCACGACTGTGTGCGTGGAAGTCCAGCCGTCGCGAGCGCGATCCGGATTGAATACGCGAACCAGTGCCTGGTTGCGTTTGCGTAAGGCACCGCGTTTTAGATGCTCTAGCGCAGAGGTAGCGAGTTGCTCCGGCGAATACTGGGCGAGATCTTCCTCGGCGACTCCGCGGAAGTAGTCTTGCACGAAAGACTCAGCGCGAATCGGACCGACCCGGCGGCGTGCGACATTGGCAGCAATGCGATCAATCAGCTTGCGGCGTGCGGCAGGAATCGTTGCGGGGGTGACTGCTGACATGGTCCTGACTATCTAGTGACTAGTGACTAGCGGATAGCGGATAGGAAGACGGGGGATCACGAAAACCCCAACTCACAACCCATAGCAAGCAACACAATCTCAGCCGGGTTCCGACGCCCGGCTTCAGCACCTGCAGCTACTCCGGACGCGAGAGGTCCTCGATGACGGCGCCCAAGAAGCGACAAGCCTCGCCGCCAGTAATACAGCGATGATCGAAAGTCAGCGATAGCGGAATGCGCGTGTGGATTTCCGGCGCAGTGGCTCCGGCGACGACGTCGCGTTGCG
>DASTSB010000449.1:0-3657 GCA_035760885.1 Steroidobacteraceae bacterium | reverse complement strand
GAGCACTTTCAGCTCGGGTAGCTGCGCCCGCAAATCGCGAGCCAACTCCGAACCGCTCATCCTCGGCATCACCACATCCGTCAACAGCAAATCGATCTTCCCCTGCTGATTTGCCATCGCGATCGCTTCGGCTCCATCGCTCGCGCAGATGACTCGATATCCGTGCAACTGCAGGCTCGTCATCGCAACTTCGCGGACGCCTTCGTCGTCTTCGACGAGCAGCACCGTCTCGCTTCCACCGTACGTTCGTTGCGGCGCCGGCGCGCGACGCGGAGTCACTGCGGCATTGACGGCCGGCAGATAAATCTTGATAGAAGTGCCGATCCCGGGTTCGCTGTACACATGAACCCATCCGCCGCTCTGCTGCACAATGCCGAGCACCATTGCCATACCCAATCCTGTTCCCTGGCCTTTCGGTTTCGTCGTGAAGAACGGCTCGAATACGCGCGCTTTCACTTCTGGCGTCATGCCGGTTCCGCTGTCCGTGATCGCCAACATCACGTAGCGCCCCGCTTTGGCGTCCAGGTGTGCGACTTCGTAGTCGTCGTTGAAGACGGTGCTCTTGGTTTCGATAGTGAGCGTGCCGCCCTTCGGCATCGCATCACGTGCGTTCACGGCGAGATTGATGAGGATCTGATCCAATTGCGTCGGGTCGACTCTGACGCGCTCGATGTCAGGCGAAAGGCGCGTGATGAGTTCGATGTGCTCCCCGATGGCCCGGCTCAAGAGCTTTTGGGTCTGTGCGACGACTTGATTCAAGTCCAGCACTTCAGGCTGCAACATGCTTTGCCGGCTAAATCCGAGCAATTGCTTCGTCAGCGCCGAGGCACGCTCACCCGCTCCAGCAATCGTCTGCGCCAGTTCGCGCACTTGCGCACCCGCCTCAGGATGCTCAATCAATAGTTCGCTGCAGCTTGAAATGATCGTCAGCAGGTTATTGAAGTCGTGTGCGACGCCGCCCGCCAAGCGACCGATTGCCTCCATCTTCTGGGCCTGACGTAATTGCTCTTCAAATTGCTTGCTGCGAGTGATGTCGCGCGCAACGCCGATAACACCCATCACCTGACCGTTCTCATCGCGATACGGCGCCTTCATGACGTTGAACACGCGTTCCACAGTTCCAGTCGTCAGCGTCTCTTCCGTCGTGACGGCGCGATTCGATTCCATGGTCAGGCGATCGTTTTCAGCGATGAGGCGTGCATCCGCCACCCCAAACAAATCGGCGTCTGTTTTGCCGACAATTTCGGAGATCGGCCTGCCCAGGAATCGCCCAACCGCCTCATTGCAGAGCAGGTAAGTGCCATTCGCATCCTTGACGAACACTGCATCGGATGTGCCCTCTACCACGCCACGCAGGAGCCTTCCCATGCGCGCCGCCTCGGCTGCTGCCCGACGTTGTTCAGTAATGTCACGCGCTTCGACCAATCCGGCGATCCGACCTTCGAACGGCAACGGCAGCGTAGAGATTTGGACGTCGATGATTTCACCGTTCTTCTTTCGATGCCGCCAAACACCTCGGTGCTCCCGCGCGCCCTTGCTGCTCGCCAACACCTGCTTGAGCTTAGGGATGTCCTCGGGCGGACGGATATCCATCACCGTCATCGCCAAGAATTCCTCGCGGCTGTAGCCGTACTTCTCGATTGCTGCGCTATTGATCATTAGGTAACGCAGCGTATCCGTGTCGTAGACGAACAGTGGATCGACGATGGATTCGAAGAGATTGCGATAGCGCTCTTCACTACTCCTCAAAGCGAGTGCAGCGCGCTCTCGCTCCCCGATTTCCTCTTTCAAGTCACGATTCGCGTGCTCGAGCTCCATCACCTTCTGTTCGAGCTTGCGAATGAGGATCTCGTTGTACTCCTTGAGCAATACCGCCTCTTCCGTCGATGCGTGATCGCCTGGTTTCTGCGTCTGCACTCCTGTGGCAAGCACGCGCCTGATCTCACTCAGCAGCACCTCCGGCTCAGTTGGTTTGATGAGGAATGCATCGGCACCGAGTGCCAGTGCCAGTCGTTCATCTCTGGGTTCGGTATAAGTGGCGGTGTAAACAATGAAAGGAATGTGCCTCAGCCGCTCGTCCGCGCGCCAATGACGCAGCAGCGTGTAGCCATCCAATACCGGCATCAACAAATCAGCAACGATGATGTCGGGCGCCTCGCGACGTGCTTTCGCAAGCGCATCGGCTCCGTGCACCGCTTCCTCCACTTCGAAGCCGTGCCCGCTAAGCAGCGCCTTCAGGAGATACGTATTCTCCGGATGATCATCGACCACCAGCACGCGATTCATGTTTGAAGAACCTCAGCCGGAGAATCGAGAAATCGCTCGACTTCGGCGACGAAAGTCTCCGGATTGATCGGCTTTTCGATATAGCCTTCTGCACCCGCGGCCAAACACTTTTCGCGATCTCCTGCCATCGCATACGAGGTCACGGCGACGACGGGGATCGAGCGAATTTTGGCATCTGACTTGATCGCTCGCGCTACGGAGTGCCCATCCATGCCGGGTAACTGAATATCGAGCAAGATCAGATCGGGCCGCTCGCGCGCTGCCATGTCAAGCCCAAGCGGACCGGTTTCGGCTTGCAGCACCATGTGCCCCGCTTGCTCCAATAAGAATCGCGCTAAATACAAATTCTGCAGATTGTCTTCGATGATTAGGATGCGCGCGCTCATGCGTTCGCCCTCGCATCGAGCGGCAAAATCACCTCGAAGGTGCTGCCTTCGCTCCACGTGCTTTGCACGTTGATCTCTCCTCCCATCAAGTCCACCAATCGCGCACAAATCGCCAAGCCCAAGCCGGTTCCCTCGTGTTTGCGAGCAAGCCCGGAATCCAGCTGACGGAACGGTTGGAACAACACCGGCAGATCCTCGGGCTTGATCCCCACGCCTGTATCCGAAACCTTGACGCGCACGACCGCAGTGTCCACGGTGGAACCGCGCATCCTAAACTTTTCGATTCGTTCGGCGCGCAGTTCGATCGAGCCGCGCTCGGTGAATTTGATGGCATTGCTGAGCAGATTGAGCAGCACCTGCTCGAAACGCCGCACATCGCCGACCAATCTGCCGAGCGACGTCGGCAGATCCGCGCGCATCTCGAGCTGCTTAGTCTGCGCTTGTGGTTTGATCAGATGGATAACCTTTTCCAGGGAACGATGCACATCGTAAGGCTCCCATGACACTTCGAGCTGGCCGGCTTCGATCTTCGAAATATCGAGCACGTCATTTACGAGCGCGAGCAGATGTCGGGCACTCGCTCTTACCATGTCGAGCTGCTTGTTCTGCTCGCTGTTCAACGGACCAGCCAAGCCCTGCAGCAATACACCCGTAAATCCAATGATGGAGTTCAACGGCGTGCGAAGCTCGTGCGACATGGTCGCCAAAAATGCCGACTTGATTCGATCCGCTTCCTCTGCTCGGTAGCGACGTTCGCGCTCCGCCTCGATCCGCACGCGATCCGTGATGTCGTGAACCGTGCCTGATAGCACGGTGGGTTTTCCATCCGTACCGCGCTTCACGGCGCCCAACCCGTGCACAACCTTTTCGCATCCATCGCGCAGGACGATGCGATGCTGAATATCGAAGCGTGCCCGCCCAGCAATCGCATTCTCCAGCACCGCACGCAGCCGGCTGCGATCCTCGGGATGCACGAATGCCGTGA
>DASTSB010000448.1:0-5696 GCA_035760885.1 Steroidobacteraceae bacterium | reverse complement strand
ATTGCCGGCGCGGCGAGCAGAGTCATGAACATGCCGCCGATGCCGCCGGTCGTGGCACCCAATCCGACAACCGAACCGGAAACTTTTGCCGGAAATAAATCTGTCGCGGAAGTGAAGATGTTTGCCGACCACGCTTGATGTGCGGCAGTCGCCAGCATGATGAGCGCGATGCACAGCGTCATGCTCTGCGTGTAGTACGCGATGATGGCGCCTGGCATGCAGACCGCTGCGATGAGCATCGTCGTGAGTCTCGCTTTGCCCACGCTCCAGCCGCGAGCAATGAGATGACCGGAAAGCCATCCCCCGGCAATCGATCCAACCGTCGCGCCGGTGTAGATCACACCAAGAAGTCCGGCGCTCTCGAGCGGATTTTGGCCGCGTTCGCGTGACAGATACGAAGGCAGCCAAAACAGATAGAACCACCACACCGGATCGGTGAGCATCTTGCCCAACAGAAATGGCCAGATTTCCCGATAACGTAGCAGTGCAGTCCATGGCAGCTTGACGGTGGGACCCGCGCTGACTCGGCCTTCCTGGATGTAAGCAAGTTCAGCGGGTTTGAGTCGCGGATGTTCTTCTGGAGGAAAGAACGCCTTCTTCCAAAAGAACAACCAGATAACCCCGATCAATCCGATCGCGACGAAGGATGACTGCCAATTAATTGTCTCGGCGATCCACACGACGACCACCGATATGAGCACGCCGATGTTGGTGCCTGAATTGAAAATGCCGGTGGCGAGTGCGCGTTCCTTTTGCGGGAACCACATTGCGACTGCCTTGATCGAGGCCGGGAAGTTCGCGGCTTCGGCAAGCCCTAAGAAGAATCGCACCAGTACGAAACCGAACACCGTGCTCACGAGACCGTGAGCTGCCGCCATGGCAGACCACAAGATCAGCGCCGCCGCGAGGCTGGTCTTGACGCCGTATCGATCGATAACGCGACCGATCAGCGAAGGAAATGCTGCGTACGCAACGGTGAAGGCGAACGTGATCCAGCCGTAATCGACGTCGGTCCAGCCGAGCGCATCCTGCAGCGTCGTCTTCAATACTGAGAGCGCTTGCCGATCGACGTAGTTGATCGTCGAGCAGAAGAACAACAATGCGCAAATGACCCAACGATACTTGCCGACTTGTGCAGTCGGCGCCGGCGCTGTCGCTGACATTTCTATCCCCCCGATGAAAGCGCACTTCGTCTAGACGTGTGCGTTTTTAAACTTAGAGCCGATACGCGCTTTTCGGTAAGCGGTAGGCGAGATCAATTGCGACTTCGGTTGCTTCATCCTCGTTCATGCGGTGTTCGGCTACGAGCCGGGCGAGGAATGCACAGTCGATGCGCCTTGCGACATCGTGCCGAGCAGGAATCGACAAGAACGCGCGCGTGTCGTCGTTGAAGCCCACGGTATTGTAGAAGCCCGCGGTCTCGGTGGTCTGCTCGCGAAAGCGGATCATGCCTTCGGGGCTGTCGTGAAACCACCAAGCCGGTCCGAGCTTCAGCGCGGGATAGTGGCCAGCGAGAGGCGCGAGCTCGCGGCTGTAGCTGCTCTCATCCAGCGTGAATACGATGATGGACAACCGGTTCTCGTTGCCGAATCGATTGAGCAGCGGCCATAACGCACGCACGTAATCGGTGGCCATCGGAATATCGGCGCCGACGTTCGGGCCGAAACGATTGAACACGTCCACATTGTGATTGCGCCAGGATCCGGGATGAATCTGCATGACGAGCCCGTCTTCGATACTCATGCGTGCCATCTCCGTCAGGACTTGGCCGCGGAACAACTCCGCATCTCCCGGCCGTGGTTGGCCGCGCACGATGCGATCGAACAGTGCTTTGGCTTCGGACTCGTCGAGATCCGCAGTCGCTGCACTTGGATGACCATGATCGGTCGACGTGGCACCCATCGACGCAAAGAATGCGCGACGGTTGCGATGCGCCGACAAATAACCTTGCCAGCTCATTGTGTCTTCGCCGGTGATGTCACCGAATTGCCGTAGGTTGTCGACGAATCCCACTGCATCGGGGTCGACGACCGGATCCGGGCGATAGGCCGTGACCACTCGGCCTTTCCAGCCGCTTTGGCGGATCTTGCTGTGATGGCGTAGGTCATCGAGCGGTGACTCCGTCGTGGCAAGCGCTTCGATGTTGAAGCGTTCGAACAACGCGCGAGGACGAAAGTCCGGCTGCTGCAACTTTGTCGCGATCACCTCGTACGCGCGATCTGCGTTCTTGGGCGTCAGAGGCACCTCCAATTCGAAAACATTTGCAAGCACCCAGTCGAACCACATACGCGTCGGCGTGCCGCGGAACAAATAGAAGTGATCGGCAAAGATGCGCCAGATCTTCCGCGAATCGTCTTCTACGTGACTGTCATCCAGCGCTCGCACTCCAAACTGCTCGAGGCGAATGCCTTGGCTGTAGAGCATGCGAAACACGTAGTGATCGGGAATGAGCAGCAGCTTGGCGGGATTCGGAAATGCTTCGTTGTCGGCGAACCACTGCGGATCGGTATGTCCGTGCGGACTGATGATCGGCAAATTGCGCACTTGCTCGTAGAGGCGCCGCGCGACAGCGCGAGTGGCTGGCTCTGCTGGAAACAGGCGATCGGCTGGTAATCGATCTGCGGTTTTGGTCATCGGCTGCTCGACCTAAAGCGAAATTGAACTGAAAAACGATTCAAGCATGGCGCGTGTTCGCAACCCTGTTCACCTTGTGATACTTAACACGTTCTTCAAACTTAACAATGGGCAACAGCGCGGCGCAGGCGTGCGCGATGAATGCGGCGCACATTGGTATACGAAGCGGTGCAAGGATACAAGCGCGTTGGTAGTATCTGCCGCCGCTCGAAACGTGGGATATGGTTTCTCGAATTGATTGATACTGACCAGGAGCAATGAAGATGACAGGCGCTGACTCTCAAACATCCGCTGTGCAGGGATCGGCGCGCGATCGAGAGATCGTTGCAGCAAAAGTGATCGTGACGTGTCCAGGGCGAAATTTCGTCACGCTCAAAATCGAGACGCGCTCGGGCGTGGTTGGCTTCGGCGATGCGACGTTGAACGGTCGTGAACTTGCCGTCGCTTCCTATCTGCAAGATCACCTGGTGCCGAATCTAATCGGCCGCGATGCAGGTCGCATCGAAGATATCTGGCAGTTCTTCTATCGCGGTGCGTATTGGCGTCGCGGCCCGGTCACGATGACGGCCATTGCTGCTGTCGACGTCGCGCTGTGGGACATCCTCGCGAAAATGGCCAACATGCCGCTGTACCAAGTGCTCGGTGGCCGTTCACGCGAGGGTGCGCTGGTCTACGGCCACGCAAACGGTCGCGATATTCAGGAGACGACGGAAGAAGTTGGCCGCTACATCGAGAAAGGCTATCTCGCGGTGCGCGCACAGTGCGGCGTGCCGGGCTTGCAGAAGGCTTACGGCATTTCGAATTTAAAGACGGCGTACGAACCGGCAGAAAGCGAATTACCGCTAGAGACCGTATGGTCGACCACGAAGTATCTAAACATCGTTCCGCAGCTCTTCGAGAAACTGCGCGTCGATCATGGTCCGCAGATCGAACTGCTTCACGACGGCCATCATCGGATGACGCCGATCGAGGCGGCGCGTCTTGGACGCGATCTAGAACCGTATCGCTTGTTCTGGTTGGAGGACGCAACCCCTGCTGACAATCAGCGTGGGTTCGAATGGATTCGCAAACACACCGTCACTCCGCTCGCGGTCGGGGAGGTGTTCAATTCGATTTGGGACAGCAAGCATCTCGTCGAGAATCAGTTGATCGATTACTTGCGTACGACGATCGTGCACGGCGGCGGCATCACTCACTTGCGCCGCATCGCCGACTTCTGCGCGATGCATCAAGTGCGCACCGGCTTTCACGGTGCGACGGATTTGTCGCCCGTCTGCATGGGTGCTGCGTTGCACTTCGATGCATGGGTACCCAACTTCGGCATTCAGGAATACATGCAGCACGCGCCGGTCACTGCTGAAGTGTTCCACAGCGACTACGTGTTCAAGAACGGTCGCTTGTTCTGCGGCGAGAATCCCGGTCACGGCGTGACCATCGATGAAAAGGCCGCTGCGAAATTCCCGTATCAACCGAAGCAGTTGCCGATTGCTCGGTTGGAAGATGGGTCGATGTGGGATTGGTGAGGGTAGTGACTCGTGACTTGTGACTAGTGATTAGGAAGAGGGCAGGCGCGATCACGCCTGCTCACCGCTCGCTGCTGTATCTCGTCTAGCTCGTCGAAGGCCTCAAGCGCGAAGCGCAAGTTCTTCTAGTCACTATCCGCTATCCGCTAGTCACTTCTCTTAATTCCCCGGCGCATACGGAAACGTAAGCGATTCGTAGTATTCGAGTGACTTCGCGGGTGGTGCATAGCCTTCTGGCAATGGGCGCTTAGAGAAAGATTGGAAGTACGCGATACACGCATCGCGCCACCACTGCGCTTCTTTCTCTTGAATCCTTAAGAATTGGTCGACTTCCCAATGTCGTCGTACATCGACGTACGGTGCGAGCGATTGCCACGTTGTGCGCATGTCGTTCACTTGCTGAACGCCTTGCGTGTAGTGCACGACTAACTCATCCCACAGGGTGCGGCCGGAGCGCATGCGTTCGTCCCAGCCGACGTGGTGAAACCAAAGCAGTAGCTCATCGGGTACTTGCTTGCGATCTGCGAACCTAGCTGCGACCGGCGGGAAATACTGTGCGACGGCATTGCTGCCCTTTGCAGTGCGATCGAAGCCAATGCCGTTCTCGTCAGCGCGGTGATAGTACACAGCAGTCCAATCCGCTCGCGGGCCGCCTGCAACCCACGGGCCTGGGCCGTAGTGATGGCCGCGTCCCATGATGTGATGCAAACCCAGCGGCGTCATGTAGTTCACCGCGGCTTCACGCGAGCCCATCATCATTTTCACGGTCGCATCGACGAACTTGGGATCGTTGTTGAATGTCATGCGCACCCATTCGTTCGCGATGGACTGCGCATCCAATTCCGGATCCCAAGCGAGACGGCCGAACACATACCAGTTCGCTTGATCGAATTGCGAGCCGGTCCAATTGCGATCGCTGCCGACATTTGAGACCCCAGCGACCACAGTGTGTTTGTAGTTGAACAGCGAGCCGTCGACGACCTTCGCGACCGTGGAACCCTTGCCGCGTGCAAACGTGTCCGAGCGCAGCGCCTCTTCGTATAACGTTCCCAAGTAGACGAGGTGGGTGGCGAAGCCTAGATATTCCTTGGTGATTTGGAATTCCATCCCGACCGACGTGTGTGGCGTTGCGCCGAACAGCGGATGAAAGGGTTCGCGCGGCTGAAAATCGAGTGGTCCGTTTTTGACCTGCAACACGACGTTGTCGCGAAATTTACCGTCGAGCGGCACGAATTCTGTGTGGGCCTGCTTGACGCGATCGTCGGGAACGTCGTTGGAGTAAACGAACGCACGCCAGATCACGACGCCTCCGTGCGGGGCGAGCGCATCCGCAAACATGTTTGCGCCATCCGCATGCGAACGCTTGTAATCCTGCGGCCCCGGTTGTCCTTCGGAATTCGCTTTGATCAGGAAACCGCCGAAGTCAGGAACGTAGCGATAGATCTCGTCGACTTTCTGCTTCCACCACTGGGCGACATTCGGATCGAGCGGATCGGCGCTCTTCAATCCACCGATCTCGATCGGTGCACTGAATCTCGC
>DASTSB010000447.1:0-6349 GCA_035760885.1 Steroidobacteraceae bacterium | reverse complement strand
TCCTGCCGATCACTTCTTCTGGCGCCCGGAGTCGCAAGCGATTCCCCAGATTCCAAATTTAAACGTATGGATAAAGCAGTACGCGAAGGCACACAACATTCCGTATGCCGATTACTTCGCGGCCATGGCAAATGACAAAGGTGCGATGAAACCCGGCCTTGCGAATGATGGCGTTCATCCGACGCCAGAAGGGTATGCGGTGATGAATCCGATTACCGAGCGCGCCATTGCGAAAGCGCTGGGTTCCTAAGAAGATCTCCACGGGGAATACTGGGGTGGGAGTCAACAAGGACGTGTGATGTGTCCAGTGTGATCGCGACGGCGAATGATCTGCCGTCCTCCGCGAAGCATGGTCCTGCTGCCAACCGTAAACGGTCGACGGAAAGAAGAATTTCCACGGAGAACACGGAGAGCACGGAGAGCACGGAGATGATCATGAGACTCCCTCTCCCTTTGACGGGAGAGGGCCGGGGAGAGGGTGCACTTACGCGCGCCGTTCGGCGCGACCGGCGAGGGCGGCTTGCCTCCTCTTGCCCTGTCCCGACGAAGTCCTTCCCGACGGAGCGTCCTACTCGACGCAGTCCTTCCCGATTGTGAGCAATCCTTTGCCTGAACAGCGACGCAAACTCATGACGATGATCGGTACCGCCGTCAACGGACTCAAACGACTCGATACCATCGTCCCAGGTGTTCGCAACTTGGGCATGCAACACGGTGCCTATGGCGTGCGCAACGAACATTACGACACAGTCGCGAGCGCGCTGTTATGGACTCTCGAACAAGGGCTCGGGCCCACATTCACAACCGAAGCACGGGATGCGTGGGTCGCTGTGTACACGCTGCTCGCCAACACGATGAAGAGCGCGGCTTCGTGACGGGAGAAGATTTCACACGGAGAATACGGAGGACACAGAGATGATCAGAACAGAGCGGCGGGCCTCAGTCAGGAAAGAACGCGTGTGTGCTGCGCGTGTGATGTGTGAGCGAGTATGTGGTGTCGGGTGTGAACGTCCGGGACCTGTGAAATGCAGTCGCGAATTCGATCGTTCAACCGTCAACGCACAACTGTAACCGTTGAGAGCGGAGCGATGCTGTTTCTTATTCCTTCCCCCGTTTCACGGGGGAAGGTCAGGATGGGGGCAATTCGCAATGCAATTGTTTGCAATTGAAAGCAAGGGAAGGAGTCAGAGTGGCGCGAGCTTCTTACTGCCCACCGACAACTCACAACCGCCAATCCTCCTGCAACTCGCACACGACTCCAAGCGTTAGTTCCTCATGTGATGACGCATGAGGTCGATACCCGTGAGGATCGAAACTGGCGAGCGGGCTCGTGAACGAGCCAAAAGCAGTCCGAACGCGGGAGCCTTACGATGCAGACGTAAATTCCTGCGCTTCTTTCCAAACGGATTCCGCGACGAGGAATACGTCGACACCGAGCGCGAGTACAAATGGGAATCTCATCTTCGCTGGCGCGAAGCGCTTGGGATCGAGACCTTTAGAAAGCTACTAGACGGCGGTTGCTATGAAGAGATCGCTGCACGCGCCGTGCGCGTAGAGCAGCAGTCGTTGTACAGCATGATTTTCTCGTTCGAGAAGATGGCTCTTCGCGATGCAGTGAAGTCACCAGCGGGCGCTAAAGCTTTCTCGCATGGACTCTTCGAATTTCTGCACGGCAAAGACGATTTGCAGACGCGTTTCGAGTCGTGGGTCGAAGTAGTCGCGGGTTTGCCGCGAAAACAGACTCGAGTGCTGACGTGGCCGCTGGTTACGGTGTTCGGCTTCATCGCGCAACCCGATCAGCACATGTTCATGAAGCCGAATACGATGCGGGCGGCTGCACGCGAGTATGAGTTCGATCTCGAATATCGGTCGCGACCGAACTGGCGCACTTATCGCCGGCTTCTCGATCTCGCTGCTCAGGTGCGCAAGGATCAACGTGATCTGCGTCCTCGAGACATGATCGATGCGCAGTCCTTTCTGTGGGTTCAAGGATCAGCCGAATACGAAGAATGACCGCCTTGTCCGTGTGACCAAGCGATCATGCGCGAGGCTTCATGGTTTATGGATCGCGTGAGTCTTGGCTGGATCTCTTAGTCACTTGAAGCAACAGCAGGAGAACCACGCCGGCTGATCCGCATTTGAGCGCGGCTGCAACGAGCGGATGTGCAATGAAATGTGCATCGGTTCTCAGCGAGTCGCCGTAAGCCAACCCAAGTAGCGCAATACCGATCAAGAGGGCTGCCACTGCCATGCCTATCAGTGCTGCTGACCAGCTTCTTGGATTCAGGAATGAATTCATGATCGTTCTCTGAGGCGTGCGTTGCCGAAAACATAGCATCAATTCTGCTCGAGTGTCGCAAGAGAATGGCAGCAGTGCCTTCTGCAGGCCAACGCATCTATGATGCGGTTCGGAACATCCTCTTCCATCCACCCGAATCGCATGAAGAACAAGCACTATCTCGCCCTCTTGATTGCAATGGCTTGGAGCTGCGGCGCACTTGCCAAGCCAAGCGTCACCCCCGTCGCCTTCTTGCCGGATGCAGCCCACGTGACTGCGACCTATACCGTTACGCGAGTGGAACGCGAACCCGGAAGCAAGGGATCACTGCGGTACCAATGGCCCGGTGCGTACTTCGAGACGGCATTCAAAGGTACGTCCGCATTCTTTGCAGTGGGGAAGGGCGATGTGATCTTGCGGGTGCTGGTCGATGGCGATCAGGTCGCGACGCTGAAGAAGCCGGCCGTTGGATACTACGAGGTCCAAGGACTTTCGAAGTCCGAACATCGGCTCCGTGTCGAAGCCGTCACAGAGAGTCAGGCAGGCGCGAATGAGTTCGGCGGCTTCTATCTGCCGAAATCGGAAAAGAACGTCGCGATCAAGCCTCGCCCTCGACAAATCGAATTCATCGGCGACTCGCACACGGTTGGCTACGGCAATACGTCGGACGACCGGGAATGCACGGAGGAGCAAGTCTGGGAACGTACCGACAACTCACAAGCGTTCGGCCCGATAACGGCGCGGCACTTCGACGCTGACTATCAAGTGAACGCGATTTCCGGTCGCGGCATCGTTCGCAACTACAACGGCGGCCCTAACGACACGATGCCGATCGCATATCCGTTCGTTCTCTTTGATCACGCTCAACGCGGCAACAATCCGAATTGGAATCCGCAGTGGATCGTGATCTCCCTCGGCACGAATGACTTCTCGACCGAGTTGCATGACGGCGAGAAATGGAAATCGCGCGACGAACTGCATGTTGACTTCGAGAAGACGTTCGTTCAGTTCGTGCACGAACTTCGAAAGAAGAAACCGCATGCACATCTGCTGTTCTGGGCGACCAGCAGCTTGAACCAAGAAATCCCAGATGAGGTGGCCAAAGTCGTCTCACAACTAAGAGCGACGGGCGAGAACGACATCGGGTTCATCCCGATCCCCGATCTCGCGATGGACGGATGTCACTACCATCCTTCGATTAAAGATCATCAGAAGATTGCGAAGGCGTTGATGGATTTCATCGAAGCGCGTGCTGGTGGGTGGAAGGACTAGTGTGCGGCCCCTCTCCCGACTTCGTCGACCTCCCCCACAAGGGGGGGGGTGATCGCTCCCTCTCCCTTTGACGGGAGAGGGTTGGGGAGAGGGTGAAAGCACTTCGTCGACCTCTCCGTGAAGCCCCGTGAAGGCAGAGGTGCTCGGCCCTATCTCCTACATCCATTCAGTCGTCTCGCGTGAAGCGGGAGTGATCGGCCCAACCTCCTGAATTCGTGCGGCGGGAAACCATTTGTGTCCGTCGTGCTCCAGATACGAACTGTTGCGCCCTTCACCACGGATTCGGGACACTACAAGCAAGCTGGCCACCACTGAACAAGATTGAGCACTTCGCTTTTACTGTGGGGACTGTTGTTTAGCTCGATCGGTCTGGGCTACTTCCTCTATGGAAAGAAGCAGAAGACGGTCGTTCCCCTCGTCTGTGGCCTCGCACTCATGATCTTTCCGTACTTTATTTCCAGCGTAGGTCTTCTCGTAGCCATCGGAATCGTGCTCGCTGCGATTCCGTATTTCGTCAGCGTCTGATCAAGGGGTTGAGGCCACAAGGCGGTGCGCCGAAGTCTGGGTGCATGCGACGTCTGATGCGTTGAGACATGCGAAGGGATCCGACATGGCCACCTTAGCCAGGACGTCCGTGTCCTGGCGTTCGCCGGAGATGCGACACGTTAAGTGTCCTCTCTTAAATGCACCGGCTCACTTTCGCCGGTCCCGGCCGAAGGCGTGGGCGTCATTCATGCACTCAGAAGATCAGATAGGCACCCGCCTTCGCGGGTGTGACAGCTATTTTGGAATCAACGCCGCTGATTCTCACTCGCGCGCGCAATGTTTGTTCTCACTTACTCACTTCTTTTTATGCGCGCTTTGTGTTGCGTCTGAGATCGTCTTCTGAGTTGTCGGTTGACTGTTGAGAGTTGGCAGTAAGAAGCTCATGGAGCAGCCTCTTCTCATCCGACCCCGATGTCCCCCGTGTTCCCCGTAGAGATCTTCTCGCTCCTACTGCATCTTCTCCGCCATCCTCTCCAACGTAACGCCCTTCGTTTCAGGGAAGAAGAACAGCACGACGACGAACTGCAAGGCCATCATCGCGGCAAAGAACCAAAACGGTGCCGCCTGTGATTGCGCTGCGATCGCGGGGAAAGTGAGCGAGATCACCGCGCACATAAACCAATGCGTGCCGCTGCCAATCGACTGGCCGCGCGAACGGAACGCGGTTGGGAAGATCTCGCTGATATAGACCCAGATCACCGCCCCTTGCGAGAACGCGAAGAACGCGATGAAGCCGATGAGCGTCCAAATCAGGAATTGCTGTCCGACGCCATTCGCGAAGATGTACGCGACACACGCCAAGCACACAGCTGTGCCGACCGCGCCGATTAGTAGCAAGCGCTTGCGTCCGACGCGATCAATGAACGCCATCGCGATGATCGTAAACAACAAGTTGGTGCCGCCGATCGCGATGGCTTGCAGATCACTGGAGACTTTGCCGAATCCTGCGCTCGCGAAGATGTCGTTCAAGTAGTACAGGATCGCGTTGATGCCGGAGAGCTGGTTGAACATCGCGACTGCGACAGCCAGGAAGATCGGCTTGCGTAGATGGGCCCACGACAGATGGGCGCGCGCGTCGGCTTTGTACTGAGCAGTAGACGCGCTGATCTCAGCGAATTCGCTTTCGATTTTTAGCGAACCGATCCGGGCCAATGCAGCACGTGCTTCATCGATGCGACCGCGTAACACCAGCCAACGCGGACTGCGTGGAATGCCGATCAACATGAAGAACAGCAATGCAGCTGGTGCCGCGGTCACGGCCAACTTCCAGCGCCACTCATGTGCGCCAAGGTTCAATTGGCCGACAAGATAATTACTGAGATAAGCGACCAGGATCCCAACCACGATGTTGATCTGAAACAGACCGACAAGTGCGCCACGCCTGCGCGCGGGGGCGATTTCAGAAATGTAGACCGGCGCGAGAACTGACGAACCGCCAATCGCGAGTCCGCCGATGAAGCGGAACGTCACAAGCGAAATCCAACTCCAAGCAATCGCGCATCCCACGCCCGAGATGAAATACAGCACCGCCATGAGCTGCAGCGAGTCGCGACTTCCGTAGCGGTCGCCGAGCCAACCGGCGCAGAGTGCGCCGATCAATGTTCCCCACAAGGCGATCGACACGGTGACGCCCATTGCAGAAGGCGACAGCGCGAACAGATCGCGAAGATCGGATGTGACGCCGGAGATCACTGCCGTGTCGAAGCCGAAGAGCAAGCCTGCGAGTGCGGCTGCGGCGATGCTGCTGATAAAAACTTCGTTGTTCATAAGTGATGGGGTGATGAGGTGATGGAGTGAACGGTGGGGCTCAAAATTCTTGTGTGCTTGCAGTTCTCTCCACGCCTCTGCGGTCTCGGTGACACAGGCAATCGGATTAATGGCCCTTGTTAGATTCGGCGCAAGGACCGTGAATTCTCACAATGCGGGTGGATCGCTCTCCGAGCGCTTGCCGTGCCATTGACTTGCGCCGTTCACCCCATCACTCCATCACCTCATCACCAGTTCTTGCCGCTTCCTTGCTTAAAAAACAAAATCGTTTTATTAATGCGGCCGCGATTGTTGACCTCGCCACAAACGAAAGCAAGCGGTCTCGCGCCGCGCTCCACTGGGGGATTCGATGTTCAAGCGTCTCTGCCGATTGGCCCAGTCGGCATTCATCCTGTTCGGTTGTTTGGCCGCGCAGTGGGCCGGTGCCCAAAATTCATCGCAGGCGTTGCCGCGCAATGGCGATGAGTTCGGGCCATTCAATGCGCG
>DASTSB010000446.1:0-4005 GCA_035760885.1 Steroidobacteraceae bacterium | reverse complement strand
GCCATGCCGGCGGCAATGCCTTGCCCGTGTGAGAGTCCTCGTTCCGCAGCACTGCGATCCCCTTTTTGGGTCACGGCAATGCCGAAGCGCGTCAATGCGGGCTTGGGCTTCTTGTTCGCGGTCTTGTGATCGGGAATGCGGTATTGCGAGTTGGAGACGACTTCGGCAGCGATCCGACCGGTCGTATAGGTGTCGAGATCATCGGATGCCAGATAGCTGATCGCATCTCGGGCCCCCGTCTTTGCGAGCGTTGCAACCGCGCTGCCGAGTGCTCTGCGGAATTGTTTTCGTTTGAAGCTCGCTCGCGATCCCAAGCCCACGAGAATGACCCGTTCCGCGGGCGCGCCAAGGTCAGCCAGCAAGAGCAGGTCGCCGGACTTGCCGCGCATGTCGCCTTTCTTCACCAATCGCGCAATGCGGCCACCCAGGCGCTGATCCAATTCCTCGGCGGCATCGCTCAAGGTGCCCTTATCGAAGATCCCGACGATGGCGCATTCGGTGCGTTGGCGCGTGACGGCGCCGGTGCTCACAAAAAAATCCATGAAGAGTCCTCGCTGTGGGTAGCGACGTAAAGCCGCTCGCATGGGTTTACGCAGCGTGCCGCGTCGCTTAACGTACGGCCCCGAGCACGACACGCGCCTTGAGAATGCGCGCTAGTCTAACCGAACACGCATCGAATGGCGGGCGAGCCCTGATGCGATGCTCTGAAGTCCATTGCACAGCTTGCTGAAGGCGCATCGTTGCGAACGCTCGATCGGTATATTTTTCGCGAAGTCGCGGTCACCTGGGTTGCCGTAACCGTCGTGCTGCTGGTGATCCTGCTCTCCAATCAGCTCGCTCGCGTACTAGCGCAGGCTGCCGCGAACGATTTTCCATCCGGTGTCGTCTTTGCGCTGATTGGCCTGACGTCCGCAGGGTATTTGACCGTCGTCGTGCCGATCGGCTTCTTCCTCGCGATCATGCTCGGCCTTGGGCGGCTGTATCACGAAAGTGAGATGGCTGCGATTCAGGCTTGCGGCATCGGTCCGGTGGGGCTGTACCGGCCCATCGGCATGTTGGGCGTCGCGATTGCTGCGTTGCTCGTCTGGCTATCGTTTTGGGCAATTCCCGATGCTTCTGCCCGCGCGCGGGAGATTCGGCTCGAGGCCGTGCGTGAAGCCCATTTCGGTCAATTCGAGCCCGGCCGCTTCCGCAACGTCGGCAAGAACGTCGTGTTCTACGCCGAGAAGATCGATGACAACGGCATCCTGTACAACGTGAACGTCTTCATCGATCACAGTGCCGAGGAAAACAAAGACGGCGCGATGGAGGTTTGGTCAGCGACCCGTGCGGAGCAGCGCGGTGCAGGGCAAGCGCAACAAACCGTCGTTCTCTACGACGGCGTGCGCTACGAAGGTGTCGCGGGTGAAGGCAAGTTCCGGATCATTCAATTCAGCCAGGCGAGCATTCCGATCAATCTTGGCGAGCTGAACACGAAGGCCCGCAGTGCCGATCTAAAGACGACTCGCGAGCTGCTGAGTTCGAACGATCCGCATGATATCGCCGAACTGCAATGGCGTATTTCCACTCCGTTGCTGGCCCTGGTTCTGATGGTGATTGCTGTGCCGCTGTCGCGCTTGCGCCCGCGTCAGGGCCGATTCGGCAAAATCGGTATTGCGATCCTCGCGTACTTTCTTTACTCGCAGATGCTGGTCGCGGCACGCACGTGGGTCGAGTCTCAGTTCGCGCCCGCCTTCATCGGGCTCTGGTGGGTGCATGCGATCGCTTTGTTCATTGGCCTGTGGTTGCTCGCACGCGAGAGTCCGCCGGCGCGAGCACGATTGGTGAGCGCATGAGTATCTTGTCTCGATATGTGCTGCGCTCGGTCTTGGTGCACACGCTGCTCGTCATGTTGGTGCTGCTCGTCCTGAGCGGCCTGTACGTCTTTATCACTCAGCAAGACGAGATTGGCATCGGCACGTACGGCGTGGGCGATGCGCTCGTATTCGTCGGCTTGAATCTGCCGCGGTATGCATTCGATATGCTGCCAATCGCATCGTTGATCGGCGCGTTGCTTGCGTTGGGTAACCTTGCGCGCTCGATGGAGTTGATTGTCGTCCGCGCAGCCGGCGTCTCAGTGTTTCGAATCGGCGGGTGGGTCGCAATCGCAGGACTGATCCTGATGCTCATTACCGGATTCGTCGGCGAGTTCATGGCGCCGTCGATGGAACAGTATGCGCGGCAGATGAAGACGTTCGAGAAGTATCACGATTACAGCATGGCGGGGAACCGCAGCGCCTGGGCGAAAGATGGCAATACCATCATTGCCATTCAGCCGCAGTCGAGCGCACCGAAATCCTACGGTGGCATCTTTATCTTCAAATTCGATTCGCAGCGCAGGTTGTTGTCGTTCGGCCAGGCGAGTAACGCTGCTGTTGCAGGGGACGATCAGTGGAAGCTGAGCGCGTACCAGGAATCGCAGTTCCAACAAAATCGAGTCGTCCCACATCGCGAAGCCCAGGCGACCCTCGACACGCGGTTAACACCAGAGTTTCTGGGTCTTGCGATCCTCGAGCCCGATTCGTTGCCGGCTGCTTCGTTGGTTGCGTACATCAATCATTTGAAATCCAACGGGCTGGATTCACGCCAATACGAAACGACTTTGTGGTCGCGCATTTCCAGGACCGCGGCTGTCGCCATCATTGTGGTGCTGGCAGTGCCGTTTGCGTTTGGCCCGATGCGTTCGACCGGGACGGGAGCGCGCACGGTGGTGGGCATCATGATCGGTGTGGTCTTCTTCCTGCTCGCAAAGATGTTGGAAAGCGGAGGAGAAGTCTTCAGCTTGCCGCCGGTCGTGATCGCGTGGCTTCCGACGGCCCTGCTGGCGCTGATCACGGGTGCGGCGTTGTCCAGAGTGCGGTAGGCGTGCCAAGAAAGTGACTTGCGGATAGTGAATAGTGACTAGTCAGACGCCTTCATCAGGCGAACAGCCTGCAGTTGTGTCATTCCGATCGAGCCATAGCGATACGGAAACAATCCGTTCTGCTGGGTTCCTGCGCCGAGTGGCGGCGATGGTGTATGACCTCTTCCCAGTGCTGGCATTGGCCTTCATCGTCACGATGCCATTCCTGCCATTTCTTCACGGCCGCAGATTCATTCCCGAGGAAGTCGGGATGCTCGCGTATGTGCATTGGGCGATCGTGTTGCTGGTGAGTGGCCTGTTCTTTGTTTTCTTCTGGCTGCGCAGCGGTCAGACGCTCGGCATGGTTGCGTGGAGGTTACGCATGCAAAAGGCCGACGGCTCACGGATTCATTGGTGTCAGGCCGTGATGCGCGTACTCATCGTGGGTGCTCTGTGGACACCGTTCTTCGTCGGCTACCCGTTGATCTGGGGGCACTGGGCCGATGCGTTCATGTGCAAGCTGGCAACCGCGCTTTCGCTAATGCCGCTGCTGCTCGCGTACGCATGGCTCTGGATCGACAAAGAGAAGTTAGCGTGGCCGGATCGTTGGACGGGCACGCGCGTCGTGGTGCTGCCGAAGAAGAAAAAGTGATGCGGTGAAGTGGTGATGAAGTGAACGGTGCGGCCTGTGCGACCTGCGCCCGTTCACTCCATCATGGATCACTTCATCACTTGTCTTGTTTCTTTAGCAACTGCTCCAACGGCTTAAAGATCGCATCGTACTTATATTGAGGAATTTCATACACCCAGCCTGACACGCGAGTGTTGATGGTGTGGGCTTCCTCGCCGACGTCCGCAGGCTTTGCTTCTTGCTTTTGATCTGGCTTCGCGTCATCGCCCTTCTTCGCATCCGCGGCTTTGTCGTCAGCTTTGTTTTCGGCGGCCGGCAGCTTGAATTGATCAGCAAGTGCCGGGTCGAACGATGCTTTGACGCTGACGTAGTGCTTGTCGCTCTTCGTCCAGCCATCGAGGTCTACGACCAAGCCGTCGAAGGTGCGAATTGTCGTGTGCGCGTTAGGCGAGCCGCCATCGAAGCTGCTTGCTTGCTGAACATCGGCGAGGTT
>DASTSB010000445.1:0-6907 GCA_035760885.1 Steroidobacteraceae bacterium | reverse complement strand
CCTTGTCTGCGCTGTCCGCAGGCGTCTTCCGTACAGCTTTTCATGCAATCCGTCCTTTCTGACTTCGATTTGATTTTGTTCGGCGGCACTGGCGATTTGGCCATGCGCAAATTGTTGCCGGCGTTATACCGGCGTCTGGCGGCCGGGCAATTGAGCGCAAATTCCCGTGTCATCGGCGTCGCCCGCAGCGATCTTTCTCGCGAAGACTATATGGCGCAAGTGCGCACCACTTGCGAGAAATACATCGGCAAGGCGTTCGATTCCGACGTCTGGGATCAGTACGCGAAGCAACTTGCGTACGTGAAGGTGGATGCGCAATCGGATGGCGATTTCAACAAGCTTGCAGAAGTGTTACGCGACTGCGAACGCAAAGTCCGCGTGTTCTTCCTGTCCACAGCGCCGGATTTGTTTGCGAGCATCTGCGAAGGACTCGCGCGTCATTCGTTGGTGACGCCGACTTCGCGCGTCGTGCTCGAAAAGCCACTTGGAGAAGATCGTGCGTCATCCGCGCTGATCAACGAGCGCGTCGGTGCGATGTTCTCGGAAAAGCAAATCTTCCGCATCGACCACTATCTCGGCAAAGAGACGGTGCAGAACTTGTTGGCGCTGCGTTTCGGCAACCTGTTGTTCGAGCCCCTCTGGCGCCGCGGTTATATCCAACACGTGCAGATCACCGTCGCGGAAGATCTCGGCGTCGAGCGGCGCGCGGGCTTTTACGATCAAACCGGCGCCTTACGCGACATGGTGCAAAACCATCTTTTGCAGCTGTTGTGCATCATCGCAATGGAGCCGCCGGCGACGAGCGATCCGGATGCCATGCGCGATGAGAAATTGAAGGTGCTGCGTGCGCTGCGTCCGTTGACGGGCCGTGATGTGCTCGCGAAAACCGTCCGCGGTCAATACAAAGCAGGTGCCTCGAATGGCGCGCCGGTCGTCGGCTATCTGCAAGAGAAGGATGTGCCGCCGGAGAGTACGACTGAGACGTTCGTTGCGCTCAAGGCGGAAATCGACTCATGGCGCTGGGCTGGCGTACCGTTCTATTTGCGCACCGGCAAGCGCCTGCAAGAACGCGTGTCCGAAATCGTCGTGACTTTCGCCGATTTGCCGCACTCGATCTATGAGCGTCCCGACTCGGCCCATGCGGTGAATCGCTTGATCATTCGCTTGCAGCCGGATGAAAGCATCACGCTGTCGGTGCTCGCCAAGAGCCCGGGCGAAGGCATGCGCCTGAAGCCGGTCGACTTGAGTCTGGACTTCTCCGATGCGTTCAAGACGCCGAGTCTGGATGCGTACGAGCGATTGCTGACGGATGTCGTGAAGGGCAACCTCACGTTGTTCATGCGACGCGATGAATTGGACGCCGCTTGGCAGTGGATCGATCCGATCCGGGAAGCCTGGCTTCAATACGATGAACGACCGAAGACGTACACCGCTGGAAGTTGGGGCCCCGCTGCTGCGAGCTCATTGATCGGGCGCGACGGCTTTCAGTGGAGGAATGAGTTGTAGGTTTTCGGTACACCGCCATGCACGTGCATCGCTTTCCCGATTCCGTAGCGTTAGCACGAGCATTGGCTGGTGAGATCAAGGTCGATTTGGACGAAGCGATTGCGGCTCGCGGGCGAGCGAGTCTGGTCGTGTCCTCCGGCGAGCTTGAAAAAGAACTGTTCCGCACGCTGTCGGCCGAAGCCCTCGAGTGGTCCAAAGTCTGGATCACGTTGAGCGATGAATGCTGGGTCGATCCTCAGGCAGAGCTCAGTCATGAGCGGCAGGTTAGGCAGACGTTGCTGCAGAACGCGGCTCAAGCGGCGCACTTTGTCGGCTTAAAAAACCCAGCGCAAACTCCCGAAGCCGGTGCCGACTGGGTCACGCGAGCGCTGACCCGCATCGCGCGGCCCTTCGACGTCGTCGTATTGAGTTTGGGTCAGGATGGTCAGATCGCCGGCCTGTGCCCGAATTCACTCGCCCTGTCCAAAGCCGTCGATCCGGCGGCGCCTTCCGGCTGCGTTGCAGTACACGCGCTCACGCCCCCTCATGCGCGAATCACGTTAAATCTACAAACGCTTCTGGATGCGCGATCGATCGTGTTGCTGGTACGCGGCGAATCCGGTTGGCAAGCGCTCGAGCGTGCGCAGCGCGATGGTCCCTACACGGAAGCGCCTGCACGCCTGCTGTTGCGCCAAAAGAGCACGCCGGTCGAATTGTTCTGGGCGCCTTAAGGTTATAAAGCTTAGCCAACGCGCATCCGTCTTCCCCCCGATCGCGCGTTGTGTATGCTTCGCGTCCCGATCCACCCGGCCACAGGCTCGCAAATGGCATCTTCGCAGTCCTCCGCTACTCCTCGCTTAATTGCAGATATTGGCGGTACGAACGCGCGCTTCGCTCTCTTGGAGGGGTACGACCTCAAAGAGGAATTGGTGTTGCCCTGCGCCGATTACCCGGATCTGGTCGCTGCCGCTGAGGATTTCCTGCGCAAAGTCGGTGCAGAGCAAGGCGCGCGTCGGCCTGTGGAGGGATCGATGGCGATTGCCGGCCCGATCACCGGCGATGTCATTCGCATGACCAATCACGTGTGGCAATGGTCAGCCGCACAAACGCGTCAACGCATGAAGCTCAATCGGCTGATCTTCATGAACGACTTCACCGCGCTTGCGATGGCTGTGCGCCATTTGCCGCAGGAAGATTTGGAAGCCGTCGGGGGCGGCAGACCGCAGCCGAACATGCCGATCGCAGTGCTCGGTCCGGGTACCGGCCTGGGCGTCTCCGGGCTCGTGCCGTATGGCGAACACTTCATTCCGCTGCAGGGCGAGGGCGGTCACGTCACCCTGTCGGTGATGAATGAGCGCGAGATGGCGGTGATGCGTCAACTACATCAACGCTTCTCCCACGTCTCGGCCGAGCGAGTGCTCTCAGGTCCCGGTCTCGTCAATCTGTATGAGGCTTTGTGCGCCGTCGATGGACATGTGCCTGAGCAACTGACTCCGCCGCAAGTGACGCGTCGCGCGCTCGAAGGTTCGTGTCGCACGTGCATTGAAGCTGTGAACATGTTCTGCGCGCTGCTCGGCACGCTCGCCGGCAATTTATGCCTTACCCTGGGCGCTTTCGGCGGCTGCTATATCGGCGGTGGCATCGTGTCGCGCTTTGGCAAAGCATTCCAAATTTCGCCCTTCCGCGATCGCTTCGAAGACAAAGGCCGGTATGCCGAGTACTTGGGAGCCATCCCGACGTACGTCATCAAGACCGAACTTCCGGCATTCATCGGCCTTGCCCACTCTTTCACCGAGCCGGGCCCGCGCTGGGAAGCGGAATAAGTACAGTGACGGAGTGATGAAGTGATGGGGTGAGCGGCGCAGGTCGATGGAGCGGCGCATCGATCAATTCCTTCCGGCCTTGAGGTCAATGCAAAGATACGCCTCGCTTTTCACCTCATCACTCCATCCCCTCATCACCTCTGATTCAGACTTTAGTCCGATGTGAAACAGCTCCCAGAGATGACAAGCTCCGCAGCGAATGGCGGACCGCGTCGTTACTCTCTAACGATTCGGCGGCGGCAATAACAAAACTGGTGACCATCTGTGACGATTTTATTCGGCGTGATCGCGCTGTTGGTGCTATTCGTCGCCCTGTGGTTGGTGTTGAGCGCGCGCGATCTAGATTGTCGATTGAAGTCGCTGCTCGCAGATGAAGTCGACCGTGTTCAGGACATCGAGCGCAGTCTCGAACGCCTGCGAGTCGAGTCGCAGCAGATCGTGCAGCGGTGAAGATCGCTACAGCTTCACCTGGCTGCTGACTTCCAACAAGCGGTGGCTCGGCACGCCAAAGTGAATGGCGGCGAGCTGACTGTTACGGCCCATCAGCGCGAACAGCCGCTTACGCCATAGCGGCATTCCCGAGCCGATCGCAAAGACCGGGTTTTCTCGGCCGACGACGTAAACCGTCTGTTCCGGCTCATACGGCACACCCTTCTCTTCTGCAACACGCAGTGCGGCAACGACATTGGGCGACTCCATGAACCCGTAGCGCGCGATGATTCGGCATAAGCCGGGACCGAAGTTTTGTATCTCGACGCGTTCTTCAGGCGGAACGAACGGGATTTCCGGTCGCACGAACGTCAGCAGAATATTGCGTTCGTGCAGCACGCGATTGAACTTCAAATTATTCAATAGTGCGCGCGGCATGCCGCCGGCTTCGGCGGCGAGATACACAGCTGTACCGGGCACGCGCAGCGGCGGATCTTTTTCGATCAACGCCAGGAAATCGCGCACGGGCATCTGTTCTTTGGCGATCACCCAGTTGAGCGTGCGACGGCCCTCGTGCCAGGTCGTCATCAGCAGATAGACCACGGCAGCGACCGTGATCGGCAGCCAACCGCCGGCTGCAAACTTGAGCGAGTTCGACGCGACGAACAGGATGTCGAGAATCGCGATGACGGCGAGGATCGCGGTCGTGAAGCGCCAATTCTTAGCGCGCGAGAAACGCAATAACAGAATCACGAGTACCGCATCGATGAGCATCGTGCTGGAAATCGCGATGCCGTACGCACCGGCGAGAGCTGTCGATGATCCGTACGTCACAACCAGTAGCAACGTCCCGATGCAGAGCAGCCAGTTCACGGTGGGTACGTACACCTGCGCAATTTCTTCGCGCGAAGAATGCAGCACCCGGAGGCGTGGCAAGTAACCCAGGTTCAGGGCCTGACGCGTCACAGTAAAGACACCAGAAATGACGGCTTGCGATGCGATGATCGCCGCCATCGTTGCCAACAAAATCAGCGGCGGCAGAGCCCAGGAAGGCGCGAGATAGTAGAAGGGGCTTTGAATCGCGGCAGGCGTATGCAGCATCACTGCGCCTTGACCGAAGTAATTCAACACCAGCGCTGGGAACGTGATCCTGAACCAGCCCATGCGAATGGGTCGGCGACCGAAGTGGCCCATGTCCGCGTAGAGTGCTTCACCGCCGGTCACCGCCAGGAATACGGACGACAGCACGACGAATCCTGCAGGGCCGTTGCTCCCGATGAACTTGATCGCATACCAAGGATTCAGTGCGAACAGGACTTGCGGATACGCGACGATCCAACGCAAGCCCAATATGGCGAGCGTCGTGAACCACACCAACATGACCGGACCGAACGCTTTGCCGATCGCACCTGTGCCGCGTTTTTGGGCGATGAAGAGCGAAATCAAAATGATGATCGTGAGCGGCACGATGAAGTGATTGAGACCGGGTGCCGCGACCGCAACGCCTTCGATTGCGCCCAAAATCGAAACCGGCGGGGTAATGAATCCATCGCCGAAGAACAGTGCGGCCCCGAACAGGCCCAATCCGCCGATCGGTCCCCACAATTTCCAATTTCGCGTGACGCCTAAGAGCAACGTGCTGAGCGCGAGTACTCCGCCTTCGCCGCGATTGTCGGCGCGCATGATGATCGCGACGTATTTCACCGAGATCACCAACGTCATCGACCAGACGATCAGCGACAGCAATCCCAGAATGTTGTCGGCAGACGGCGCGATGCCATGATGAGGATCGAGACATTCGCGGAAGGCGTAGAGAGGACTGGTGCCGATGTCGCCGAACACCACGCCCAGGGCGCCAATGATCAATTTGCGATCGGCGCCTGCGTGCGAAGCGTTCGCCCCGGCGGGAGAGCCATGCGCAGTCATCTTGTTGTTCGTACTTCAGTGACGCCTGGGCCACGTGTGCCCAGAGCGGGGGCGCATTCTAGCAGGGTGTAAAGATCGCCCGATTCGCGGTGAGAGGATTCAAGGCCGACTATTCCGATCGGGGTGCAAACCACTTGGACATCGCGAATCCAGCCGCGCCGCCTAACATACCGGTCGCCACAGCTTGCACGAGGCGCCCGTTTTGAGCACCAAGCTGATCCTGAAGTGCAGCGAGCAGGGGAGCGAGCAGGCTGGACTGTTCGATGAGGGATACGAACCAAAACGCCAAGGCGATGCCGGCCAAGACACCGGGGATCAACAACACGAGCGCGCGTCGCCACCGTGAGTCTAGTGCAGCGAGTTGCTGCTCCATTTGTTCTTGCGCTCGCTGCTTCGCGAGCGTGCGTTGAATCGCATCGTTGGAATCGACGCGCGCCCACAGTGCGGCGTCAAATCCCGGGGATAACAAAGGTGCGCTCAGTGTTGAACCGAGCGCTGCATCGATATGGTTGAGCGCATCGAGATAGTCGCGGCACTCGTCGCAGCCCGCGACGTGAGACTCGATTGCAGTCGCTTCCGTCGCGCTCGCGAGCCCCTCGCGCCATTCCTCTAAGCGCTGGGCCCACTCAGCTTCGTGCTGTGTCGGCAATGCAGTCGGTGACTTCATATCTCGGCGGCTCTAGGCAGCTTCGCTCTCTCGGGTCAGCTCGATCAATTTCTTGCGTGCTCGATGCAACAAGGCTTTCACCGTACCCAACGGCAATCCAAGGCTCGCGGCGGTTTGCTCGTAGGACTTGTCTTCCATATAGAACAGCGTCACGGCCTGTCGGTAGCGCTCCGGCAATTGATCTAGCAGCTGCGCCACGCTCGTGGTTGCGGAATCGTCCGCATCCGACACCGAGAGCGCCGCAACCTCCGCGTGGTACTCATCGTCATCCGCATCGATCGAGACGAGCGCCCGCTTCTTACGTAACTCCGACAGACATGCGTTGCGAGTGATGGCGTAGATCCAAGTGGAGAGAGACGCTTGGCCCGCATAACCAGGCAGCGCTCGCCAGACCCGCAAGAACACGTCCTGAGCCACGTCTTCAGCTTGGGCACGGTCTCGCAACATGCTGACGCACAAGCGAAAAACCTTGTCTCGGTAGCGCGGCAACAACATGGCCAGCGCGTCCCGATAGCGGCTCTCCCGCAGGCACTGATGGATGTCAGCGTCTGAGTCTGAGGGACCCGCGAGCGTCATT